>NZ_JBITDI010000001.1:0-385406 GCF_044454005.1 Nocardia sp. NPDC051570 | reverse complement strand
AGGTGGAGTCGTGAGCGAGCGGAGCGAGGGAACCATCAGCGCAGCGGCCTTGTGCCTTACGGCGGAGCCGAGCGTTAGCGAGGTGGAGTCGTGAGCGAGCGGAGCGAGGGAACCATCAGCGCAGCGGCCTTGTGCCTTACGGCGGAGCCGAGCGTTAGCGAGGTGGAGTCGTGAGGCACCTGCTGTCCGTCACCGATCTGGATCGCGACAGCGCGAGCGAATTGCTCGACGACGCCCAGCGTTTCGAACAGGCGCTGCTGGGGCGCGAGGTGCGTAAGCTGCCGACGCTGCGTGGGCGCACGGTCATGACCGTGTTCTTCGAGAACTCCACCCGCACCCGGGTCTCGTTCGAGGTCGCGGGGAAGTGGATGAGCGCCGACGTGATCAATGTCAGCGCGTCGAGTTCCTCGGTGTCCAAGGGCGAATCGCTGCGCGATACCGCGCTGACCCTGCACGCGGCGGGCGCCGATGCGCTCATCGTGCGGCATCCGGCCTCGGGTGCGGCCCATCAGATCGCCCGCTGGTTCGGCGAATTGGAAACGGGCGCGAGCGGCTACGCGGGAACGGGCCCGGCGGTCATCAACGCCGGTGACGGTATGCACGAGCATCCGACCCAGGCCCTGCTCGACGCGCTCACGCTGCGCCAGCGCCTCGGCGATCTCAACGGTAAGCGGATCGTGCTGGTCGGCGACATCCTGCACAGCCGGGTCGCGCGCTCGAACGCGTTCCTGCTGGCGATCCTCGGGGCCGAGGTGGTGCTGGTCGCGCCGCGCACGCTGCTGCCCGTCGGCGTCGACGCCTGGCCGGTGCGGGTCGCGCATTCGCTGGACGCCGAACTGCCCGGTGCGGACGCGGTCATGATGCTGCGGGTCCAGGCCGAGCGGATGAACGGCGGGTTCTTCCCGTCGGCGCGCGAGTACTCGATCAACTATGGACTGAACGAGCGGCGCATGGCGCTGCTCGACGAGCACGCGGTGGTGCTGCACCCGGGCCCGATGCTGCGCGGCATGGAGATCGCGTCGGCGGTGGCCGATTCGCCGAAAGCGGCGGTGCTGCAACAGGTTACCAATGGCGTGCATATGCGCATGGCGGTGCTGTTCCGCCTGCTGATCGGAACCGGGGAGGCGGTGGCATGAACGGTCAAGCCCGGAGGCGGCAGCGGAGCGTAACCATGGAGGGCTGCGTTCATGCCAGGGAGGACAGAGCATGAACGGTCAAGCCCGGAGGCGGCAGCGGAGCGTAACCATGAAGGGCTCCGTTCATGCTAGGGAGGACAGAGCATGACCACTATCGTGATCAAGAATGTGCGCCTCTACGGCGAGGGCGAGCCGGTCGACGTGCTGCTCGCCGACGGTGAGATCCGCGATATCGCAATGGATCTGGGCCCGATGGATGCCGAGACCATCGACGGCGCCGGGCAGATTCTGCTGCCGGGCTTCGTGGATCTGCACACACATCTGCGCGAACCGGGCCGTGAGGACACCGAAACCATCGAAACCGGTTCGGCCGCGGCCGCTCTCGGCGGCTACACCGCGGTGTTCGCGATGGCCAACACCAGCCCGATCGCCGACAGCGTCGTGGTCACCGATCACGTGTGGCGGCGCGGACAGGAGATCGGCCTGGTCGATGTGTATCCGGTCGGCGCGGTGACCGTCGGGCTCGAGGGTAAGCAGCTGGCGGAGATGGGCACCATGGCCGCCGGTGAGGCCGGGGTACGGATGTTCTCCGACGACGGCCACTGCGTCTACGACCCGCTGATCATGCGCCGCGCCCTGGAGTACTCCAACTCTCTCGGCGTGCTCATCGCCCAGCACGCGGAGGAGCTGCGGCTGACGAAGGGCGCTGTGGCGCACGAGGGTCCGAACGCCGCGCGGCTGGGCCTGCAGGGCTGGCCGCGGGCGGCCGAGGAGTCGATCGTGGCCCGCGACGCGCTGCTGGCCCGCGATGCCGGTGCGCGCGTGCATATCTGCCACGCCTCCACCGCGGGCACCGTCGAACTGCTGAAATGGGCCAAGGGTCAGGGCATTTCGATCAGCGCCGAGGTCACTCCGCATCATCTGCTGCTCGACGATTCGCGGCTGGAGACCTACGACCCGGTCAACAAGGTGAATCCGCCGCTGCGCGAGGCCTCCGATGCCCAGGCCCTGCGCCGGGCCCTGGCCGAGGGCATCATCGACTGTGTGGCCACCGACCACGCCCCGCATGCCGTACAGGACAAGTGCTGCGAATTCGCCGCCGCCCGGCCCGGCATGCTGGGCCTGGAGACCGCCCTGTCGGTCATCGTCGAGACGATGGTGCGTACCGGACTGCTCGACTGGCGTGGCGTGGCGCGGGTGATGAGCGAAAACCCTTCGCGCATCGCGGGTCTGGACGATCAGGGCCGGCCGCTGGCGGTCGGCGAACCGGCCAATCTGACGCTGGTCGATCCGGAGACGGAATGGACCGTGCGGGCAACGGAGCTCGCGAGCATATCCACCAACACGCCTTTCGAGGCGATGACCCTGCCCGCGCGGGTGACGGCGACGTTCCTGCGCGGCCGGGTCACGGCCCGCGACGGTAAAGCGAGAGTGAGAGGCTGATGGAGCGACTGCTGTGGGTGCTCGTGCTGCTGGCACTGTTCCTATTGTTCCTGTGGCTGATGTATCGGGCCTGGCAGAAGAAGGCGCGGACGCAGGCCGCCTCGGTCGGTGAATTGCCGCCGGTGCCTGCGGAATTGGGTGCGCAACTGCTGGAGCCGACCACGGGCCTCTACACCGGAACAACGCTGGCGCCCAGCTGGCAGAACCGCATCGCGGTGGGTGATCTGGGGTTCCGGGCCACGGCGGAGCTCACCCGATTCGAGCGCGGCATCCTGCTCGAACGCGACGGCGCGATGCCGATCTGGATTCCCCAGGAATCGGTCACCGCGGTACGCACCGAGCGGGGCCACGCGAACAAGGTCATGACAAAAGATGGTGTGCTGGTAATTCGCTGGAAGCTGCCGACCGGGACCGAGGTGGACACCGGATTCCGAGGGGACGACAAGTCGGTGTATCCGGCCTGGACGGCGAGCGCGATCAGCACGATGACGGGAGAAGAGGCATGAGCGACGCTGTGATGGTGCTGGAGGACGGTCGCGTATTCCGCGGCGCGTCCTTCGGCGCCACCGGAGAAACGTTGGGCGAGGCGGTGTTCTGCACCGCGATGACCGGCTATCAGGAGACCCTGACCGATCCCAGCTATCACCGCCAGATCGTGGTGGCCACGGCCCCGCAGATCGGCAATACGGGCTGGAACGACGAGGACGACGAGTCGAAGAAGATCTGGGTCGCGGGCTACGTCGTGCGTGACCCGGCCAAGCGCGCCTCCAACTGGCGCGCCACCACCACGCTGCAGGACGAGCTGGAACGTCAGCAGGTCGTCGGCATCGCGGGGATCGACACCCGCGCGCTGGTGCGGCATCTGCGCAGCCGCGGCTCGATGAAGGCGGGCATCTTCTCCGGCGCCGCCGCGGCCGCCTCGGCCGAGGAGCTGCTGGCCCGGGTCACCGGCCAGCCCTCGATGCTGGGCGCGGATCTGGCCGAACAGGTCAGCACCGACGACGTCTACACGATCGAGCCCATCGGCGAATATCGCTTCACCGTGGTCGCGGTCGACCTGGGCATCAAGACCAACACCCCGCGCATGTTCGCCGAGCGCGGTATGCGGGTGCACGTGGTGCCCTCGGGCGTCACCCTGGACCAGATCAAGGAGCTCAACCCCAACGGGGTGTTCCTGTCCAACGGCCCGGGCGACCCGGCCACCCAGGACAACGCGGTCGAGCTCACCAAAGCCGTTCTCGGCGAGGGCATTCCGCTGTTCGGTATCTGCTTCGGCAACCAGATCCTGGGCCGCGCACTGGGTTTGCGGACCTACAAGATGAAGTTCGGCCACCGCGGTATCAACGTGCCGGTGATCGACCACACCACCGGGCAGATCTCGATCACCGCGCAGAACCACGGTTTCGCGCTCGAGGGTGAGGCCGGGCAGCGCTTCGACACCCCGTTCGGCGCCGCCGAGGTCAGCCACACCTGCGCCAACGACGGCACCGTCGAGGGCGTGCGACTGATCGACGGTCGCGCCTTCTCCGTGCAATACCACCCCGAGGCCGCCGCGGGTCCGCACGACGCCGCCTATCTTTTCGACCGCTTCGCCGGTCTCATGGAGGGAGTCTGATGCCACGCCGCGAGGATCTGCACCACATCCTGGTGATCGGCTCGGGCCCGATCGTGATCGGCCAGGCCTGCGAATTCGACTACTCCGGCACCCAGGCGTGCCGGGTGCTGCGATCCGAGGGCCTGCGGGTATCGCTGGTCAACTCGAATCCGGCCACGATCATGACCGATCCGGAATACGCCGACGCGACCTACGTCGAGCCCATCACCGCCGAATTCGTCGAGAAGGTCATCGAAAAGGAGCGCCCCGACGCCATTCTCGCGACGCTGGGCGGCCAGACCGCGCTCAATACCGCGGTCGCATTGCATGAGCGCGGTGTGCTGCAGAAGTACAACGTCGAGCTGATCGGCGCGGACTTCGAGGCAATCCAGCGCGGTGAGGACCGGCAGAAGTTCAAGGACATCGTCGCCAAGGTCGGCGGCGAATCGGCCCGCTCCCGGGTCTGCTACACCATGGACGAGGTCCACGACACCGTCGCGGAACTGGGTTTCCCGGTGGTCGTGCGCCCGTCGTTCACCATGGGCGGCCTCGGTTCGGGTATGGCCTACAACGATGCCGACCTCGACCGGATCGCCGGCGGCGGCCTGTCCGCCTCGCCGACGGCCAATGTGCTCATCGAGGAGTCCATCCTGGGCTGGAAGGAATTCGAGCTCGAGCTCATGCGCGACAGCCGCGACAACGTCGTGGTGGTCTGCTCGATCGAGAACGTGGACCCGATGGGCGTGCACACCGGTGATTCGGTGACCGTCGCGCCCGCGATGACGCTGACCGACCGCGAGTACCAGAAGATGCGCGATCTGGGCATCGCCATCCTGCGCGAGGTCGGCGTCGACACCGGCGGCTGCAATATCCAGTTCGCCGTCGACCCCAGCGACGGCCGCCTGATCGTCATCGAGATGAATCCGCGTGTGTCGCGCTCGTCGGCATTGGCTTCCAAGGCAACGGGTTTCCCGATCGCGAAGATCGCCGCGAAGCTGGCCATCGGCTACACCCTCGACGAGATCGTCAACGACATCACCAAGGAGACGCCCGCCTGTTTCGAGCCGACGCTCGACTACGTGGTGGTCAAGGCCCCGCGATTCGCGTTCGAGAAGTTCGTCGGCGCCGATGCGACCCTCACCACCACCATGAAGTCGGTCGGCGAGGCGATGTCGTTGGGCCGCAACTTCTCCGAGGCGCTGGGCAAGGTGCTGCGTTCGCTCGAGACCAAGGCCGCGGGCTTCTGGACCCAGCCCGACGGGCGCTGGACCGATGTCGCGGCGATCCTCGACGATCTGCGGGTACCGGTCGAGGGCCGCCTCTACCAGGTGGAGCGCGCGCTGCGCCTGGGCGCGAGCATCGAGGACGTCGCGGCGGCCTCGGGTATCGACCCGTGGTTCGTCGCCGAGGTCGCCGGTCTGGTCGATCTGCGTGTCGAGATCCTCGCCGCGCCCGTGCTGGACGAGCCGCTGCTGCGCCGCGCCAAGCACAACGGCCTGTCCGATCGCCAGATCGCCGCGCTGCGACCGGAATTGGCGGGCGAGAACGGCGTGCGCGAGCTGCGTCATCGCCTCGGCATCCGGCCGGTGTACAAGACCGTGGACACCTGCGCTGCCGAATTCGAGGCCAAGACGCCGTACCACTACTCGAGCTACGAACTGGATCCGGCCGCCGAATCCGAGGTCGCCCCGCAGCTCGAGCGCGACAAGGTGATCATTCTGGGCTCGGGGCCCAACCGCATCGGCCAGGGCATCGAATTCGACTACTCCTGCGTGCACGCCGCGCAGACGCTGTCGGCGGCCGGGTACGAGACGGTGATGGTCAACTGCAATCCGGAGACCGTCTCCACCGACTACGACACCGCCGATCGTCTCTACTTCGAGCCGCTGACCTTCGAGGATGTGCTCGAGGTGTATCACGCCGAGCGCGAATCGGGCACGGTCGCGGGCGTGATCGTGCAGCTGGGCGGGCAGACCCCGCTGGGCCTGGCGCAGCGGCTGACCGATGCCGGTGTCCCGCTGGTCGGCACCTCCGCCGCGGCCATCGACCTGGCCGAGGATCGCGGCGAATTCGGTCATGTGCTGGTCGAGGCCGGCCTGCCCGCGCCGAAGTACGGCACCGCCACCACCTTCGACCAGGCCAAGAAGATCGCCGCGAGCATCGGCTATCCGGTGCTGGTGCGGCCGTCCTATGTGCTCGGCGGGCGCGGTATGGAGATCGTCTACGACGAGGGCTCGCTGGAGGGCTACATCTCCCGGGCCACCGAGCTCTCGCCGGAGCATCCGGTGCTGGTGGACCGGTTCCTGGAGGACGCCATCGAGATCGACGTCGACGCGCTGTGCGACGGCGAGGAGGTCTTCCTGGGCGGCGTGATGGAGCATATCGAGGAGGCCGGTATCCACTCCGGCGACTCCGCGTGCGCGCTGCCGCCGATCACACTGGGCCGCAGCGATATCGAGGCCGTGCGCCGCAGCACCGCCGCGCTGGCCCAGGGCATCGGCGTGCGTGGCCTGCTCAATGTGCAGTACGCGCTCAAGGACGATGTGCTCTACGTGCTCGAGGCCAATCCCCGTGCCAGCCGGACGGTTCCGTTCGTGTCCAAGGCCACCGCGGTGCCGCTGGCCAAGGCGGCGGCGCGAATCATGTTGGGCGCCACCATCGCCGAGCTGCGCAAGGAGGGCATGCTGCCCGCCGAGGGCGACGGCGGGCACGCGCCGATGGACGCGCCCGTCGCGGTCAAGGAGGCCGTGCTGCCGTTCCACCGCTTCCGCCGCCCGGACGGTTCGGGCATCGACTCGCTGCTGTCGCCGGAGATGAAGTCGACCGGCGAGGTAATGGGCATCGACGCCGACTTCGGTACCGCATTCGCGAAGAGTCAGACCGCGGCCTATGGCTCGCTGCCGACCGAGGGTACGGTATTTGTGTCGATCGCCAACCGTGACAAGCGAGCCATGGTGTTCCCGGTGAAGCGGCTGCACGATCTGGGTTTCCGGATCCTGGCCACCGAAGGAACGGCAGAAATGTTGCGGCGCAATGGAATTCCGTGCGAGCGGGTACGCAAGCATTCGGAGCCGTCGCCGACCGACAAACCGACGATCGTCGATCAGATCAAAGATGGCGAGATCGACATAGTGTTCAACACCCCTTACGGCAATTCGGGGCCTCGGGTCGACGGCTACGAGATCCGGACCGCCGCGGTGGGTGCGGACATTCCATGCATCACCACGGTGCAGGGCGCGGCCGCGGCCGTGCAGGGCATCGAGGCAACGATCAACGGCGGCATCGGGGTGCGCTCACTACAAGAGCTGCATGCCGTGCTGCGCGGCTGACAGGTAACAGGAGAGGACAACTACGGTGGGAGCCATCGGGTTTGGGGCAGGTGCCCGTCCCGTCGGCGCAGGACGGGTCAAGCCCCGTCGGCGTCGGGCGTTCGATACCGGTGAGGCGGCATTGCCGGGCGGTGGGGATATCCGGGGCATGCGGAAGGTCGGCGGGTATTCGACCGTCGGATTCCGCGACACCCCGCCCATGGGCCGGTACGCACTCGTTATCGACGAGGATCCGATCGAACCGGAGCTGGCGACCGCCGGCGCCGACGCGGAGGGCCGGTGACGTCGTTCGGTGAACGGTTGCGCGAGTCCACCGGGCGACACGGCGCGCTGTGTGTGGGCATCGATCCGCATCCGCCGCTGCTGCGCGCCTGGGGCCTGACCGAGGACGTCGAGGGGCTCAAACGCTTCGCCGATACCTGTGTCGAGGCGTTCGAGGGCCGCGTGGCGGTGGTCAAGCCGCAGGTGGCCTTCTTCGAGGCGTACGGCTCGGGCGGGCTCATGGTGCTCGAGGACACGATCGCCGCGTTGCGGGCGGGCGGCACGCTGGTGCTGGCCGATGCCAAGCGCGGTGATATCGGATCCACGATGGCCGCCTATGCGGCGGCCTGGCTCGGTGACGGTCCACTAGGCAGCGACGCCGTCACCGTCTCGCCCTATCTGGGCTTCGGATCGCTCACTCCCGCAATCGAAGTGGCGATGACCAACGATCGCGGCGTGATCGTGCTCGCGGCCACCTCCAATCCGGAGGCCGCCGCCCTGCAACGCACGGTGACCGCCGACGGCCGCACGGTCGCCCAGACGATGGTCGACGACGCGGCCGCTTGCAATGCGGGCGCGTCGTTCGGTTCGGTCGGTGTGGTGATCGGCGCGACGCTCACCGAGGCCCCGGATCTGAGCAAGCTCAACGGCCCGATCCTCATGCCGGGCGTCGGCGCTCAGGGCGGGGGAGCGGGGTCGATCCGTGCCCTGGTGCCGCCGGAGAGCCTGTCGGCGGTGCTGCCCAACGTGTCTCGCGAGGTGTTGGCGGCCGGGCCGTCGGTCGCGGCCCTGCGCACTCGCGTGCATCAGCTCGCCGAGGAGTTCGCCTTCCTGCAGGCATGACGCATGACAACCCCCGAACGGGCCGGTCTCGAATGAGACCGGCCCGTTCGCTTTCTGTGCCCCGCTGCGGTTTTCGAAGGCCCGGATCGGATGAGGGCTACGGATCTGTGTTTTGCCGCGTCAGCGTGCGTTTGAGGCGTTGTTTCGGCCCCGACCCGCGCGGTCGCCATCGATTCGGTCGCGCGACTCGGAGCGCGGGAGTGCGTGACATGCGACACGCAGGGGCAGAAAACTGCGACACGCCGAGAATCTCGAGAAAGTTCCTGGTCGGGGGATAACGACCGGATTACAACCGCTGCGGGTACCCCGGCTGTCCGGCATCGACGCCGGTCAGAGGGCGGAAAATCGCAGGTCATCACGTAAATCGCGAGATCGGCGGTAGGATCTGCGCTATCGGTCCGATGGGACGCGACGGGGCGTCCGCACGCGCGATACCGTGCCCGAATCCCGCGCTGACCTGGGGGGTGGGTTCGCAATCGGCAGGCGGCGTGGGTACGGTCGCACAGACCGCCGGGTTACCGGCGGGAGATCATGCAATGAACGATGAGACGGAGGAACCGTGGCCCTTCCCCAGCTGACTGACGAGCAGCGCGCCGCTGCTTTGGAGAAGGCGGCTGCCGCTCGCCGCGCTCGGGCAGAGCTCAAGGAGCGCCTGAAGCGTGGCGGCACCGACCTGAAGACGGTCCTGAAGGATGCCGAGACCGATGAGGTCCTGGGCAAGATGAAGGTGTCGGCGCTGCTCGAGGCCCTGCCCAAGGTTGGCAAGGTCAAGGCCGCCGAGATCATGACCGAGCTCGAGATCGCCCCGACCCGTCGCCTGCGCGGCCTGGGTGATCGTCAGCGCAAGGCGCTGCTGGCGAAGTTCGACCAAGCCTGATCACGAGGGTGGTCGAGCACACGCAGAAGGGTCGACTGGTAGTACTGGTCGGCCCCTCGGCCGTCGGCAAGTCGACGATCGTCCGGTGCGTCCGAGAACGACTGCCGGACTTGGTCTTCAGTGTCTCGGCCACCACTCGGGCCCCCCGGCCCGGGGAGGTCGACGGCCGCGATTATCGCTTCGTGACCAGGGCCGAGTTCGACGTCATGATCGAACAGGGGGACCTGCTCGAATGGGCCGATATTCACGGCGGCCTGCAGCGGTCGGGAACACCGGCCGCACCCGTGCGCGACGCACTCGCCGCCGGGCGCAACGTTCTGGTGGAGGTGGATCTGGAGGGGGCGCGCCAGGTCCGCAAGGTGATGCCCGAGGCTCATCTGGTCTTCCTGGCACCGCCCACCTGGGAGGAGCTCGTCGCCCGACTGACCGGGCGCGGCACCGAATCGCCCGAGGTCATCGAGCGTCGCCTGCAGACGGCGAAGATGGAATTGGCCGCCTGTGACGAGTTCGACACCGTGATCGTGAACGACGATCTGACCAGCGCCTGTGAGCAGTTGGTATCGTTGTTTGTTAGCACAATTCTGAAATGAGTGCGGCCGGATCCGGCCGAATTCACACCACCCGAGACCCGCAGGAGCCTCCCTAGTGAGCGATACCAAGGCCGTGCCCACCTATGACACCCCCATCGGCCTGACCAACCCGCCGATCGACGAGCTGCTCGAGCGCACGTCGTCGAAGTACGCGCTGGTCATCTATGCGGCCAAGCGGGCCCGTCAGATCAACGATTACTACAACCAGCTCGGCGACGGCATCCTCGAGTACGTGGGTCCCTTGGTCGAGCCGGGCCTGCAGGAGAAGCCGCTGTCGGTGGCGCTGCGCGAGATCCACTCCGATCTGCTCGAGCACTCCGAAGGCGAGTAACGGCTTTGGGGCGTTGGCGTCAGGGCCCGGAGGCGGCAGCTTGCGTAACCACGCAGGGCCCCGCGAACGCCCCCGTCGTATACAGCCGCCCACCACACCCGGACCCCGAAGAGGCGTAGTCAGATGCGGATCGTTGTCGGCGTGGGCGGCGGGATCGCCGCCTACAAGGCCTGCTCTCTCATTCGCAAGTTCACCGAGACCGGGCATCACGTCCGAGTGATCCCGACCGAGTCGGCGCTGCAGTTCGTCGGCAAGGCGACCTTCGAGGCGCTGTCCGGAAATCGGGTCGACACAGGCGTTTTCGCCGATGTCCCCGAGGTACCGCATGTGCGGATCGGCCAGGAGGCCGACCTCGTGGTGATCGCGCCCGCGACCGCCGATCTGATGGCACGCGCCGCGATGGGCCGTGCCGACGATCTGCTCACCGCGACGCTGCTGACCGCGCGATGTCCCGTGCTGTTCGCCCCGGCCATGCATACGGAGATGTGGGAGCATCCGGCCACGGTGGCGAATGTGCGGACGCTGCGCGAGCACGGCGCGATCGTGATGGAACCCGCCTCCGGCCGCCTCACCGGCGCCGATACCGGTCCGGGCCGGCTGCCCGAGCCCGAGGAGATCTTCGCGCTGGCCTCGCTGCTGCTCGAGCGCACCGATGCCATCCCGCGCGATCTGGAGGGCCGCCGCATCGTGGTGTCTGCGGGCGGCACGCGCGAACCGCTGGATCCGGTGCGGTTCCTGGGCAATCGCAGTTCGGGTAAGCAGGGCTATGCCATGGCCCGGGTGGCCGCCCAGCGTGGCGCCCATGTGATCTTGGTCGCGGGCAATACCATCGGACTCGAACCCCCCGCCGGCGTCGAGGTGGTGCATGTCACCACCGCCGAGCAGCTCGGTATCGCGGTGGACAAACACGCCGCGGGCGCCGATGCGGTCATCATGGCCGCCGCGGTCGCCGACTTCCGGCCCGACCATGTGGCCGCCGCGAAGATCAAAAAGGGTGCCGGAGAACCGGATTCGATCGGCCTCACCAAGAATCGCGACATTCTCGCCGGGCTGGTGCAGGCGCGCCGCGACGGCCGGCTGCCGGGTCTGGCGATCGTCGGATTCGCCGCCGAAACCGGTGACGAGCAGGGCGATGTGCTGACCTACGCCCGCGCGAAGCTGAAGCGAAAAGGCTGTGACCTGCTGGTAGTCAACGCGGTTGGCGAAGGTAAGGCCTTCGAGGTCGACAACAACGACGGTTGGCTACTCGGCGCCGACGGCACCGAACAGGCCCTCGATCACGGATCGAAGGCGTTGTTGGCCAGCCGGGTGCTCGACGCGCTGGGACCCCTCCTGCGCTGACGCGCCGCCGGTTCCGGCTTATCCTGAAATATGGCACGCAATGCGTCATGGCATTGTGTGTGTCAGCGCACCGGCCGCCGAAACGGAGCCCTGTGGAGGTGTTGTCGCTGGTGGGGGCGTCGCGCCAGCGGCGTCATCGCCCACCCCGTCGGTGGTTTGGAATAGTCTGAGTCAAAGGACTGTGCGATGACGTCATGCCGTTACCGTCGCAGTCCCGAGACAGAAACCCGTTGAGGGAGAGGGATTAACTGTGCGCACGTCCGGTAGCCGGCTATTCACTAGTGAGTCCGTGACCGAGGGTCACCCCGACAAGATCTGTGATGCCATCAGCGATTCCGTACTCGACGCGCTGCTCGCGCAAGATCCGCGCAGCCGTGTCGCGGTGGAGACCTTGGTCACAACCGGCCAGGTCCACGTGGCCGGTGAGGTCACCACATCGGCCTATGCGGACATTCCGACGATCGTGCGCGAGAAGGTGCTCGAGATCGGGTACGACTCCTCGGCCAAGGGCTTCGACGGTGCCTCCTGCGGCGTGAACGTCGCCATCGGCGCGCAGTCGCCCGATATCGCCCAGGGCGTTGATCATTCGCACGAGGCGCGCGTCGGCGGCTCCGACGACGAGATCGAGCGGCAGGGCGCGGGCGACCAGGGCCTGATGTTCGGTTATGCCACCAAGGAGACCCCCGAGCTCATGCCGCTGCCGATCGCGCTGGCGCATCGCCTGTCGCGGCGGCTGACCGAGGTTCGCAAGTCCGGCGTGCTGCCGTACCTGCGTCCCGACGGTAAGACCCAGGTCACCATCGAATACGACGGTGCGCGCCCGGTCCGACTGGACACGGTGGTCATCTCCACCCAGCACGCCGCCGATATCGATCTGGACAACCTGCTCGCCCCCGATATCCGCGAGAAGGTCGTGGATTCGGTGCTCGCCGAGCTGGAACTGCCCGAGCCGCTGGACATCTCGAACATCCGGCTGCTGGTGAACCCGACCGGCAAGTTCGTACTCGGTGGCCCGATGGGTGACGCGGGCCTGACCGGCCGCAAGATCATCGTCGACACCTACGGCGGCATGGCTCGCCACGGTGGTGGCGCGTTCTCCGGCAAGGATCCGTCGAAGGTGGACCGTTCGGCCGCTTACGCCATGCGCTGGGTCGCCAAGAACGTGGTCGCCGCAGATCTGGCCGAACGGGTCGAGGTGCAGGTCGCCTACGCCATCGGCAAGGCCGCACCGGTCGGTCTGTTCGTCGAGACCTTCGGCACCGAAAAGGTCGATCCCGCAAAGATTTCCGCGGCCCTGGCCGAGGTCTTCGACCTGCGTCCCGGCGCGATCATCCGCGACCTGGACCTGCTGCGCCCGATCTACGCCCCCACGGCGGCCTACGGCCACTTCGGCCGCACCGACGTGGACCTCCCGTGGGAGCACACCGACCGTGCGGACAAGCTCCGCGCGGCTGTCGGCCTGTAAGGAGGCGGCTGGATGGGTTGCTGTGGGAGGCCGCATCTGATGCGCGCGGACAAGCTCCGCGCGGCCGTCGGCCTCTAGTTGGCCACCCCGGTGCCGGAAGCGGCGGCAGTCGCGCGTCCCATCGCGCGCGTTCTGCCGCTGCTCGAACCGGCCCATCTGGACCGGGATTTCGACTACCTGGTTCCCGCAGACCTGGACGCGCACGCCCAACCGGGCGTGCGCGTCCGCGTGCGTTTCTCGGGCCGCCTCATCGACGGCTTCATCCTGGCCCGCCTCGAAACCTCCGACCACACCGGCAAACTCGTCCGCCTGGAGCGAGTCGTCTCCCCTGAACGGGTCCTCACCCCCGAGATCCTCCGCCTGGTCGAGGCCGTCGCCTCCCGCTACGCGGGCACCCGAGCCGACGTCCTCCGCTTGGCTATCCCACCCCGCCACGCCAAGGCCGAATCGGAAACCCCGAAGCTCAAAACCACACCGTCCCAGGACGTTCCGCCCGGGCCCGGTCCGACGGATTCCACCGAGTCGGACGACAACCCGAACACCCCCGCCCCCTCGGAGTCGGCTACTCCGGCGAACGACGTCTCTCATCCATTCACCCAGCAGGACAACCCTTCTGGCCCCCTCACCGACCCCGACGACCACTCGGACGCTCCCGTCCAGGCGGCCGACCCCGCTGATCCCCCCACCAAGTCCGACGGCCCCACTCATCGCCCCACCCGGGCAAAGCCTTTCTCCGACTTGCCCACTCAGGCGGACAACCTCGCTGGTTCTCCCGCCGGGGCGAATGCCCTCTCCGTTTCCCCTGCCGAGGCGGACGCTCCCTCAGAGTCCGTTGGTGAGGCGGATGCCCGCTCGGTGTCCGTTGGTGAGGCTGACGTCCGTTCGGTGTCCGTTGGTGAGGTGGACGCTTGCTCGGTGCCTGTTGGCGGGGCGGATGCTCGCTCAGAGTCTGTTGGTGAGGCTGACGTCCGCTCGGTGTCCGTTGGTGAGGCAGATGCCCGCTCGGAGTTTGTTGGCGGGGCGGATGTCCGCTCGGTGTCCGTTGGCGAGGCGGATACCCCTTCGGAGTCCCCTGACGAGGCGGCTGCCCTCTCAGAGTCCCCTGCCCGGACGGAGTCCGGGCAGGGGCAGCACCGGGATGGGGCTGTGGCCATGGATGTTTCGCAATTCCCCGGTTGGCGGAAGTATCGGCATGGGGAGTCGTTTCTCACGGCGCTGGGACAGGGGCGGGGGCCGCGGGCGGCGTGGCAGGCCTTGCCGGGGGAGGAGTGGGCTCGGCGGATTGCGGAGTTGGCGGCGGTGACCGTCGCTGGTGGGCGCAGTGTGCTGGTGTTGGTGCCGGATCAGCGGGATCTGGATCGGGTGTTGGGGGCCTGCACCGAATTGGTGGGGGATGCGGTGGTGGGGCTGGCGGCGGGGTTGGGGCCCGCGGCGCGGTACCGGCGGTGGCTGGCGTCGTTGCGGGGGAGTGCCCGGGTGGTGGTGGGCACGCGCAGCGCCGTCTTCGTGCCCGCGAAAGAGCTTGGGCTGATCGTCATCTGGGACGATGGCGACGACACGTATGCCGAGCCGCGATCGCCGTATCCGCACGCACGCGAGGTGGCGATGTTGCGGGCGCACGAGACGGGGGCGGCGTTTCTGGCGGGCGGATTCTCGCGGACCGCGGAGATTCAGGCCGTGGTGGAATCGGGATGGGCGCACGATCTGCTCGCCGATCGGTCCGTACTGCGCGAGCAGATGCCGCGGATCAGCGCGCCGGGCGATAGCGACGTTGCGCTGGAACGAGATCCGGTCGCACGGGCGGTCCGCATCCCCGGCGTCGCCTTCACCGCCGCCCGCAACGCGCTGGCGGCGGGGGAGTCGGTACTCGTGCAGGTTCCCCGGCGGGGATACGTCCCGGCATTGTCGTGCGCGAAATGCCGGACGCCCGCGCGCTGCCGGCAATGCAACGGGCCCTTGGCATTGCCGGACAATGCCCCGACGAGCCGGTCGAGAGGTGCGGGAGCCCAGTCCGATCGGGCCGGGGCCAAGGTCGAGGGTCGATCCGATGGCCGGGTACGACCCGAGCGAGCCGCAGGACCCGACGGCGGCGAGCAGCACCGCACACAACTACTCACCGGCTCCGCCCGGGATCTGGGAGTCGCGTTCTCGCGCAGCACATCCGGCGAGGTCGCGCACAGCCCCAGCTGCCGATGGTGCGGTAAGACCGAGGCCGCGTTCCGCTGCGGATCCTGCGGTTCGCGGGCGCTGCGGGCCGTGGTGATCGGCGCCGCGCGCACGCAGGAAGAACTGGGCCGGGCATTTCCCGGCGTGCCGATTCGCGGATCCGGCGGCACGGCCGTACTGGATTCGATACCCGAGGGTCCGCAGGTGGTGGTGGCGACCATCGGGGCCGAGCCGGTGGCGCCCGGCGGATACGGAGTAGCCCTGCTGCTGGACGGCTGGGCCTTGCTGGGCCGGGCGGATCTGCGCGCGGCCGAGGATGCGTTGCGCCGCTGGATGACCGCGGCCACGCTGGTCCGCTCGACCGGCCGAGTGATCGTCATGGCCGATCCCGCCGCCCCCACGGTGCAGGCCCTGGTCCGTTGGGATCCGGTGGGCCACGCGGATTTCGAACTCGCCGCCCGCACCGAGGTCCGCTTCCCCCCGGCCGTGCGCCTGGCCGCCATCGACGGCACCGCCGACTCCATCGCCGAATTGCTCGGCGAGGCAAAGCTTCCCCCCGAGGTCGAAATCCTGGGTCCGGTCGCCCTGCCCCCGGGCGCGCGAAAGCCCTTCTCCTCCGGCGATTCCCCCATCGAGGTCGAACGCATGATCCTGCGCGCCACCCGCCCCGCCGGCATGGCCCTGTCCCGAGCCCTCGCCGCCGCCCAGGCCGTCCGTAGCACCCACCGCTCCGACGCCCCCCTCCGCGTCCAGATCGACCCGATCGACATCGGCTGATCCCCCCCGGCCCTACGAACTCATCCACGCGATTCAGTCGGCCCGGCCGAAGATCGTTTCGGCTGCTCGGGTCAGCGAGGACTCGATGTGGGTGCGGTCGGCGCCCATGCCGACGAGGATGTCGACCGTCGCGGGGATCAGGATCTGGGTGATCGCGCGGTCCTCGGCGCCGAAGCTGCCCGAGAGGTCTAGCAGGACGATGCCGTGGATGAGGCTCCACAGGCGGGCGGCCACGTCGCGGATCGGGTCGGCGCGGATGCGTTCGGCGGCGATCATGCGGTCGACGACGGTGACCAGCTGTTCGAAGGTCTCCGCGCCGATCGCGTCGGTCACCGGGGCAGCGGTGAAATCGTGGGTCGTGGCGGGCGGTTCGGAGGGGGTGGCGAGTCCGAACATCAGGCGGTAGCGCTGCGGATTGTCCAGGGCGTACCGGCGGTAGGCGTACCCCATGACGAAGAAGTCGGCGACTGGATCCGCACTCGGCGCCACCGCGCTCAGCGCCGCGCCGAATCGGGCGAACGCCTCAGCGACGATCGCGCCGAGCAGTTCGGTCATCCCGCCGAAATGCGTATACACCGCCATCGTCGACGCGCCGGCCGCGGCCGCGACCCGGCGGGCCTGCAGCGATTCGGGGCCATCGGTCTCCAGCAGCTCGATCCCGGCCTCGATCAGCTGCGCCCGCATGGCCGAATTCGTCTGCCGGGAGCGGGAATTCACCATTGCCACACCTCCATAACAGCGTTATCCTAACCCCATAACAACGTTATTCCTTAATGGGAGCCTGCCATGGGTAATCGCTATCTCGAGGGCGTCTTCGCCCCGATCGAACACGAGTACACGCTGACCGACCTGAAGGTCACCGGCGCTATCCCGGACCATCTCGACGGCCGCTATCTGCGCAACGGACCCAATCCGGTCGGCGAGCTGGATCCCGCGCTGTATCACTGGTTCATCGGGGACGGCATGGTGCACGGCGTGCGCCTGCGCGACGGCCGTGCCGAGTGGTACCGCAATCGCTGGGTGCGCGGCCCGGTCACCGCCCGCGCGCTCGATGAGCGGTTGCCGCGCAGGATGGACGACGTCTCGGGCATCGGCGCCAATACCAACGTCATCGGTCACGCCGGGCGCACCCTGGCCCTGATCGAGGGGGGAGTACCCAACTACGAACTCACCGAGGAACTCGACACCGTCGGCGTCTGCGATTTCGACGGCACCCTCACCGGCGGCTACACGGCCCATCCCAAGCGCGATCCCGAAACCGGTGAGCTGCACGCGGTGTCGTATTCGTTCCAGCGCGGCAACAAGGTCCAGTATTCGGTGATCGGCGTCGACGGCCGGGCCCGGCGCACGGTCGATATCGAGGTGAGCGGTGCGCCGATGATGCACGACTTCTCACTGACCGAGAACTACATCGTCTTCTACGATCTGCCGGTCACCTTCGACGCGCGCCAGGCGGTCGAGATGACCGTGCCCCGCGCACTGCGCCTACCGGTGCGACTGTTGTTGTCCGCCTTGGTCGGTCGCGTACCGATCCCGAATCCCCCGGGGACGCGGCAGAATCGCCCCTCCCGGGACCGGCGGATGCCCTACCGCTGGAATCCGCGCTATCCGGCGCGCCTGGGCGTCATGCCGCGCGCGGGCGGCAACCAGGACGTGCGCTGGTTCGATATCGAACCCTGCTACGTCTTCCACCCCATGAACGCCTACGAGGACGGCGACACCATCGTGCTCGACGTGGTGCGCTACGCGACGATGTTCGCCGGCGACTACCACGGCCCGAACGACGGCCCGCCCGCCCTGGACCGCTGGGAGATCGATCTGAGCGGGAGCAAGGTCCGGCAGAACCGCGTCGACGACCGCGCCCAGGAGTTCTCGCGGGTCGACGGGCGGCGCACCGGTAGGAGGCACCGCTACGGATACGCGCCCGCAGTCGGCGTCGACCTGGGCGGCAGTCCGCAATTGCTCAAGCACGATTTCGTCGCGGGGACCACCGCCGCACGATCCTTCGGACCCGGAAAGTCCTTGGGCGAGTTCGTCTTCGAGCCCTCCGCCCCCGACGCCGCCGAGGACGACGGCGTACTCATGGGCTTCGTCTACGACGCCCCCTCCGACACCAGCGATCTGGCCATCCTCGACGCGGGCACGCTCGAGGACGTGGCCCGCGTACATCTGCCGCACCGGGTACCGGCGGGATTCCATGGCAACTGGATACCGTCCGCCTAGTACGGTCCGGTCGGTTCGTGTCCCTCCTCACACTTGTCGATGATGCATTGCCGATATATCGTCAATAGCGTCAACGTAAGGACAAGCCTGAGGAGGCAAGCCATGGAAAACATGGAGAACATTGAGATGCGCGGCCGTTGGCGCGGCCGCCGACCGGGTCGCGAACAGGGCGGCCCGGAACAGTTCCACCGTCATCCGCGCGGCCGGCGCGGCGGCGGGCCCGAGTTCGGACCGTTCGGTCCGGACTTCGGCCAGGGCGGACACTTCGGCCGGGGTCGCGGTCGCGGCGGCCGGGGTCGGCGCGGCGATGTGCGCGCGGCGATTCTGCTGTTGCTGCAGGAGCGTCCGATGCACGGCTACGAATTGATCCAGCAGATCCGCGAGCGCAGCGAGGATGTCTGGCGGCCCAGCCCGGGATCCATCTACCCCGCGCTGGCGCAGCTCGAGGACGAGGGTCTGGTGATCATCGAGCGCGTCTCGGGTCGCAAGACCGCCAAGCTCACCGATGAGGGCGTCGAGTACATCCGGGCGCACGCCGAGGAACTCGGCGATCCCTGGCAGGAGGTGCGCGACGGCATCGGCGATCAGGCGCTGGATCTCCGCGAACTGGTCGGTCAGCTGATGGGCGCGGTCGCCCAGGTGGCCCGGGCCGGCACGCCGGAACAGGCGGCCAAGGCGGCCGAGGTGCTCACCGAGGCCCGGCGTTCGCTCTATCGGATCCTGGCCGACGACGACACCCAGGAAAAGTAGCGGCTCCGAAACGTTGTGCCCAGGCGCGTAATTCCCCGGTCCATACGGAATGATCGTGACATGGTACAGCGGTGGAGTTGGTGGGCTCGGGGTGTCTCACAAGGGTGGCGAACGGTGATCACGGGTGGAGCGGTGTGCGCGCTGGTGCTGGGCACCGGCGCGTCCGCCCTGGCAGATCCCGTCGCGGGCGATATCGCCGAGGCGACGCAGTATCGGCCGGCGGCCGTGCCCACCCAGCACGGTCCGGTGCAGTCGGAACATCTGACCGCGTCGTGGTACATGAAGAACCATCCCGACGCGGCTCCGCTGGGGGCCAACGACTTCGGCTGCCGCCCGACCGCCGAACATCCGCGCCCGGTCGTGCTCGCGCATGGCACCGATGCCTCGGCCTACTCCGACTACTCGGCGATCGCCCCTCAGATTCACGACGCCGGATTCTGCGTCTTCGCGCTGAACTACGGCGGTAAGCCGGGCGCGACCAGTTACGGCACCGAGGATCTGCGCGTATCGGTGCGGCAGATGGGCGAATTCGTCGATCGGGTGCTGACGGCGACCGGTGCGCGGCAGATCGATCTGGTCGGATTCTCCCAGGGTGCCACCGTGACTCGCTACTACGTCAACAAGGCGGGCGGCGCGGCGAAGGTGGGGAACTGGGTCGGCCTGGCCTCGCCGACCTACGGCGGAGTCATGTACGGCCTGGTGCCGGCGGCCAATGCGGTGCCGCCGCTGTGGAATGCGTTCGAGAAGGTCACCTCCACCGCCGCGGTGCAGCAGGCGCAGGGCGCGCCGTTCATGGTCGAGCTCAATGCCGGTGGCGACACCGTGCCGGGTGTGCGTTACACCACGGTCGGTAGCCGGGTCGACGAGATGATCCAGCCCTTCGACAACATCGCTCTCCGGGGTCCGGGCGCGACGAATCTGGTGCTGCAGGATCTGTGCTCGATCGATCTGACCGGGCATTTCCATATGGTTTACGACCCCTATGTGCAGCAGCTGCTGCTCAACACCCTCGACCCGGCGCACGCGCGCGAACCGGTCTGTCGATTCGTCCCGCTGGGCACCGGAATTCCGGAGGTCGTGCTGGGGGCGCACTCCTGATCGTGGGACATCCGTAAACTGAGATGTCCGTATTCGCTCGCCCGGGGAGTTTGCTCGTGACCGTCCAGCCCGTTCGCCTGTTCGGCGATCCCGTCCTGCGCGCCCGCGCCGACGAGGTCACCACCTTCGACCGGGAGCTGCGCCAGCTGGTGACCGATCTGACCGATACCATGCGCGCCAGCGGTGGTGTCGGGATGGCAGGCCCGCAGATCGGGGTCGGCCTGCGAGTGTTCGTCTACGACACCGGTGATGCCGCGGGGCATGTGGTGAATCCGAGTTATGAGGTGCTCGGCGAGGAGGAGCAGACCGGGCCCGAGGGCTGCCTGTCGATTCCGGGGCTACGTCACGACGTCACGCGCGCCCTGCGGGTGCGGGCACATGGGGTCGATATGACCGGCACCGCAGTGGAATTCGAGGGCCGCGCCCTGCTGGCGCGCTGTGTACAACACGAGACGGACCATCTCGACGGTGTGCTCTATCTGGACCGTCTGAATCCGGCGACACGGAAGGAGGCGATGCGCGCGGTGCGCGAATCGGAATGGTTCACCACGGGCAAGACAGTGATGTCGGCCGCTGAAGTAGCCGCCACCAAGGCCGCCGCGGCGGCGGAGCGGAGTAGCTGATGCGCCTGATCTTCGCGGGTACGCCGGAACCGGCGGTGCCCTCGCTGCGGCGATTGATCGAGTCCTCGCGTCACGAGGTGATCGCGGTGGTGACCCGGCCGGATGCCGTGGCGGGCCGGGGTCGCAAGGTGACCCGCTCGCCGATCGGGCGGCTGGCCGACGAGCACGGCATTCCGGTATTCACCCCGCGTAAACCGTCGGAGCCCGAATTCGTCGCAACGCTGACCGAATTGGCCCCGGACTGCTGTCCGGTCGTCGCCTACGGCGCGCTGCTGCCCCAGCAGGTGCTCGACATTCCGCGGCACGGCTGGGTGAATCTGCATTTCTCGCTGCTGCCCGCCTGGCGCGGCGCGGCGCCCGTCCAGGCGGCGCTGCTGTCCGGCGATGAATTCACCGGCGCGTCGACCTTCCGGATCGAGGCCGGTCTCGACACCGGTCCGGTGTTCGGGGTGATCACCGAGAAGATCGCGGTCACCGATACGGCAGGAGTTCTGCTCGATCGCCTCGCCGAAACCGGTGCGCACCTGTTGGAATCGACCCTGGACGGCATCGAGGACGGCATCGTGCAAGCCGTCCCGCAGGCCACCGAGGGCGTGTCCTACGCGCCGAAGGTCGACGTCGACGCCGGCCATATCCGTTGGCATCAGCCCGCATTGGCGATCAACCGCCGAATCCGCTCGGTGACCCCCGCCCCCGGCGCGTGGACCGAGGTGGACGGCAAACGCCTCAAGCTCGGCCCGGTGGAAATGGTCGAGGAGTCCCTGCCCGACGCAACCATCGAGATCCGCAAATCCGGCGTCTACGTCGGCACCACCACCACAGCCGTCCGCCTCACACAGGTCCAGCCCGAGGGCAAACGCATGATGCCCGCCCTCGACTGGGCACGCGGCGCTCGCCTGCAGCCGGGCACGGTCATCGGATGACCCGCCCGGATCGCAGACAGGGCGACAAGCCGGCCGATACAAGCGGTTCCGCCGCCGGGCGCGATCGTCAGCGCCGAGGCGACGACAAGGCCCGAGATGGACGGCCACGCGCGCAGGGAGCGGGCGGCGACACGCCCACCCGGCGAGCGACCGGCGGCCCCGGTAACAGCGCACGAGCCGAAGAGAATTCGCGTGGGCGGTCGGTGACCGGTGGTTCCTCGGGACGTGGTCGCGGCAATGGCTCGCGAGATGAACAGGATTCGCGAGGTCGCGGGCGGCCCGCGGGCGGCGGAACATCGGGTCGTAGTGGGCGTGAGGATGTTTCGCAGTCGAAGGGGCGTTCGCGGGCGGGGGGTCCGGGTACGGACCGGGCCGATTCGGCGAAGCGGCCGGGGCGGGGTGCCGCGCCGATCGACGCCCCGCGGCTGGTGGCTCGGGATGTGTTGCGGGCGGTGCGGGAGCGTGACGCCTATGCGAATCTCGTACTGCCGGGGCTGCTTCGGGAGCGCAAGATCACCGGGCGGGATGCGGCGTTCGCGACCGAACTGGCGTATGGCTCGTGCCGATCGCTGGGACTGCTCGACGCGGTGATCGCGGCCGGGGCGGGGCGTGCGGTCGAGGAGATCGACGGCGCGCTGCTGGATGTGCTGCGGCTCGGGGCCTATCAGATGCTGCGGACCCGGGTCGGGGCGCATGCCGCGGTCGATACGTCCGTGGAGCTCGTGCGCGCCGAATCCGGGGCCGGTAAGGCGGGATTCGTCAACGCGGTACTGCGCCGGGTGGCCGAGCGCACGCCCGAGGAGTGGGTCCAGGCGCTGGCTCCGCGGGATCCGCTGGGGCACGTGGCCTTCGAATACGCCCATCCGACGTGGATCGCGCAGGCCTTCGCGGATGCGCTCGGGGCGCGGGCCGGTGAGCTGAAGGATCTGCTCGCCGCCGACGACGAGCGCCCGGCCGTCCATCTGGTGGCCCGTCCGGGCGAGATCAGCGCCGAGGAGCTGGCGCTGGTGACAGGCGGCGAGGAGGGTCGCTGGTCGCCGTATGCGGTGTATCTGGACGGCGGCGATCCGGGCAAGCTCGAACCCGTGCGCGAAGGCCTGGCCGCGGTGCAGGACGAGGGCAGCCAGCTGGTGGCCCTGGCGCTGACCCGCGCCCCGCTGCTCGGCCCCGACACCGGCCGCTGGCTGGACCTGTGCGCGGGACCGGGTGGTAAGGCGGCACTGCTGGGCGCGCTCGCCGATATCGACGGCTTCGCGGTGGACGCCGTCGAACCGGCTGAACACCGCGCCGAACTGGTCCGCAAGGCCACCGCCGCGCTGCCGGTGACCGTGCATGTGACCGACGGCCGGGCCAGCGGACTCGAACCGGGCTACGACCGCATCCTGGTCGACGCGCCCTGTACGGGCCTGGGCGCGCTGCGCCGCCGCCCGGAGGCCCGCTGGCGGCGCACCCCCGGTGACGTTCGCGATCTCACCGTGCTGCAGCGCGAATTGCTCACCGCCGCATGGGATCTGCTGCGCCCGGGCGGCGTGGTGGTGTACTCGACGTGCTCGCCGCATCTGCCCGAGACCGTCGCCGTGGTCGCCGATCTGGTCCGCCGCACCGACGCCGAACAGCTCGACACCGCGGCGCTGCTGCCCGATGTGCCCGAGACCGGCGACGGCCCCGCCGCGCAGCTGTGGCCGCACCGGCACGGCACCGACGCGATGTTCCTCGCGGCCCTGCGCAAACCGGGGCTCGCCGAAGGCTGATCGGCTATAGCAGTTCGGTATCGGGAGAGTTAAACTCCCGTGCGGATCGGAACTCCATGCTCGAACCTCACGAGATCGGAGAAAACCACATGTCGAAGGCCACCTTCTCGGTCGACGGACTGCACTGCTGGGGCTGTGTGGGCACCGTCGAGAAGAGCATCTACGCCATCCCCGACGTCCACTCGGTGACCGTGGATCTGAACATGAAGGGCGTCTCGAAGGTGATGGTCGAGGCCGACCATCAGCTGCAGGCCGAGGAGATTCAGCGGGCGCTGAGCCACGAGGGCAACTTCACCGTCGTCTGAGTTCAGGCGTCGGGCACGTTGCGCTCGAGCTCGTCGAGCCAGGCGGTCGCGACGGCATCGCTGGGCGCCCGCCAATCGCCGCGCGGCGACAGCGAGCCGCCGGACCCGACCTTCGGGGCATTGGGCAGGGTCGAGCGTTTGAACTGACTGGTCTGCACGAACCGCCGCAGGAATTCGGCGAGCCAATGCTTGATCGTCGGCAGATCGTATTCGTGGCGGTCCGCGGGGTCGATGAGGTCCGGCCAGCGCCCGCGGGTGCGGTCGGACCAGGCCTGCCGGGCGAGGTAGGCGATGCGGCTGGGCAGATAGCCGAAGCGCAGCAGGTAGTACAGGTGGAAGTCCTGCAGTTCGTACGGGCCGACGGTGGCCTCGGAGCTCTGGCCGGGCTGGGCCGTGCCGCCGGTCGAATCGGCCTCGGCGGGAACGAGTTCCGGTGAGATCTCGGTCGCGAGAATCGAGGTCAGCACCTCGTCGGCGGCCGCGCCGAGCTCACCGGTGTCGACGGACCAGGCGATGAGGTACTTGATCAAGGTCTTCGGGACCGACGCGTTGACGCTGTAGTGCGCCATCTGGTCGCCGACGCCGAAGGTGCACCAGCCCAGCGCGAGCTCGCTGAGATCACCGGTGCCCAGCACGAGCGCGTGATTCTGATTGGCCAGCCGGAACAGATGTGAGGTCCGGTCCCCGGCCTGCACGTTCTCATAGGTCACGTCGTACTGCGGAACCCCTTCGGCGGCGGGATGATTCAGATCCCGCAGCATCTGCGTCGCCGACGGGCGGATATCGATCTCGTGCGCCGAGACACCCAGGGCGCGCATGAGCCGATGCGCGTCGCCTCGGGTGCGCGTGCCGGTGGCGAAGCCGGGCATGGTGTAGGCCAGCACATTCCCGCGCGGCAGGCCGAGCCGATCCATCGTCTTGACCGCGACGATCAGGGCGAGCGTCGAATCCAGACCGCCCGACACCCCGATCACCACGCGCTCGGAACCGGTCGCGGCCAAACGGGTGCTCAGCCCCTCCACCTGGATGTGATGCACCTCGGCGCAGCGTTCGTTGCGGACCGCCGGATCGGCGGGAACGTATGGGAAGCGCGGGATCTCGCGTCGCAGTGGCGCCGCCCCGACCGGGATGTCGAGCTCGACCTCGATCCGGCGCAGGCGGGTCAGCCGGTCGCGGTGATCGTGCACGTTATCGGCGAAGCTGGTCATCCGCAGCCGATCGGCGGCCAGCCGGTGCAGGTCCACCTCGGCGGTCACCAGCTGAGGATGATCGGCGAAACGCTCACCCTCGGCGAGTAATTCACCGTTCTCGCACACCAGGGCCTGACCGTCGAAGGCCATATCGGTGGTCGATTCCCCGTGTCCCGCAGCGGAATACAGATACGCCGCGAGATAGCGGGCCGAATGCGATGCGCACAGCTGCCGCCGATAGTCGGCCTTGCCGACGACGATATTGCTCGCCGACAGGTTCACCAGCACGGTCGCCCCGGCCAGTGCGGCGAAACCACTGGGCGGCAACGGAACCCAGCCGTCCTCGCAGATCTCCAGATGAAAGACGAAGCCGTCGAGATTGTTCGCGACGAACAGCAGATCCGCACCGAAGGGCGCCCGCTGACCGGCGAGGGTGATGTGGTCGTCGAGCACCTCCCGCGCGGCCGCGAACTGCCGCTCCTCGTAGAACTCGCGATAGTTGGGCAGATAGCTCTTGGGCACCGCGCCGAGTACCCGACCCCGATGGATCACGATGCCGCAGTTGAACAGCCGTCCCTGGGTCCGCACCGGCGCGCCGACCACGAGCACGGGCGCCAGCCCCGCGCTCTCGGTCACGATCCGATCGAGCGCCCGGACCACGGCCTGATCCAGCGCGTCCTGATGGAACAGATCGTCGGCGGTGTAGCTGGACAGGCCGAGTTCGGGAAAGACCGTCAGCACGACCCCGTCATCGTGGGCCCGGCGCGCCAATCGCAGCGTCTGGGCGGCATTGAAGTCCGGATCGGCCACCCGCACCGGGGGCACCGCCACCGCCACCCGCGCGAATCCGTGCCGATACAGCGAGTCGAACGACAGTTCCTGCGGCACACCGACCCCCTACTCCTCGGGACGAGGTGATCATGGTCGGTACGCAATCTACCCCGTGATCACTCCCGGGCCGATTGGTCGCGGAGGCGGGCAAGGGTTTTGGCGAGGATGCGGGAGACGTGCATCTGGGAGATGCCCATGCGCTGGGCGATCTGGGTCTGGGTCATCGATTCGAAGAAGCGCATGGTGAGGATGCGGCGCTCGCGTTCGGGCAGGCCCGCGAGCAGCGGGCGGATCGCCACGTACTCCTCTACCCGATCGAACTGCGATTCCTCCTCGCCGAGCGTGTCCAGCAACGAGGCCTCCGAATCGCGGCCCACCGAGACCGCATCGATCGAGGAGGGCTGATAGGCGTTGCCCGCGATGACGGCCTGGGTCACCTCATCGGCGGAGATGCCGAGTTCGGCGGCGATCTCCTTGGCGGTGGGGGAGCGGCCCAGGCTCTGCGACAGCGCATCGATGGCCGCACCGATGCGCAGATGAGTCTCCTTGACCCGCCGGGGAACCCGCATGGCCCAGGTGTTGTCCCGGAAGTATCGGCGGACCTCGCCCATGATCGTCGGCACGGCGAAGGACAGGAAGTTCGAGCCGCGCGAGATGTCGAAGCGGTCCACCGCATGCACCAGGCCGACCCGGGCGACCTGGGTCAGATCGTCGAACGGCTCACCACGTCCGCTGAACTTGCGGGCGATGTGATCGGCCAGCGGGATGCAACGCTGAATCAACTGGGCGCGCAGCACGGCGTGGCGCGGTTCGTCGGCGCCGGTCGCGGCCAACCGCTGGAAAAGCACTGCGACGTCGTCATATCCGGAGACCGATTCGGTGACCTCGTCCACCTCGTCGTCGATCTCGGTGTCGTTCTCGTCGAGGTCGTCGTCGGTCTCGGCGGCTTCGTCGGATGCCGCCGCGGGCTCGGGCGGGGTGGCGGGGGTAGCCGGGGTGGAATCGAACACGGTGTCCTCGTCAGCCACTACGCCTTCCCCCGGGCCCGCCGGAATTCCACGATCGTCGGATAGCCGGCGGCCTGCTCGTCGAAGGCCTCCTGGGTCGCGCCGATCTCGTCGGTGAGCGTGCGCAGCACATGCCAGCCGAAGGCGTGCTCATCGGGCAGGCCTTCGTGGGCGGCGATTCCACTGACGCGCACCAGCAGATCCTTGTCGCCGACGGTGAATCGGCATTGCAGCGTCGTACCGGGTGCGGCGAGCGCGATGAGCGTCGAACAGGCCTCGTCGACCGCGAGTCGGATATCGGCTACCTCGTCGAGGGTGAAATCGCTGAGTAGGACGAGGGTTTCGGCGAGTCCGCGCACGATCGGCAACTGTGACACGGTGGCGGCGACGCCGATCTCCACCGGGGTACTGCGCAGTCCCTGTTCCGCCGAAATGTTGATCACCCTCAGAAGGTTACCCAAATCCACCCCAGGTAATCGGGGGTATCCCCGCAGTGGCCGGGCCGTGACCGGGCGTCGCTACACTCTGCGCCTGTGTCCACCTCCTCGAACGCGTCGTTCCATCGCCCATCGCCGATGATCGCCCCGTCCATCCTGTCCGCGGACTTCGCGCATCTGGCCGAGCAGATCGACGCGGTCGCGGGTGCGGATTGGCTGCACGTGGATGTGATGGACAACCACTTCGTGCCGAATCTGACCCTCGGCCTGCCGGTGGTGCAAAGCCTGTTGAAGGCCACCGACATTCCGCTCGACTGCCACCTGATGATCGAGAATCCGGACCGCTGGGCACCGCCGTATGCCGAGGCCGGCGCCTACAACGTGACCTTCCACGCCGAGGCCACCGACGATCCGGTCGCGGTGGCGCGTGATATCCGCGCGGCCGGGGCCAAGGCCGGACTGTCGGTCAAGCCGAACACCCCTATCGAGCCCTACCTCGAGATCTTGCGCAACTTCGACACCCTGCTGGTGATGAGCGTCGAGCCCGGTTTCGGTGGGCAGTCGTTCATCGCGCAGGTGCTCGACAAGGCGCGGACCGTGCGGAATCTGGTGGATTCCGGCGAGCTGCGCCTGGTCGTCGAGATCGATGGCGGCATCAATATGGACACCATCGAACAGGCCGCCGAGGCGGGTGTGGACTGCTTCGTCGCCGGTTCCGCGGTCTACGGCACCGACGATCCGGCCGCGACGGTGGCGAAGCTGCGCGACCGGGTCATCGGGGTCGAGGCCGCGAACTAGTCAGCGCGCCTGCGATTTTCGGCCGCCCGCGGCGCGGGTCGCGTCGATGACCGCCTCCATCGGCGGCACGGCGTCGGCGGTCTCGGGGGCCTGCACCCAGGTGCGGTAGCCGGTGCGCTCGTCGTCGGCCGAGGGCAGCACCACCTGGCTGCCGGCGCAGGCGACGGTGGCGTAGAGCCGGAACAGTTCCGCGGAGACCGAGGTCGTGAGCGTGTCCGGGCGGGGAGCCCCGGTGATGAAGGTCCAGCGCCGGGCGCGTGGATGATGGACGACGGGACCTGCCAGATCGGCCTGCGCCAACCGCTGCTGGACGCGCTCGCCCAGTTCGGCCGGCATGGTGATGGCGCAGTATCGGGTGCCGATCTCCAGCAGGATGTGGCGTGAGGCCGGATCGATCGAGGCCGGCAGATGGAATTCGCGACGGTACTGAACGCAGCGAACCTCGAGTGTCGAATCGAGAAGCGTGGTCACGCCTACCCCCATCTATTGGTTGCAGAAGTTGAACGTTTGGATTCAACTGCATAACAATATTGCGTCCGATTCTATCCAGACGCAAGCTTCGCGTGTAAGCGCGTCGTCGAATGGGTAAACATTCTTCTTCGGCCTGTGGCCTGCGCGTTTGATGCACCGTGCGGGAAAACGTCGAATCAATTTACAGACCGGTTGGATTATTTCCATATCGAAGGTCTTTTGGTTTGGCAAGCCCGTGAAATTCGGGGGTCTATTCATTCGTTATTGCAGATATCAGGTCCTGCTGTCTGCTTCAGCGGCGTTTCTCCGAACCGTAGTCTCGAACCGACGGCCGGGTGTTGCGTACCACCCGGCGTCGTTACGCTGATGACGTACCGGTCCGGCGGCGGGGAACAGTCGCGTCGGCCGGGCTGTTGGCGCTAGCGGGAGGCCCGCGCGGCGGGCATCGGTGACGGGAGATAGAGGGCATGTTCACAGGCATCGTCGAGGAACTCGGTGAGATCGTCGCGCGCGAGCCGTCGGCCGACTCGGCCCGGCTGACCATCCGCGGCAGGCAGGTGACCTCCGATGCCAAACACGGCGACTCGATCGCCGTGAACGGTGTATGCCTGACCGTCGTCGACATCGTCGACGGCGACAGTTTCACCACCGACGTGATGGGCGAGACGCTCAATCGCTCCGGCATCGGCAAGCTCGACGTCGGCTCGAGGGTGAACCTCGAGCGCGCCGCGGCGGTGAACAGCCGCCTGGGCGGGCATATCATGCAGGGCCACGTCGACGGCACCGGCGGCATCCTCGCGCGCACCCCCTCGGAGAACTGGGAGGTGGTGCGAATCTCGTTGCCCGACAGCCTCGCCCGCTACGTGGTCGAGAAGGGCTCGATCACCGTCGACGGCATCTCGCTGACCGTCTCCGGCCTCGGCGTCGACGAGGCCCGCGAGCCCGGCCACCGCGACTGGTTCGAGGTCTCGCTCATCCCCACCACCCGTGAGCTCACCACCCTCGGCGCCGCCCAGGTCGGCGCCACGGTCAACCTCGAGGTCGACATCATCGCCAAGTACGTCGAACGGCTGCAGCAGCGCAGATAGGCCTCACCGCCGAGTTCGCGGCCCCGGCTCGTTTCTGGACTGACGGAGCGGGGGAGCGAAGCGGAGGAGCGGAGGAGGGAAGAAACGAGCCCCAGGGGGCCGCGAACCGCCGCGACGAAGGAGCGGCAATCGAACACCGTAGTGTTGTAAGGGCACCGAATTCGAGATGGAGCACAACAGACGTGACCAGGTTCGACACCATCGAGCGCGCCGTCGCCGATATCGCCGCGGGTAAGGCGGTCGTCGTCGTCGACGACGAGGGCCGGGAGAACGAGGGCGATCTCATCTTCGCCGCGGAGAAGGCCACCCCCGAGCTGGTGGCCTTCATGATCCGCTACACCTCCGGCTACATCTGTGTGCCGCTGACCGGCGCCGACTGCGATCGGCTGGGACTGCCGCCGATGTACGCGGTCAATCAGGACAAGCACGGCACGGCCTACACCGTCTCGGTCGACGCGCGCGAGGGCGTGAGCACCGGCATCTCCGGCGCCGATCGCGCCACCACCATGCGCCTGCTGTCCGATCCGCTGGCCAAGGCCACCGACTTCACCCGCCCCGGACATGTGGTTCCGTTGCGCGCCAAGGACGGTGGCGTGCTGCGCCGTCCCGGCCATACCGAGGCCGCCGTGGATCTGTCGCGCATGGCCGGGCTCGAGCCCGCGGGTGTCATCTGCGAGATCGTCAGCCAGAAGAACGAGGGCGATATGGCGCGCACCGAGGAGTTGCGCGTCTTCGCCGACGAGCACGACCTCGCGTTGATCTCCATCGCCGACATGATCTCCTGGCGCCGCAAGCATGAGAAGCAGGTCGAGCGCGTCGCCGATGCCCGGATTCCGACCCGGCACGGCGTCTTTCGCGCGGTCGGCTACAAGAGCATCTACGACGAGGTCGAACATGTCGCGCTCGTGCTCGGCGATATCGGCGTCGGCGGCGGCGAGGATGTGCTCGTGCGGGTGCATTCGGAATGTCTGACCGGTGATGTGTTCGGCTCGCTGCGCTGCGACTGCGGCCCGCAGCTGGACGCGGCCATGGAGATGGTGGCCGGCGAGGGTCGCGGCGTGGTGCTGTACATGCGCGGGCACGAGGGCCGCGGCATCGGGCTGATGCATAAGCTGCAGGCCTATCAGCTACAGGACAGCGGCCACGACACCGTCGACGCCAATATCGAACTGGGTCTGCCCGCCGACGCGCGCGACTACGGCACGGGCGCGCAGATCCTGGTCGACCTCGGCATCACCTCGATGCGCCTGCTGACCAACAACCCCGCCAAGCGCGTGGGCCTGGACGGCTACGGCCTGAGCATCACCGAGCGTGTCCCGATGCCGGTCCGCCCCACCGCGGAGAACCTGCATTACCTTCGCACCAAGCGCGACCGCATGGGCCACGATCTGGTCGGCCTGGACGACCTGGACCTCGGCGAAACCGCCCAGTAAACAAAACCACGGAAGGTGGATCTGTCACCATGAGCGGTACCGGCGTACCGGATTTCGCGCTCGAGGATGCCAAGCAGCTCAGGCTCGGCATCGTCGCCTCGCGCTGGCACAGCAAGATCTGCGACACGCTCGTGGCCAATGCCGAGCGAGTGGCTCGGCAGGCCGGGGTCGAGGAGATCACGGTGGTGCGGTGTGCGGGCGCGATGGAGCTGCCGGTGGTGGCGCAGGCGCTGGCCCGCGGGCACGATGCGGTGGTCGCGCTGGGCGTCGTGATCCGCGGTGAGACACCGCATTTCGAGTACGTCTGCGATGCCGTCACGGCCGGGCTGACGCGGGTGTCGCTGGACGAGGGCGTTCCGGTCACCAACGGCGTGCTCACGGTCAACACCGAACATCAGGCCCTCGATCGCGCCGGACTGCCGGATTCGGCCGAGGACAAGGGCGAACAGGCCGCGGCGGCCGCGCTGGACGCGGCCCTGACCCTGCGGGCGCTGCGACAGGACGCGTGATCGCGTGCCGGTCGTCCGAATCTGGAAGCGCGAACCCCAGCTGGCGACTCCGGCGCCGGAATGGGATCTCGAGGTTCGCCCGCGTCGCTCGGCACGCACCGCGCGCATCGTGGCGGCGGTCATCGCGATCGCCTTCACCGTCGCCGGAATCGCGACCCCGCACACCTCGACCGGCGTGAATCTGCGCGTGGCCGATCAGGTCGCGATCGTCTGCTTCGGCCTGCTGCTGGCCGGGGCGACCCTGCTGCTCACCCGGCCGCGGGTCCGGGTCGGCCCGGGTGGGGTGTCGATCCGCAACATCCTGGGCGACACCGATTTCCGCTGGAGCGATATCCGCGGCGTGTCGATTCCGGACAAGAAGTCCTGGGCCCGGCTGGAACTGGCGGGCGACGAGTATGCGCCGATGCTCGCGATTCGGGTCAACGATGGTGAGCATGCGGCCCGGGCGATGGACCGGTTTCGGGAGCTGGGTGCGAAATACACTGGGGCGCAGGGGAACTGAGCGTGTTCGCGGCCGCCGCGGCCGAGCTCGATTGTGAATGCTGGTAATTCGCTGATCTCGTGCCGCTCGCGTTCGTGTGGCCGAAGTTCGCCAGGCGTGATAGCACTTCTTAGCTCGGTGACCGATGAGGGGTCCCGACCGAAGAAGTCGAAGGGTTATTCGTACATGCGTCGTTTGTTGCTCCTGCTGCCGATCCTGATCGCCGTCGGCTGTTCGTCCGGCTCCGGACACTCCGCTGTCGACGAGAAGGACACCACGGCCGCGATCGTCGATCTGTTCCAGAAGAATGCGGCCGAGGCGCCCGCGAAATCGTCGTGCGACGGCACGCTCGATGCGACGGCCGGTGCGACCGTGAAGTGCAAGGCCGACGACAGCGCCGGCAAGACCTGGCCCGTCACGGTCAAGGTGGCCAAGGTGGACGGCGGCAAGGCCGATGTCGAGGCCGCGTTCGACGATCCGATGGTCGCCGCCGACGACGCCAAGGACAAGGTTTCCCGGATGTACCGGCAGATCGCCGACGGTGAGGTCACGGGCGTGGACTGCAAGGGCCTGCAGAAGTTGGAGCCCAACAGCTCCCGCAAGTGCACGGTCACCGAGGCGGGCGGTAAGAACGTGCCGGTCACGTTCGTCGTGTCCGCGGTGAAGGGCGACCAGTACTCCTACTCGGTCGGCCTCAGCAGCTGAATTCGGTGAGCGGGCTGGCCCGCGGCCAGCCCGCCGATCGTGGCCGACGCTACTTCGTATCGCCCATCACCGCGCCCTCGCGGCGCGGATCCGCGCCACCGATCCAGCCGTCGCTCTCCCGTTTCAGGGCGCTCAGGCCGCTGGATTGCGGATCCACCGAGACCTGATGTCCGAGTTCGCGCAGCCGCTGCACGAGCGGATCGTGATCGCCGTGGTCGGTGGCGTTGATCGCCGGATGTTCGCCACCGACTCCGGTCACCGGGCCGTTGGCAGCGCCGAAGGCCACCTGGCCCACCGCCTGCTGCGGATCCAGACCCCAATCCAGCAGTCCGACAAGGGTTTTCACGACGAACTGGATGATCACCGAGCCGCCGGGCGAGCCGACGACATAGTTCAGATTCCCGCGTGAGCCGTCGGGGGCGCGATCGAAGACCAGCGTGGGGCTCATCGAACTGCGCGGCCGCTTATCCGGCTGCACCCGGTTGGCCACCGGGGTGCCGTCCGGCGCGGCCGGATCGGCGTTGAAGTCGGTGAGCTGATTGTTGAGCACGAATCCGTCGACGACGTGGAACGCGCCGAACTCCGATTCGACCGTGGTCGTCAGCGATGCGGCGTTGCCGTACTTGTCGACCACCGAGATGTGGCTGGTGCCGTGTTCGGGGGGCTGCGGACCGTTGCCCACCGGGACCGGTCCGAAGTTGCCGGGCTGGGCCGTGCCCATGCTGTGATTCGGATCGATCAGTCCCGCACGCTGTTTCAGGTAGTCCTTGTTCAGCAGCGCGTCGGGGGAGTTCCCGGGCATCGGAATGAAGTCGGAGTCGGCGACGTACTTGTCGCGGTCGGCGTAGGCCAGCCGTTCGGCCTCCGAGATCAGATGCACCGCTTGCACTTTGGGTTTACCGCCGTTGCGATCGAGATTGTCCGGCGGCAGCGCCGCCAGGTCGAAGTTGGCCAGGATGCCCAGCGTCGCGGCGACGGTGATGCCGCCCGAGGACGGGTTGGGCATGCCGCAGACCTCGTGGCCGCGATAGTCGGCGCAGATCGCGGTCCGCTTCTTGGCCTGGTAACCGCTCAGATCCGCGAGGGTGATCTGCCCGGGTGTGCGGCCGCCGGAGGTGGTTGCCGTGGCGTCCACGACGTCCTGGGCGATGGCCCCGGTGTAGAAGGCGTTCGGGCCGTCGGAGGCGATGGCGCCCAACGTCTTCGCGTAGGCCGGGTTGGTGAGGTGGTAGCCGGTGGGTTTCGCCGATCCGTCCGGCTGCAGGAAGTATGCCTTGGCATTGGCGTCGCGGGCCAGATCCGGTGCGGCGTCGGCGATCTCGCTCGCCAGCCGCGGGCTGATCGAGAAGCCCTGGTCGGCAAGGGAGATGGCCGGGGTGAACAGATCCCGCCACGGCTGCTTACCGTGTTCGTTATGTGCCATCTCGAGTAGTCGCAGGATGCCCGGCACACCGATGGATCGGCCGCTGGCGCGCGCATTCGGTTGCGGCACAGTCCGATCGGTGTCGCTGACCCAGCGCAGATAGTTCTCCGTCGCCGAGGCCGGCGCCACCTCGCGGCCGTCGTAGGCGTCGACGGTCTTGGTGTTCGCGTCGTAGTACATCAGGAAGCCGCCGCCGCCGATTCCGGAGCTCTGTGGTTCGGCCAGACCCAGCACCATCTGGGCCGCGACCAGCGCGTCGGCCGCGGTGCCGCCGTCGGCCAGCACATGGCAAGCCGCTTGGGACGCAAGCGGATTCGCGGTCGAGACGGCGAAGCTGCGGGTGCGTACCGGGGTCATGTTGGTGCGGTAGCCGGTGGCGGCCTCCGGAGTGGTGGACAGGTTGGTGCCGGTCCCGGTCGAGGCCGGTGCGACCGGTGTTCCGTTGGGGGTGTCGGTGCACGTTGCGCCCGACGAGGAGGGATTCGACGATGAGCAGCCGGTCAGTACCGCCGTGGCGAGTAGCAGTGCGGCGGCCGCACCGGACAGGGTGTGTCGCATGCGCCTCATGGTCGGACCTTATCGTCCGGATCCGAGGGCGGGCGGGCATTTCGCGGCGTCGAGAAGGCCGCTCGACAAGAGCGTTTCGGCAGTTATTTCCAGCCGGCTGGACCTGATTCGACCGAAATGACTCTATTGTGTTGGCAAGCCGCCACCCAGGCCGCTGTGCGAGGTCCGGCTATTGACCAGGTAACGTCAGGGCCTCACGGAGTCGACGAAGGAACAACCGACAGATGACCCAAGTGCGAGGCAACGCGCACCTCGACGCGGAAGACAGTGGCTATCACAAGAGCCTCAAGCCACGTCAGCTGCAGATGATCGCCATCGGCGGCGCGATCGGTACCGGACTATTCCTCGGTGCCGGCGGCCGCCTCCACAGCGCCGGGCCGGGACTGTTCCTGGTCTACGGCGTGTGCGGCATCTTCGTATTCTTCATCCTGCGAGCGCTGGGCGAGCTGGTGCTGCATCGGCCGTCGTCGGGATCATTCGTGTCCTATGCGCGCGAATTCTACGGCGAGAAGGCGGCGTTCGTCGCGGGGTGGATGTACTTCCTGAACTGGTCGATGACCGGCATCGTGGACACCACCGCGATCGCGACCTATCTGCACTTCTGGGGGCCGTTCCAGCCGATCGCACAATGGATTCTGGCGCTGATCGCGTTGGTTCTGGTGCTGAGCATCAACCTGATCTCCGTGAAATGGTTCGGTGAGCTGGAATTCTGGGCGGCGCTGGTGAAGGTGATCGCGCTGGTGTCGTTCCTGATCATCGGCACGATCTTCCTGGCCGGGCGGTTCGAGATCCAGGGCCACGCAACCGGATTCGGCGTGATCTCCCATACCGGGGGCTGGTTCCCGACCGGCATTCTGCCGCTGGTGACCGTCACCTCCGGCGTGGTGTTCGCCTATGCGGCCGTGGAGATGGTCGGCACCGCGGCGGGCGAGACGGAGAATCCGCAGAAGATCATGCCGCGAGCGATCAATTCGGTGATCTTCCGCATCGCGGTGTTCTACATCGGCTCGCTGATACTGCTGGCGCTGCTGCTGCCCTATACGGCGTATTCGTCGGGGGAGAGCCCGTTCGTCACATTCTTCTCCAAGCTCGGTATCGGCAATGCCGGATCGATCATGAACTTCGTGGTGTTGACCGCGGCGTTCTCGAGTCTGAATGCCGGACTCTATTCGACGGGCCGAATTCTGCGATCGATGTCGATGAACGGCAGCGCGCCGAAGTTCACCAGCCGCATGAACAAGCGCGGTGTGCCTTACGGCGGCATCCTGCTGACCAGCGTGGTCGCCCTGTTCGGCATCGCGTTGAACTACTTCGTTCCGGCGCGGGCCTTCGAGATCGTGCTGAATGTGGCGTCGCTGGGCATTCTCGCGTCATGGGCCACGATCGTGCTGTGCCAGCTGCAGCTGTGGCGCTGGTGGAAGCGCGGCGAGGCCGAGCGGCCCTCGTTCCGGATGTTCGGCACGCCCTACACCAGCTTCGCGACGCTGGTCTTCCTGTTCGCCGTGCTGGTGTTGACCGCCTTCGACTATCCGGTGGGCACCTGGACGGTGGCCAGCCTGGTCATCATCGTCCCGGCACTGGTCATCGGCTGGTTCGCCGCCCGTAAGCGGGTGCTGGCAATCGCCCGCCAACGCGAGGGCTACACGGGCGAATTCCCCGTGGTGGCAAACATTCCGATCGACGGCGAATGACCCCTACGCCCGCACGTTGTCGCGGGCGGTGCGGACCTGCCAGCGGCCCTCGATCCGGCCGAGCCGGATCGGGTGGTCGAAGCAGGCGCTGACGTTGGCGTCGGTGAGAACCTGTTCGACCGGGCCCTGCGCGATGCTGTGGCCCGCGCGCAGCAGCATCGCATGGGTGATGCCCGGGGGCAGTTCCTCGAGGTGATGGGTCACCAGCACCGAGGCCAGTTCCGGATGTGCGGCCCGCAGCCGATCGAGCCGATCGATGAGCTGTTCGCGCCCGGCGACGTCGAGTCCGGTGGCCGGCTCGTCGAGCAGCAGCAGGCGAGGTTCGGTCAGTAGCGCGCGGGCGATCAGTGCGCGGCCGCGCTCGCCCTGGGACAGGGTGGGCCAGCGGGCATCTCGGCGGTGGGCGAGCCCGAGCAGTTCGATCAGCCGGTCGGCCTGGGCGATATCGGCCGCGGTGGCACTCCAGCGCGGCAACAGGTCGGCGGTATTGGTGCGTCCGGTCAGCACCACCTCGTGCGCGGTCAGCGGATACGGCGGGGCGTGGCGCGGGTCGACATGGCCGATGGCCGTGCGTAATTTGCGCATATCCACCCGGCCCAGCCGGTGGCCGAGGACCTCGACCCAGCCGTGCGTGGGATGTTCGACGGCGCCCAGCAGCTTCAGCAGTGTGGTCTTGCCCGCGCCGTTGGGCCCGAGCAGCGCCCAGTGTTCGCCGGGCCGTACCGACAGCGAGACCTCCTGGAGAATGCGGTTGCGGTTGCGCACGAAGTCGACGGCACCGACCTGGAGAATGGGGGAGGCGGCCATGCCGATCACGGTAACAAACTCCTCAGACAAGCTGATGTGTGAGTCATATCATGGGACGACTCGGTACGCTGGCCGCGTGACAGTCGACGCGGTGTTATTCGATTTCTCCGGAACCCTGTTCAGGCTCGGGGACGATGAGAGCTGGGCAGCGGACCTCATCACGGCGGATGGGCGTCCGATGGACGCGAACGAATCGGCGGAGATCCTGCGCCGGATGACGACACCGGTCGGTCAGTCGGTGCGGTTCGACGAACGGACCCAATACGCCTGGGACAACCGGGATCTGGACTCCGAGCTGCACCGGGAGGCGTATACGGCGGTGCTGCGGCAGTCCGGTGTGCCTGAGGCGCAGGCCGAGCGGCTCTACGCCCGCAGCGTGAATCCGGACGGCTGGACGCCCTATCCCGATACCGGGAAGGTGCTGGAAGGCCTTGCGGCACGGGGGATTCCGATCGCGGTGGTCAGCAATATCGCATTCGACTTCCGGCCCGCCTTCGTCGCCCGCGGCTGGGCGCCCTACATCACGGCCTTCGCGCTGTCCTATGAGATCGGTGCGATGAAGCCGGATCCGCGGATCTTCGAATGGGCGCTCGAGCGGGTGGGGACCCGCAACGCCCTGATGGTCGGCGACAGCGCCCACGCTGACGGGGCCGCGACGGAAGTGGGCTGTAAGTTCGCGCTGGTCGAGCCGCTACCCACCTTCGAGCGCCGGACCGGATTGCTCGACGCGGTGGTATCGCACGGCCTGCTCTGAGCGCTCAGCGGTCGGGCAGGTGATGGTCCAGCAGGATCGCGAGCTGAGCGCGGGCGTCGGCGAAGGGTTCGACCGATTTGACCGCGCGGCTCTGCACGATCGTGCCCTCGATCACCGACAGCAGCAGACTCGCCAGCGAGCCGGCGGCCGCCCGATCGATCCCGGCGGCGGTCATGCCGTCGGCGAGCCGGGCGGTCCAGTCGCTGAACGCCTGCCCGGCCGCGGACTGTACCGCCGGATCCAGCTCGTCGAGCGCGGCGGCCATCATGAACGACCCCTTGCGGTATTCGCTGAATTCGAGCGGCCTGCGCCAGAACGCGAACAGATCGTCGAGCCACTCCTCCGCCGAGGGCGCCTTCGCCAGCGTGTCGGCCATCGTGCTCAGATGCCCGTAGACCAGGCGCGACACGATCCGCGCGGCGGTCTCCACAAGTTGTCCCTTGCCCGACGGGAAGTGCTGATACAGCGAGTTGCGCGAGGCATTGCTGCGTTTGAGCAGCTCACTGAGCCCGGCGGCATGCACACCGTGCTCCTGCACGATGGTGATGGTGCTGGCCAGCAGCCGAGCGCGGGGACCCGCTGTTGTCATTAAGCGTCCCTTCCAAAGCTTGTGTGAACCGATCGGTTCATGTTAGATCGTACGCAGGTGAACCGATCGGTTCATGTGGAGAGGAAGCCGTGTCCGCCCAGATTGCCACCGCCACCCCTGTCGCCCATGCCGGTCTGCTCGGCCTCGGGGCGTACCGTCCCCGGCGGGTCGTTCCGAATGCCGAGATCGTCGATCGGATCGCCTCCTCCGACGAGTGGATCAAGACCCGGTCGGGCATCGCCGCGCGCCGCTGGGCCGAACCGGACGAGACGATCGTCTCCATGAGCACCGAGGCCGCGCGACGGGCGCTGACCGCCGCCGGCATCGCGGCCGAGCAGATCGATACGGTCGTGCTGGCCACCTCCTCGCAGATGGTGCTGGGACCGTCCGCGGGCGCGGTGGTGGCGACCGAACTCGGCATGCACGACACCGCGGCCTTCGACGTCTCGGCCGGATGCGCCGGATTCTGCTACGCACTTGCCAACGCCGCCAATCTCGTCCGCTCCGGACAGGCCCGGTACGTGCTGGTGATCGGAGTGGAGCGGCTGTCGGATCTGCTGGACCCGGCCGATCGCACATGCGCGTTCATCTTCGCCGACGGCGCGGGCGCGGTCGTGGTGGGTCCCGCGGAGACCGAGGGGATCGGCCCGGTGGCATGGGGATCGGACGGCGCCCAGACCGCGGCGATCAAGCAGGACAAGGACTTCCAGCAGTACTTCGCCGAGGTCGCGGCCGCGGAGGCCAGCGGCGGCAGCACCGTGCGGCCGTATATCCGGATGAACGGGCAGGCCGTATTCCGTTGGGCGGTCACGTTTTTGGAGAAGGCGTGCCGCGAGGCCTTCGACGTCGCCGGGATCACGGCCGACCAGCTGGACGCCTTCGTGCCGCATCAGGCCAATATGCGCATCATCGACGCGCTGATCAAGGCGCTCGCCATCCCGGAATCGGTCGCGGTCGCCCGCGATATCGTCGAGACCGGAAACACCAGCGCCGCCTCGATTCCGATGGCCATGGAACAGCTGCTGCGTTCCGGCGGGGCGAAGCCGGGCGATACGGCCCTGCTGCTCGGCTTCGGCGCCGGTCTGGCCTATGCGGGCCAGGTGGTGAATCTGCCCCCGATCGACTGAGCTCAGCAGCCCAGCCGCGTCGCCAGATCCTCGAAATCGGTGGCGTTGATATCGAATTCGGCCTCGAATCGGATATCGGCGAGGGCGGGATCACCGTATTCGGCGGGCCGGGCGATGAAGGCGGTGCGCATGCCCTCGGCCTGAGCCGCGCGCAGATCGTACTTGTGGCTGGCGACCATCATGATGGCCCCGGGCGGCAGATCGAGGTAGCGCGCGGCCAGCGCATAGGTGCGGGGATCGGGTTTGAAGGCGCGCGCCATCTCGGCGGCGAAGACGGCGTGCCAGGGGAAGTCGCAGTGCCGGGAGATCGCGACCACGGCGTTCACATCGGCGTTGGACAGCGTGGCCAGGGTGTAGGCGGTGCGCAGCCGAATCAGGCCCGCGCGCGCATCGGGCCAGGGGTCCAGGCGTTTCCACGCATCGGTCAGGTCCCGGCGCCCGGCCTCGTCGAGCTCGAGGCCGCGCCGGGTGAGCAGCTCGTCGAGGGCGGTGCGGTAGAGGGCGGCGACGCTGACCCATTCGCCTGCGCCGCCGACCGCCCTGGTGCTCTCGAAATACGCTGTGCGCCAGTCGTTCACGAACCGCGACCAGTCCAGATCCGGATACCGCGGACCGAGGATCCGGCGGGATTCGCGCGTCACGGTCGTGTGGAAATCCGTTGCGGTGCCCTGCACATCGAACAGCAGGGCACCGGGTCGATCGATCACAGGGCGCGGGTCATGGCCCGGCCCGCCGCGCGACCGGAGAAGATGCAGCCGCCGAGGAAGGTGCCCTCGAGGGCGTTGTAGCCGTGCACCCCGCCGCCGCCGAATCCGGCCACCTCGCCCGCGGCGTACAGGCCGGGGAACGGGCTGCCGTCGGCGCGGATCACCTGCGAGTCGAGGTTGGTCTGCAGACCGCCCAGCGTCTTTCGGGTGAGGACGTTGAGCCGCACGGCGATCAGCGGGCCGTGGTCCGGATCCAGGATGCGATGCGGGGCGGCCACGCGGGCGATCTTGTCGCCGAGCGCGCGGCGGGCGTTGGCCACCGCCATCAGCTGCGCGTCCTTACCGAACTTGTTGGCCACCTCCCGATCTCGCGCGACGATCTGGCGTTCCAGATCCGCGGCGTCGAGCTGCGGGCCGCGCGCGATCTTGTTCATGCCCGCGACCAACTCCGCCACGGAATGCGCCACCACGAAGTCGACGCCGTGATCGACGAACGCCTGCACCGGGCCGGGCGCACCCTTGGCGAGGCGGCTGCGCAGCGCGACCTTGAGATCCTTACCGGTGATATCGGGATTCTGTTCGGAGCCCGAGAGCATGAACTCCTTCTCGATGATCGACGTCGAGAGCACGAACCAGGAGTAGTCGTAGCCGGTGGACAGGATCGCCTTCATGGTCGCGTTGGTGTCGAAACCCGGGAAACACGGTGCGTCCATGCGCACTCCGTTGGCGTCGAACCACAGCGAGGACGGGCCGGGGATGATGCGGATGGCGTGATCGGGCCAGATCGGATCCCAGTTGTGGATGCCCTCGGTGTAGTGCCACATGCGATCGCGATTCACGATGCGACCGCCCGCGGCCTCGGTGATGCCCAGCATCCGGCCGTCGACATGGGCGGGCACGCCGGAGATCATGGTCCGCGGGCACGGGCCCAGGCGTTCGGTGGGCCAGTTCTGGCGGATCAGCTCGTGGTTGTGCCCGATCCCGCCGGAGGACACCAGCACCGCCGGGGCGCGAAGTTCGAACTCGCCCACCACCTCTCGCGAGGAGGCCTTACCCCGGTCCAGATCGGTGGGTTCGAGCACGCTGCCGCGCACGCCGACGACCGCGTCGTTCGCCACGATCAGCTCGTCCACCCGGTGCCGGAACGCGAATTCGACCAGGCCGCGCCGTTCGGCCGCCAGGACGGGTTCCAGGAATACCCGCAGCACCTCCGGCCCGGTGCCCCAGGTCAGATGGAAGCGCGGCACCGAATTGCCGTGGCCGTCGGCGTGCGATCCGCCGCGCTCGGCCCAGCCCACGACCGGGGTGACCCGCAGGCCGAGATCGTGCAGGTACTGCCGCTTCTCGGCGGCGGCGAATTCGACGTAGGCGCGGGCCCATTGCCGGGCCCAGAGGTCTTCGTCCTCGCGATCGAATCCGGCCGAACCCTGCCAGTCCTGCCAGGCCAGGTCGATCGAATCCTTGATACCCAGTCGGCGCTGTTCGGGACTGTCGACGAGGAACAGCCCACCCAGTGACCAGAACGCCTGTCCGCCAAGGTTGTTGCGATTCTCCTGATCGAGTACGAGCACTCGGCGACCGGCCTTGGTCAACTCGTAGGTTGCCACGAGCCCGGCCAGCCCGGCTCCGACGACGATCACATCCGGCTGCTGCGACGGTGCCATCCGTCCTCCGTTCGGAGTGTTTCGATACATTGGTGTATCCGTTGGGGGCAGCGTAGCAGAGGCGGTCCGTTGAACGGACCGATTACTTCCGCTCGACACGGTCGCTCGGCCATGCTCTTGGTCGCGGGCCGGCTCGGGGGCTTTCATTTCATAGGATTCGAACCGCACGGCCGACGGATGCGGCAGGCGCTCTTCGGGGCGATATCCGTGCGTCCGGTGGGTCGACAGAATGATCGCGAGGGGCGACGAGCGAAGCGATTCGGCGGCGCGGGGGCGGGCTGGCAGAGCCGCCCGTCGAGGTGCACGTACTGGGTCCGGTGCTGGTCCGGGCCGACGGGCGGCAGATCGCCGTCGACCGTCCGTTGGAGCGGGCGGTGCTGGTGCGGTTGGGATTGGCGCGCGGGACGCCGGTCGCGGACGGGCGGATGGCCGTCGATCTGTGGGGCGACGGCGATGTGAATCGGCCGATTCCCCGTCTGCGCGTACTCATTTCGCGATTGCGCGCGGCGCTGGGCGATCATGCGAACGCGGTGTTGCGCTCGCCCGCGGGGTATCGCGTGAACATCGTCGTCGCCGATCTGGCCGCCGCCGAGGCCGCGGCCGATCGCATGCACGCCGCGCGGCGGGCCGGTCGCCACGAGGAGGTGCGCGCCGCCGCGCGCGAGGCGCTGGCGCAGTGGCGCGGACCGGCGCTGGCGGATCTGATCGCGGTGCCGTTCGCGCGGGCCGAGGCGGCGCGCCTGGAGGAGTGGCGGCTCGGCCTGACCGTGACCGGACTCGACGCGGCGGTGCGACTGGGCGCCGACGCCGAGGTGATCGCCCAGCTGGCCACCCTGGTCGCCGAGCATCCGTTGCATGAGCCGCTCGCGCGCCTGCACGCGATCGCGGTGTACCGCACCGGAAGTCAGGCCGATGCGCTGGAACGGCTGCAGCGGCTGCGCCGGACGCTGTCGGAGGAGCTGGGCGTGGATCCGGCCCCGGAGACCGCGGAGCTGGAACTGCGCATCCTGCGGCATGATTCGTCGCTGCGTGCCGCGCCCGGCCGCTCGGAATGGCCGAATCTGTCGGCGGCCCTGGAGAATTCCGCGGGCACGCCCTGTGCGCACACCGGGCCGCGGCTGGCGACGACGTTGCACGAACCGTGGCTGGTCCGCTCGTGGTATCAGGAGGTCCGGCGACACTTCCGGGCGCTGATCGACGCGCCGGGCGCGACCCCGGCCGAACGCGCGAACGCGCTGAGCCGCCACGCCTTTCACGTGTTGATGACCGGCGGGCTCGACGCGGCGGCCGATCTGCTGGGCGAGGCGGCCGAGCTGGCCCGCGGCGCCGGGGACGAGGCGCTGCTGCTGGGGGTGCGGTACTACCAGGGCATCGTGGATATCGAGCGCGGCCGATTGCGCACCGCGATCGCGACTCTGGAGACCGGTGAGCTGCTGGCCGGGCGGCTCGGTGACAAGACCCGGATGTCGGCGTTCGCCACCATTCGACTTCAGGCCGTGCGCGAATGGCTGGCGTGTGATGAGTCGTTCGCGGCGCTGGGCGGCTGATCGGCGGACGGCCACGGCTCGTGGCCCGGCCACGGCGAGGCCGCGCGTTCGGCCCGGATGACCCGGGCCAGCTCCGCGCTGATCACCGCGGCGGTGCGGCGCACGGCCTCGGAGACCGTATCGACCTGGCGCAGATCGAAGGTGCTCGCCGCGAGCGCGGCCACGATCGTCCCCGAGGGCGCGTGCACCGGCGCGGCCACACATGCCACGCCGACGTAACGCATATCCAGGTCGTAGGCCAGGCCGTGTTCGCGCGCCGTGCGGGTCGCCTTCGACCATTCCCGTGGTGACCAGCCCTGCGGCGGTTCGGCGACACGCGTTGTGGCCCGCAGGATCTTCTCCGCGGCCGTGCCGGGTGGCAGCAGCACGCCCGGTCGCAGCGGGAAGGCCTCGTTCACCTCGCGGCCGATTCCGGTGACCAGGATGGTCTGCCCGGCCTCGGCCACGGCCAGGCTGAATCCGCCGCGCTCGGTGGTGGCGGCGAGTGTGCCCAGTGGCCGGGCTGCCGCCGCCCGCAGCAGCCGGGCCGGGCGCCAGGCCTGGCCGAGTCGAAAGGTGCGGGGCCCCAGCGTATATCGCCCGTCCTGGCGCTGGACCGCGCCGAGGGCGACGAGCTGATCCAGCAGCCGATGCGCGGTGGCCTTCGGTAATCCCGCGGCCGCGGCGACATCGGTCAGTCCGCGATCGTCACCGGCCGCGAGCGCCTCGAGTAGTGCGAACGCACCTTCCAGCACGCTGCGACCGCCCGCTGTCGCACTCTTGGTCGTTGCCTGCACGCTGTTCATCCTCGACCTCCCGCTGCCGCGGATCGTCGGCGGACGATCCGGCTGCTGTCGGTCCGATGTCCGAAACCCCCGAGCGGAAGGTCACCGGCTGGCGTGATCGCCGCGCTCGGCGGGCAGCTTTCAGTGCCGCCGCCGACGGATGATCACGCCCGGTTATCGGGCCTGTACGTAACAACGTTTCACCGTGTTTCTACAGAACCGACCGGTCCGATTCGATGAAATGTGGATGAGACGCCGCTGAGATGCCGGCCCTCGAGACTGGTCGCAGGCCAATCGAAAGGAATGACGATGGTGGACAGTCTCTTCGCCGATATCTCCTACTTTCAGGCACCGGTGGACGATTCCTACCCGTACGGAATCCTGAGCTTCCGTTCCAATGACGGGACCTTCCGGGATCCGAACTTCGCCGCGAACTACGCCTGGGCCACCGCCGCGGCCGACGAGGGGCGGCTGGCCTGCTTCATCGTCTACTTCTACTGGCGGCCCAACTGGGCCGAGACGGTGAGCACCCATCGCGACATGATCTCCGGATGCGGCGGACCGCATCCGCGCATGATCACGATGATCGATGTCGAATCGGGCGGTAATCCGGGCGGTGATCAATCCGATGGCATCAACCGCGCCTACTGGGAACTGGCCGACTGGCTCGGCGACTCCCGCCGGGTCATCGGCTATGCCGATACCGGCGATCTGTTCGGCCTGTGGCCTGAGCGACCGGACGGCCTGCGCGTGATCGGCGCGGGTTACGGCCGAAATCCCGATCTGCCCGGCCAGATCGCGCATCAGTACACCGACGGCAACGGATACGGCGGCGGCCTGCCCGAGGGCTGCGCCCCCTTCGGTAGCTGCGATATGAACGCCGCCAACGGATTGTCGCCGCAGGACTTCGCCGCGCGGTGCGGCGTGGGAACAGAGGAGGATGCCATGTCCGCATTGAACGAGGCCGAACAGCGCGAACTGCTGGACAAGACCCGCGATATCTGGACCCAGCTGCGCGGTCCGGACGGTAAGGGCTGGCCGCAGTTGGGCCAGGACGGCCAGGGCGCCAACCGAACTCCGGTCGACGCGCTCGCCGTCGTCGAACAGGCCGTGGCCGCGAAGACGCGGCCGGCGACCTGAGTTGTCGGTGCCGTCTGGCATGGTTCGGATGTGCGTACCATGACCGCCGCCGCGGCCCGCCGGACCGCGCTCGCCGCGCAGGGCTTCGCGGCGCCACATCCGGCGTCCCCGCCCACCCGCCGCTCGATCCTGCGGACGCTGGAGCGAACCCAACTGCTGCAGCTGGATTCGGTGTCGGCGGTGGTGCGCGCCCACTACGCGCCGGTGTTCAGCCGTATCGGAGGGTACGACCGAGCACTGCTCGACGAGGCGGCGTGGAATCACACCGGGCGGCGGCCGCGGCGGCTGGTCGAATACTGGGCGCACGAGGCGGCGCTGATCCCGGTCGAGGATTGGCCGCTGATGCGCTGGCGGATGGAGCAGTACCGTCACGGCCGGTGGGGCGGCGCCCAGAATGTGTTGCGGCGCAACCCCACTCTGCCGCAGGACGTGCTGGAGGTTATCGGCGAATTCGGGGCGTGCACCGCCGGTGAGGTCGAACGGCATCTGGAACTGGACCGGCCGCGCAGCAAGGACCACTGGGGCTGGAACTACAGCGATACCAAGGTGATCTGCGAGGTGCTGTTCGCCACCGGCGAGCTGTCGGTGGACAAGCGGGTCGGCTTCCAGCGCCACTACGACCTCACCGACCGAGTGCTGCCGCCGGAGGTGCTGGCCCGCCGGGTCGACGAGCCGGAGGCGGTGCGCGAGCTGGTGCGCCGGGCCGCCACGGCACTGGGCATCGGCACCGAGACCGATCTGCGCGACTACTACCGCCTGCACCGCCGCCAGACCGAACCCGCTCTCGCCGAACTGGTGGACGCGGGGGAGCTGGAGCAGGTCGCGGTGGACGGCTGGGACCGCGTCGCCTATCTGGCCGCCGGGGCCCGCACGCCGCGGCGGGTCGAGGGTTCGGCGCTGCTGTGTCCGTTCGATCCGCTCATCTTCTTCCGGCCGCGCACCGAGCGGATCTTCGATTTCCACTACCGCATCGAGATCTACACGCCCGAAGCCAAACGGGTGCATGGTTATTACGTGTTCCCGTTCCTGCTCGACGGCGAACTGGTCGCCCGCGTGGATCTGCGCGCCGAGCGCGGCACCGGGCGGCTGCTGGTGCCCGGCGCATTCGCCGAACCGGGCCGAGATACCCCGGCCGTCGTCGCGGAACTGGTCCGGGCGCTGCGCGATATGGCCGAGTGGCTGGCACTGGACACCGTGGAGATCGGTGAGCGCGGCGACCTGGCCGCCGCGCTGAGCCGGGCCGCGGTCACCGTAGGGTAATCCGAAAAGGGGTGGCGCCGTGGGAGATCCGTTCGGGACTCGTGAAACTCGATCGCGGATGGTTCCGTTCGGTGTTACCTTCAGTTGATGTTGTGGAAGCGGTTGCGGAGCAACTCGATTCTTCGTTGCGGCGTGTTCGCGGCGGTCGCCGCTCTGGTCGTGAGCGGTTGCGGTGGATCGGGAACCGGGGGACAGCAGGCATCCGCGCCCGGGGCGTGGCCACCGGCGACGGGTCGAGGGTCGTGCGCGGTCACCAAACAGGAGAACGTGCCCGCGACCATGCGCGACGGTGTGGTGCTCAAGGCCGATGTGTATCGGCCGCAGACCACCGATCCGGTGCCGGTGGTGTTGATGCGCACTCAGTACGGTAAGGCGGCGGCGCAGATCCAGCCGTCCCGATACCAGACGCCGGACTGGTTCGCCTCGCACTGCTATCTCGTTGTGGTGCAGGACATTCGGGGGCAGGGCGCCTCGGGCGGGACGTTCGCCGAATTCGCCCACGATCGCACCGACGGATACGACTCGGTGGAATGGGCCGCGGCACTGCCCGGTTCCAACGGCAAGGTCGGCATGTACGGCTCGTCCTACGTCGGGGCGACCCAGTGGATGGCCGCGGCCGAGACGCCGCCACATCTGACCACGATCGTGCCCGCCAACACCTCCTCCGACTACTACGACGGCTGGACCTACGAGGGCGGCGCGTTCCGGCTGGCCTTCGTCGAACCCTGGGCGATGGATACGATCGCCACGACCGCGGCGCTCAATCGGGGCGATACCGGCACCGCCAAACAGCTGCAGGCCGATGCGGCCGAGGACACCCGATGGATGGGTTTCCGCCCGTACCAGCAGTTCCCGCCCATGCATCCGGGCGATCCGGCGGTGGCGCCGTGGTTCTTCGACTGGATCCGCCATTCCACCCGCGACGATTACTGGAAGCAGTGGAGCATTCGCGATCGGTATGCCGCGGTGAAGGTTCCGGTGCTCGATGTCGAGGGCTGGTACGACGCATTCCTCGCGGGCGGTGTGCAGAACTTCGGCGGTATGGTGTCCGGCGGCGGCAGCGAGGACGCGCGCCACAATCAGCGTCTGGTGATCGGGCCGTGGGATCACGTGGGCTGGGGCCGACCCGGATCCGGCGTCTCCGCGCCGATGCTCAACGGCGGGCCCGCGGGCAACAGTCCGATCAACGACCTCATGCTGGCCTGGTTCGATCACTTCCTGAAGGGTAAGGACAACCAGGTCTCCGGACAGCCCCGCGTGGACTACTTCCTGATGGGCGCCAACCGGTGGAAGACCGCCGACGCCTGGCCGCTGCCGAATACCCGCTGGACCACCTACTACCTGTCGGGCGACGGCACGCTCGGCATCGCGGGCCGCGCCGGCGCGCTGACCACGTCCGCGCCGAAGGATCCGCAGCATCCGGATCACTACTACTACGATCCGCTGAATCCGGTGCCCAGCGCGGGTGGTCATTCGTGCTGCGGCGCGAGTACGGGACCGCAGGGTCCGTTCGATCAGTATGTGGTGGAGCAGCGTTCGGATGTGCTGACCTACAGCACCGATCCGCTGCCCGCCGACACCGAACTCACCGGGCCCACCGAGGTCAAGCTCTGGGCCGCCTCGACCGCGCCCGATACCGACTTCACCGCCAAACTGGTCGCGGTCGCGCCCGACGGATCATCGATCAACCTGAACAACGGGATCATCCGCGCCGCTTTCCGCGATTCGCTGGACAATCCGACGCCGATCGTGCCCGGACAGCCCTACCAGTACACGATCAAGATCTGGCCGACCAGCTATCTGGTGAAGGCGGGCACGCGGATTCGGGTCGAGATCTCGTCGAGCGACTATCCGCAGTACGCGCCCAATCCGAATACCGGCGAACCATTCGGCCAGAGCGCCGCGACCCAGGGCGCGACCCAGACCATTCTGCACGACCCGGACCACCCCTCGTCGGTGACGCTGCCGATCATTCCCGCCGGCGACAGCGGGAAGAGCGAATTCCCGCTGACGCGTTAGGTATTCGCGACGGCGACGCCCGCATCCTCGGCGATGATCGTGTCCGAGGGGACGGGCAGCCGCCGCGCGAGCACCTGGCCGCGGAAGAACCGCGGCATCACCCGCGCGAGCACCAGATAGATCGGGATGCCGATCAGCAGCGTGCCGACGCCCAGCAGGAAGATCGCCCCGATCCGCCAATGCGGCGGGAACGGCATCGTCCAGCCCGCGCCGTCGGCGCTCGGCCGCCACGACGTGACGGCCGTCCAGCCCGCCGCGAACAGCAGCGCGAATCCGCCGAACGCCGGGAGCGCGCCCTTGATCAGGAAAGCTCGTGCGTTCGTGGCGAATTCGTGGCGGTGCAGCCAGGCGCAGCTGAGTCCGGTCAGGCCGTAGTAGACGCCGATCGAGATGCCGATGGCCGTGACCGCCTCGCTGATCAACCGGCCGCCGGAGATGAAGTTCAGCAGCACGTAGAGCACCACCGACATCGCGCCGAAGACGACGGTCGAGAACGCCGGGGTGAGCCAGCGCGGTTCGATGCGGCCGAACGCCTTGGGCAGCGCGTGGTGCAGCGCCATCGAATAGGTGGTGCGGGCGGTCGGCAGGATCGTGGTCTGCGTCGAGGCCGCCGCGGAGGTCAGCACCATCAGGAACAGCAGGCGCACCAACACGTCGCCGATCGTCCCGTCGCCGAATACCGCGCCGCCGAGTGCGCCGAGCACATCGTCGACGTGTTCGGGATTCGCCAGGCCCAGGCCGTCGCGGCCCGAACCGGCGAACGCCTGACTCGCCACGGTGACAAGCAGATACAGCGCCACCAGCGTGATCGTCGACAGAACGGCCGAGCGGCCGGGTGTGCGTCGCGGGTCGACGGTCTCCTGATTGACCGACACCGCCGAATCCCAGCCCCAGTAGATGAACACCATCAGCAGCACCGCGGTGACGAAATCGGAGAACGAGCCGATCGCGAACGGATCGAACCACGACCAGTCCGGCAACCTCGCCCCCGCCGGCGCGTGCCCGGTCGCGACCCGCACCAGCGCCACGACCGAGAACACCACGAGCATGCCGAATTCGACGGTCAGCAGCGCGGACTGCAGTCGCGCGGACACATCGATCCCGCACACCGCGACCAGCGTCATCACGATCAGATAGCAGATGCCCAGCAGCAGCACCCAGCCGCTGGTCGGATCGGACCCGATCCCGTGCGCGCCCAGCAGCAGGAAGGTGTACTGCGCGCTGATCTGCGCGAGGCTCGCCATGACCAGCAGATCCGACACCACGATCGCCCAGCCCGACATCCAGCCGGTGAACGGCCCGAACGCCCGGGTCGCCCAGACGAAGGTGGTCCCCGGATCCGGTTCGACCTGATTCAGTTCGCGATAACCGATCGCCACCAACAGCATCGGAATGAAGGCGAGGAGCACGATGATCGGCGCGTGCAGGCCGACCGTGGCGGCGACCAGGCCGAGGGTGGCGGTGATGCTGTATGCCGGACCGGCCGAGGCGACGCCGATCACCACGCTGGAAGCCAGGGACAGCGCACCGGAACGCAGGGTGCTGGGGGATGTCACCGGGTAAGGGTAAGGGCTATTTACCGGCAACACCGCATCGGCCGAACGGTCTCCCGGACGGTTGTCCGGCAGACCGCGCGATCGTCACGCCGCGACCGTGGATTCCTCCTGTGAGATCGGCTGGGCCGCCTCCGCTTCCTCCGCCTGCCGGCCCCAGCGACCCGCGAGCGAGGCGCAGGTGAACAGCTGGATCTGGTGGAAGATCATCAGCGGCAACACGATCAGGCCGACCGCGTGCCCGGCGAACAGCACCGTCGCCATCGGCAACCCGCTGGCGAGGCTCTTCTTCGATCCGCAGAAGATCATCACGATGCGGTCGCCGCGATCGAAGCCGAACAGCTTGCTGACGACCGAGGTGAGGCTCAGGACCACGGCCAGCATGCCCGCGCAGACGCCGACCACCGCGACCAGCGACCAGGGCGAGATGCCGCTCCAGATGTGTTCGACCATGCCCGCCGAGAAGGCCGCGTACACCACCAGATACACCGACCCGCGGTCCACGACCCGGGTCACCGCGGTGTGCTTGAGCAGCCACTGCATCCGCGACCGCAGTACCTGTCCGGCCAGGAACGGCAGCAGCAACTGCAGCACGATCGACAGCACCGCCGTCGGTGAGACGGTCGCCCCGCCGGTGGTCTCCATCAGCAGCATCACCAGCAGCGGCGTCACGAACACGCCGATCAGATTGGACAGCGAGGCGCTGACCACCGCACCGGCCACATTGCCCCGCGCGATCGAGGTGAACGCGATCGAGGACTGGACCGTCGAGGGCAGTAGGGTCAGATACAGCACGCCGGTGTAGAGCTCATCGGTGAGCACCGAGGGCACCAGCAGCCGCAATGCCAGTCCGATCAGGGGAAACACCAGATAGGTGACCGCGAGGACGGCCGAATGCAGTCGCCAATGCTTCAGGCCCTGGATGGCCTCCCGCGGTTCCAATCGGGCGCCGTAGAGAAAGAACAACACCCCGATGGCGATCGTGGTGGCCCAATCCAGCACGCCCGCGGCCGCGCCGCGGGCCGGCAGCAACGCGGCGACCAGCACGCTGGCGAGGATGCCGAGCATGAAGGCATCGATGCGGAGCTTGGCGAGAAACTTCATCAGTGCACAGTAGAGCCTGGTCGACTGATCGCGATAGTCGTTGGAACAGATATCTCTGAACGAGTATCATGATGGATGTGTTCGATCCGGAACAGTTGCGGACCTTCCTCGCGGTGGAGCGGGCCGGGGGTTTCACCGCTGCCGGCCGCATCCTGGGCCTGCGGCAATCGACGGTGAGCGGACATATCGCGCGCCTGGAACAGGCCACCGGGCGGGAGCTGTTCCGCCGCGACACCCGCAATCTCGCGCTGACCGCCGACGGTGCGGCCATGGTCGGTTTCGCCCGGGCCATCCTCGATGCCCAGGCGCGCGCCGAGCGGTACTTCTCCGAATCGCGGCTGACCGGGCTGATCCGATTGGGCGCCTCCGACGATGTCATGGCACGCGAACTGCCCGATGTGCTGTTCGAATTCCAGCGCAGCCATCCCGGCGTGGATCTGGAACTGACCGTCGGACTCAGCGAGAACCTCAAGACCCGGCTGGCGGCCGGGGAGCTGGATCTGATGGTCGGCAAGCGGCTGCCCGGCGAACAGCACGGCGAGCTGCTGTGGCGCGATCGGCTGGTATGGGCGGGGCGTTCGGGCGCAACGGGTTTCGAGGATCCGGTGCCGCTGGTGACCTATCCGCCGCCGAGTATCACCCGGCATATCGCGCTGCGGGCACTGGAACGGGAGGGGCGGACCTGGCGCATCGCGTGTGTCAGTGACAGTCAGCTCGGGCTGCGGGCCGCGGTGCTGGCTGGGCTCGGGGTGATCGTGCATGCCGAAAGCCTGCTGCCAGCGGGACTTTTCGCGGTCGAGGACGCGCGGCTGCCCGGATTGGGAGAGCTGGAATTCGTGCTGTTGCGTCGCCACGACCGGATGTCCGAGCCCGAACGCGCGCTGTACGAGGCCATCACCGCGGCGGCGCGGCGGCTGCGCTCGGACACTCCGGGTCCACCTGTCGGTGCAGGTCGTTAACCTGGTTGCCGTGGCAGATCCCGCGACCTACCGGCCCGCGCCGGGCACCATCCCCGTCGAACCCGGCGTCTACAAGTTCCGGGACGCACACCGGCGGGTCATCTACGTCGGCAAGGCGAAGAGTCTGCGCAGCCGGCTGAATTCCTACTTCGCCGATATCGCCTCGCTGCATCCGCGCACCCGGCAGATGGTCACCTCGGCCGCGAGCGTGGAATGGACGGTCGTCGCCACCGAGGTGGAAGCCCTTCAGCTGGAATACAACTGGATCAAGGAATTCGATCCGCGATTCAACGTCCGTTATCGCGACGACAAGTCCTATCCGATGCTCGCGGTGAGCATGAACGAGGACTATCCGCGGGTGTTCGTCTACCGTGGCGCGCGCAAGAAGGGCGTCCGCTACTTCGGCCCGTACGCCCACGCGTGGGCCATCCGCGAGACGGTGGATCTGCTGCTGCGGGTGTTTCCGGTGCGCACCTGCTCCAACGGGGTCTTCAAGCGGCATCGCCAGATCGGGCGGCCGTGCCTGCTGGGTTATATCGACAAGTGTTCGGCCCCCTGCATCGAGCGGGTCAGCGCCGAGGAGCATCGCCGCATCGCCGAGGACTTCTGCGACTTCCTCTCCGGTAAGACCGACCGGATGGTGCGCGATCTGAAGCGTCAGATGCAGGTCGCCGCAGCGGAATTGGATTTCGAGGCCGCCGCGCGGCTGCGCGACGACGTGCAGGCGCTCGAGCGCGCATTGGAGAAGCAAGCGGTGGTGCTGGGCACCGGCACCGACGCCGATGTGATCGCCTTCGCCACCGACGAGCTGGAGGCGGCCGTGCAGATCTTCCATGTGCGCGACGGCCGGGTGCGCGGTCAGCGCGGGTGGGTGGTCGACAAGTCCGGTGACGCGGTCGACGATGTGGAGACCGGCGGTGAGCTGCCCGCTCTGGTCGAGCAGTTCCTCACCCAGTTCTATGGGGAGCAGGCCGCTTTCGCCGAGGACACCGCCACCGAGACGCCCGCGACCGTGGTGCCGCGCGAGGTGCTGGTGCCCGCGCTGCCGACGGATCCGGATCAGGTGCAGGGCTGGCTGTCGGAGCTGCGCGGCTCCGCGGTGCAGCTGCGGGTGCCCCAGCGCGGCGACAAGAAGGCGCTCATGGAGACCGTGCAGCGCAATGCCGCCGAGGCGCTGGCCCAGCACAAGCTCAAGCGGGCGGGCGATCTGACCGCGAGATCGGCCGCGCTGCAAGGGATTCAGGACGCGCTGGAGCTGGATTCGGCGCCGCTGCGCATCGAATGCGTGGATATCAGCCATGTGCAGGGCACTGATGTGGTGGCCTCGCTGGTGGTGTTCGAGGACGGGCTGGCGCGCAAGTCGGAGTACCGGCACTACTCCATCAAGGAGGCCGCCGGGGACGGCCGCTCCGACGATGTGGCCAGCATCGCCGAGGTGACCCGGCGGCGGTTCTATCGGCTGCGCAAGGATCTCGAGGCCCTCGCCGAGGAGCCCGACAATCCCACGCCCGGAATCGACCCCACCACGGGTAAGCCGCGCCGATTCTCCTATCCGCCCAATCTGTTCGTCGTGGACGGCGGCGCGCCGCAGGTGAACGCGGCCGCCGAGGTGCTCGACGAATTGGGCATCACCGATGTCGCGGTCATCGGACTGGCCAAACGCCTCGAGGAGGTGTGGGTGCCCAACGAATCCGATCCGGTGATCATGCCCCGCAACAGCGAATCGCTGTATCTACTGCAGCGGGTGCGCGATGAGGCGCACCGATTCGCCATCACCTTCCATCGCAGTAAGCGCTCGCGCCGCATGACCGCGTCCGCGCTGGACTCGGTGCGCGGGCTCGGAGAATCGCGACGCACCGCGCTGGTCACCCACTTCGGCTCCGTCGCGCGGCTCAAGGAGGCTACGGTGGAGGAGATCACAGAGGTGCCGGGCATCGGGGTGGCTACGGCTAAGGCAGTGCTCGCGGCCCTCAACGGTGAATGAGTCGCGAATCGGTGAATCGCGTCAGCGGCGGCGCGCAAGGTGGAATCGTCACGTCTCGGTTTCGTCCCTGGCGTGTGTCCGTCGCTGGAAGCGCATGCAAGGCAGGATGATCGAATGACAAGCCAGAGACGGATCCGATAGGACATGACCAGCGTCGAATCGAACAACAGCGCGGCGGACCCGCACGCGTCGGCGGTGCCCGTGCGGCCCGAGCCCGACGGCGTGGGGGTCGAGGTGGTCATCGTCACCGGACTGTCCGGCGCCGGACGGGGCACGGCGGCGCGGGTGCTCGAGGATATCGGCTGGTATGTCGCGGACAATCTGCCGCCCGAATTGATCGGGCGCCTGGTCGAATTGGGTTCCGCCGCCGAACCGCAGATCCGCAAGCTGGCCTTGGTGATGGATGTGCGCAGCCGCTTCTTCACCGGCGATCTGTCCGGTGTCACCGAGCAGTTGCGCGCCGCGAATGTGCGGACCCGGGTGCTGTTCCTGGAGGCCTCCGACGATGTGCTGATTCGCCGGTTCGGCTTCGCTCGGCGACGCCACCCGTTACAGGGCGAGAGCGCCGACGGTACGCTGTCGGCCGGCATCACCGCCGAGCGGCAGCGCCTGGCGACCGTGAAGACCGCAGCCGATCTGGTCATCGATACCACCGCGCTGTCGGTGCATCAACTGCACCGCAAGCTCGAGGAGGCCTACGGCGGCGGCACGCCGACGGCATTGCAGGTCACAATCCAATCGTTCGGTTTCAAGTACGGAGTTCCGCTGGACGCCGACATGGTGTTTGATTTGCGTTTCCTGCCCAATCCGCATTGGGTACCGGAGCTACGCGAATACACCGGACAGGACGCGGTGGTCAGCGAATACGTGCTGTCCCAGCCGGGCGCCGAGGATTACCTGCGAACCTGCTACCACCTGATCGATCTGACGACCAACGGGTACCGCCAAGAGGGGAAGCGTTACATGACCGTGGCAGTGGGCTGCACCGGCGGTAAGCACCGCAGTGTGGCGATGGCGGAGGCACTGGGCGAACTGCTCGGCGACTCCGATCACGATGTGGTGCGTGTGGTACATCGAGATCTGGGGCGGGAATGACCGAACCCGACGAGACGCCCGCGATCGTCGCGCTGGGCGGGGGCCATGGGCTGTATGCGACGCTGACCGCGGCCCGGCGGATGACCCGGGAGATCGCCGCGGTGGTGACCGTCGCCGACGACGGCGGTTCGTCCGGTCGGCTGCGCGCCGAGCTGGGCATGCTGCCGCCGGGTGATCTGCGGATGGCGCTGGCCGCGCTGGCCGAGGACACCGAGGGCCTGTGGGCGCGCGCGGTGCAGCATCGCTTCGGCGGAACCGGTGCGCTGGCCGGACATTCGGTGGGCAATCTGATTCTTGCGGGGTTGACGGAGATGCTCGGCGATCCGGTCGCCGCCCTCGACGAAATGGGCAAGGTGCTGGGCATCACCGGGCGGGTGCTCCCGATGTCGCCGACCGCGCTGACCATCGAGGCCGATGTCTCGGGCCTCGAGGCCGACCCGCGGGTGAGTCGCTGCATCCGGGGGCAGGTGGCGGTGGCCACCACGCCCGGCAAGGTGCGCCGCGTGCGGCTCATTCCGCAGGATCCGCCGGCGAGTCCGGAGGCGACCGCGGCCATCGAACACGCCGACCTGGTGATTCTGGGGCCGGGTTCCTGGTTCACCAGCGTCATTCCGCATGTGCTCGTGCCCGATCTGCACGATGCCCTGGTGCATACCCGGGCCCGAAAGGTGCTGGTGCTCAATCTCGCCGCCGAGCCCGGTGAGACGGCCGGATTCTCCGCCGAGCGGCACCTGCATGTATTGTCCCAGCACGCACCGGATTTCGCGGTCGATCACGTGGTGGTGGATTCGGTGTCCGTACCCGAGGGTAGGGAACGCGAACATGTGGCAAGAGCTGCCGAACAGCTGCGTGCACGAGTAACCTTCGCTGATGTCGCCGAGGCGGGGACGGACCGGCACCACCCTGGAAAGCTAGCCGCCGCACTGGATCAGGTGATCCGGCAACCTCGGCCGGAATTGGCAGGGCTTCGAGTCGAAGGACGGCACCGTGGCCAGCAGGTGCGGTCCGCGTTGGGTGGAAAGGAGCGGGTCTCGTGGCGATGACAGCCGAGGTGAAGGACGAGCTGAGCCGTCTCTCCGTCTCGCAGGTGAGTTCACGCAAGGCGGAGTTGTCGGCGCTACTCCGGTTCGCCGGCGGCTTGCACATCGTCGGCGGCCGCGTGATCGTCGAGGCCGAGGTCGACATGGGCTCGATCGCGCGGCGGCTGCGCCGGGAGATCTTCGAACTATACGGCTACGGCTCGGATGTGCACGTCCTCGGTGCCGGCGGGCTGCGTAAGACCTCCCGCTACGTCGTTCGGGTGTCCAAGGAGGGTGAGGCCCTGGCCCGCCAGACCGGACTGCTCGATGTGCGGGGCCGTCCGGTGCGCGGGCTGCCCGCGCAGGTGGTCGGTGGCAGCCTCGGCGACGCCGAGGCGGCCTGGCGCGGAGCGTTTCTCGCACACGGTTCGCTCACCGAACCCGGCCGCTCCTCCGCCCTCGAGGTCAGTTGCCCCGGTCCGGAGGCCGCCCTGGCTCTCGTCGGCGCCGCACGGCGCATGGGCATCTCGGCCAAGGCCCGCGAGGTGCGCGGCACCGATCGTGTCGTGGTCCGCGACGGTGAGGCCATCGGTGCCCTGCTCACCCGCATGGGCGCGCAGGACACGCGCCTGACGTGGGAGGAACGCCGCATGCGCCGCGAGGTCCGTGCGACGGCCAACCGCCTGGCCAACTTCGACGACGCCAATCTCCGTCGCTCGGCCCGCGCCGCGGTCGCCGCCGCGGCCCGTGTCGAACGCGCCCTGGAGATCCTCGGCGACGACGTCCCCGAACATCTGGCCGCCGCGGGCCGCCTACGCGTCCAACATCGCCAGGCCTCCCTGGAGGAGCTGGGCCAACTGGCCGATCCACCGATGACGAAGGACGCGGTCGCGGGCCGCATCCGCCGCCTGCTCTCCATGGCGGACCGCCGCGCCAAGGAACTCGGCATCCCCGATACCGAATCCGCCGTCACCGCGGAGCTTCTCGAAGACGCCTGACCACAGTCGACCGAAATCCGCCGCCGCACGAAACCCCTTGTGCGGCGGCGTTTTTCGCGTAAAGACACCGGTTATCCACAGGCGGAAAGTTATCCACAGACACCCCCTCGAGTGCCCTCGGGACGGCCCGCGATGCGGTAGTTTCACAGACCTGGGGCACACGCAGCCGAATGCACAAGGGGGAGAGACGATGACGACATTGGCTCAGCTGGAGGCACGGGTGGCGGCATTGGAAGCGAACCGAGCGGAGGGTCATGCCACGCTCGCGGCCGTCCACGCGCTCGACGCCAAGGTCGAAGCGAACGACGAGAAGTACGGCCGGCACTTCACTGCTCTCGACCAGAAGTGCGAGCGAGTGGACGTGCGGCTCACGGTCCTCGACGGAAAGGCCGATGCGCGTCACGCGGAGAACCGCGAGAGTATCGCCGCATTGGAGGCGCAGCTATCGGCCGTGGACGCCAAGGCGGACGCGCGCCACGCGGAGCACAATGCCCGATTCGTGGCGCTCGAGGCAGGCCAGGGAGCCCAGCTGGAACGGCAGGCGGCTCTCGAGGTGGTGGTCTCGGGGTTGGTCGAGGGGCAGGCGGGGTTGGCTGAGGGGCAGGCGGATCTTGGTACCCGGGTGGCGGGGTTGGCCGAGGGGCAAGCGGCTCTTGGTACCCGGGTGGCGAGGTTGGCCGAGGGACAAGCGGATCTTGGTGCCCGAGTGGAGAGGTTGGTCGAAGGGCAGGCGGCTCTCGAGGTTGCGGTCTCGAGATTGGCCGAGGGACAGGCGGATTTGGCAGAGGGGCAGGCGGATCTTGGTGCCCGGGTGGCGGGGTTGGTCGAAGGGCAGATCTCGCTGGAGGCCGGGTTTGTCAGTCTCGAGAGACAAGCGGAGATTCAGCGGAAGGCGACGAATTCGCTCGGTGAGCGCCTTGCCCAGCATCAGAACGAAACCCGGGCCAGGTTCGACGGGATCGATGCCCGACTCGACCGGAGGTTCGCGGAATTCGATGCCTTCCGGCGTTCGACCGAGGAGAACTTCGCCGAGTTGAAGGACCTCATCGTCCGGGCGCTCGATCGCCGGGCGGGACAGTGAGTTTCACGCCCGAGCGGCGATAGCTACCGACCGGTCCGCACGCCCGGCGGGCCGGATCGTCTCGCCCCTGCTCAGTGGGCTGTATTCGCTGTGAGCAGGGGCATGTCATCGAGGTGACACGCGGGCATTAGGGTGGACTTTGCAACGGAACCGAATCCGCTTGAAAGCTGAGGAGCGATAACGTGACTGTCCGGGTAGGCATCAATGGCTTCGGCCGCATCGGTCGAAACTTCTTCAGGGCGGTGGAGGCGCAGAAGGCGCTGGGTACCACGGATATCGAGATCGTCGCGGTCAACGACCTCACCGATAACGCCACCCTGGCGACCCTGCTCAAGTACGACTCCATCCTGGGCCGGCTCCCGCAGGACGTCTCGCTCGACGGCGACGACACCATCGTGGTGGGCGACCAGCGGATCAAGGCCCTGGCAATCAAGGAGGGCCCGGCGGCCCTGCCGTGGGGCGACCTGGGCGTCGACGTCGTCGTCGAGTCGACCGGCATCTTCACCGACGCGACCAAGGCCAAGGGCCACATCGCCTCGGGCGCCAAGAAGGTGATCATTTCCGCGCCGGCCAAGGGCGAGGACATCACCATCGTGATGGGCGTCAACGACGACAAGTACGACGGCAGCCAGAACATCATCTCCAACGCCTCGTGCACCACCAACTGCCTGGGCCCGCTGGCCAAGGTGCTCAACGACGAGTTCGGCATCGTCAAGGGCCTGATGACCACGATCCACGCCTACACCCAGGACCAGAACCTGCAGGACGGCCCGCACAAGGATCTGCGCCGCGCCCGCGCCGCCGCGCTGAACATCGTGCCGACCAGCACCGGTGCCGCCAAGGCCATCGGCCTGGTACTGCCCGAGCTGAACGGCAAGCTGGACGGCTACTCGCTGCGCGTCCCGGTGCCGACCGGCTCGATCACCGACCTGACCGCGGATCTGGCCAAGAAGGCGACGATCGAGGAGATCAACGCCGCGTTCAAGGCCGCCGCCGAGGGCCCGCTCAAGGGCATCCTGAAGTACAACGTCGATCCGATCGTCTCGAGCGATATCGTCACCGACCCGCACTCGTCGATCTTCGACGCGCCGCTGACCAAGGTGATCGACGACCAGGTCAAGGTGTACTCCTGGTACGACAACGAGTGGGGCTACTCCAACCGCCTGGCCGACCTGATCGGTCTCGTCGGCAAGTCGCTGTAAAGCCATGACAGTCAAGACACTTCAGGATCTGCTGGCCGAGGGTGTCGAGGGTCGGGGCGTGCTGGTGCGCTCCGACCTGAACGTCCCCCTCGACGACAGCGGCGCCATCACCGATCCGGGCCGCATCATCGCATCGGTCCCGACCATCAAGGCGCTGGCCGAGGCGGGCGCCAAGGTGGTCGTCACCGCGCATCTGGGCCGCCCGAAGGGCGAGCCCGATCCGAAGCTGTCGCTCGCCCCGGTCGCGGCGAAGCTGGCGGAAGAGTTGGGCCGCAACGTCCAGCTCGCCGGTGATGTGGTCGGCCAGGACGCGCTCGCGCGCTCCGAGGGCCTGACCGACGGCGATGTGCTGCTGCTGGAGAACATCCGCTTCGATCCCCGCGAGACCAGCAAGGACGACGCCGAGCGCGCCAAGCTGGCCCGGGCCCTGGTCGAATTGGTCGGCGACGACGGCGCTTTCGTCTCCGACGGGTTCGGTGTGGTGCACCGCAAGCAGGCCTCGGTCTACGACGTGGCCACATTGCTGCCGCACTATGCGGGCGGACTGGTCGCCACCGAGGTCGAGGTACTGAAGAAGCTGACGAGTGATCCGGAGCGGCCGTACGCGGTCGTGCTGGGTGGTTCGAAGGTCTCCGACAAGCTCGCGGTCATCGAGGCGCTGGCCCCCAAGGTCGACACCCTGGTGATCGGCGGCGGCATGTGCTTCACCTTCCTTGCGGCACAGGGCCTTTCGGTGGGTTCCTCGCTGCTGCAGGAGGAGATGATCGAGACCTGCCACAAGCTGCTCGACACCTATGCCGACGTGATCCATTTGCCGCGCGACATCGTGGTGGCCGACAAGTTCGCTGCTGACGCGGAGTCGAAGGTGGTGCCCGCCAACGAGATTCCCGAGGGCTGGATGGGCCTGGACATCGGCCCGGAGTCGGCGGACCGGTTCGGCGCGCTGCTGACCGAGGCGAAAACGGTGTTCTGGAACGGCCCGATGGGCGTGTTCGAGTTCGAGAAGTTCGCCGCGGGGACCCGCGGGGTGGCCGAGGCGATCGTGAAGGCTACCGATAAGGGCGCGTTCACGGTGGTCGGCGGCGGCGATTCGGCCGCGGCCGTGCGCGCGCTCGGCCTGGGCGAGGACGGTTTCTCGCATATCTCGACCGGCGGCGGCGCGTCGTTGGAATACCTGGAGGGTAAGGAACTTCCGGGCATCGCGGTGCTGGAGGACTGATCGATGGCTCGTAAACCCCTGATCGCCGGCAACTGGAAGATGAACCTCAACCACCTCGAGGCCATCGCCCTGGTGCAGAAGATCGCCTTCGCATTGCCGGACAAGTACTTCGACAAGGTCGACGTCACCGTGCTCCCGCCGTTCACCGACCTGCGCAGCGTGCAGACGCTGGTGGAGGGCGACCGGCTGCTGATCACCTATGGCGCACAGGATGTTTCGGTGCATGACGCGGGTGCCTACACCGGCGAGATCAGCGCGGCGATGCTGGCCAAGCAGGGTTGCACCTTCGTCGTGGTGGGTCATTCGGAGCGGCGGCAGTACCACACCGAGGACGACGCGATCGTGCTGGCCAAGACCAAGCAGGTGCTGAAGTACGGGATGACCCCGATCGTCTGCATCGGCGAGGGCCTCAACATCCGCGAGGCGCAGACGCACGTCGCCTACAACCTCGAGCAGCTGCGCGGTTCGCTGAAAGGCCTGACGGCCGAGGAGATTTCGAAGGTCGTCATCGCCTACGAGCCGGTCTGGGCCATCGGCACCGGCCGGGTCGCCACCCCCTCCGACGCACAGGAGGTGTGTGGCGCGATCCGCACCGAACTGGCCGAACTGGCCAACGCGGAGGTCGCCTCGACCGTCCGGGTGCTCTACGGCGGTTCGGTCAACGCCAAGAACGTCGGCGAACTGGTCAACCAGACCGATATCGACGGTGCCCTGGTCGGCGGCGCCTCCCTCAAGGGAGACGAATTCGCCACCCTCTCGGCCATCGCCGCGGGCGGTCCGCTGCCCTGATCGGCCCGAGTATGAACACGGCCCGGGTATCGCGCACCGCGATACCCGGGCCGTTCTCGTTCAGGGAATTCTCGCGACCGCGCCCAGCATCGAGACCGCCTCGGGCCGCGGATGCGCGCGCCAGCCCTCGGGGCGCCAGGTCATGATCGAACCGATGCCCGGCGGCTCGAGTTCGAGGCCGTCGAAGAACGGGGCGAATTCGGCGGTGGACCGTAGTCGGAACGGAATACCGCTGCGCTTGTTGGCCGCCTCGTTCTCGGCGATGTCCTCCGGGGTGAGGTGGTCGTTGGTGGCGTGGGTCATCACCAGATAGCTGCCCGAGGGCAACGCCCGGCACAGCTCGCGCACCAACTCCCGGGGGCGCTCCTCGTCGACGATGAAATGCATGACCGCCACCAGCATCAACGCCACCGGCCGGGTGAGGTCCAGGGTGGCGAGCAGGTCCGGATGGGTGAGGATGCGTTCTGGCTCGCGCACATCGGCCTCGATGTAGGCGGTCTTGCCCTGGGGCGAGCTGTTGAGCAGGGTGCGGGCGTGGACCGCCACGATCGGATCGTTGTCGACGTAGACGATGCGCGAATCCGGCGCGATGTCCTGCGCGATCTCGTGCACGTTGCCCGCGGTCGGCAGGCCCGCGCCGATGTCGAGGTACTGCCGGATGCCGGCCTCGGCGGCCAGGAAGGTCACCGCACGCCGGAGGAAGGCACGATTCTCCAGTGCGGCGAACTGCACGCTCGGGAACGCCTCCGTCACCAATTCGGCCGATTTACGATCGGCCTCGAAGTTGTCCTTACCGCCCAGCCAGTAGTCGTACCGGCGGGCCGGATGCGGTTTCGACACGTCGATTCCGGGTGGTGCCCATTCGGAGTCCACTGACGCCCTCTTTCCTCTCGTTTCCTCTCGACTACTGTGATCTTGTCAGCCCGAATTCGCGAATCGGGTAGCGACACCGCCGCGCTCATGGAAGGCTCGGTCAATGCAATTGCGGTACAGCCCTTACGATTTCGACGTCCACGCCGACCCGTACCCGTACTACGCCCTGCTGCGCGAGCAGGCGCCGGTGTTCCGGAACGAGGCCGATGACTTCTGGGCGTTGTCGCGGCACGCCGACGTATTGGCGGCGGTCCGGGATTCCGATCGCTTCTCCAGCGCGAACGGGCTGCGGATGGAACCGGCGTTCTGGGGTCCACAGGCTGAGCGGTTCTTCTCGTTCGTGGCCATGGACCCACCCAAGCACACCCGGCTGCGCGGGTTGGTGACCCGGGCGTTCACCCAGCGGCGGGTGCAGTCGCTGGAGCCGCGGGTGCGGGAGATCGCGCGCGGACTGCTGGGGCCGCTGCTCGAGCGCGGCTCGTTCGATCTGATGAGTGAGTTCGCGGGACCGTTTCCGACACATGTGATCTCCGAACTGGTGGGCGTTCCCGAGGCCGACCGCGACATGATTCTGAAGCTCGGCATGGAGATCATGTACACCGATGAGGAGTCTACCGATCTCCGCCCCGAGGCGGTGCAGGCCATCGGCGCGCTCGTCGGCTACTACACCGAGTTGACCATCGAGCGGAGTACACAGCGCCGCGACGATCTGCTGTCCGGATTGCTGGACGCGGCGGACGGCGAGGATCGGTTGACGCCGGAGGAGATCGTCGGCGTGCTGATCCTGCTGATCGGCGCCGGTATCGAGACCACGATGCTGTCCCTGGGCAATCTCTGGTACGCGGGCTGGGAGCATCCGGACCAGCGCCGGCAGGGATTCGACGGCCGCCTCGACGCCTTCATCGCCGAAAGCATGCGCTACGACCCGGCGACCCAGTCGAATCTGCGCACCACCACCGAGGAGATCGAACTGCACGGCGTCCGTATCCCCGCGGGCGCCCGAATGTTGCTGATCTCCGGTTCGGCCAACCGTGACCCGGCGGTCTTCGAGAACCCCGACACCTTCGACCTGAACCGCGATACCAGCGCCTCCCTGGTGTTCGGCAGCGGCCGCCACCACTGCCTCGGCTCGAATCTCGGCCTACTGGAACTGCGCGTGGCCCTACAGGAGATCGCCGCCCACGTCGCCGACTACGACATCGACCCGGCCGGACTGAAACGAATTCACGCCTCCAACAACCGAGGCTTCGCCACCCTGCCCACCACGATCACCTCTCGCTGAACCGCCACCCAATTCGCTTCCACCAATTCGTGATCCCCACTGACCGAGACGATTCGACCTACCCCATCGGCAGCGCCGAATCGTCATCGCGTCGGTCCCAGCGAGTCCTCGCCCCCGGGCGATCGGCCCTCCCCGGGGCAAGGCGACCAATTTCCATTACCCGGCGAATTGTCCTGTCCCCATTGGTCCGAGCGAGTCGACCTTACTGTTGTCATCACAGGTCGGTTGTCTCATTGCGCTGGTGAGTCGGTCTCCCGTCGGCCTTAGCTGATGCCTTTTCATTGATCTCTGCAAGTGGGTCGTCCCGCCCTTCCTGATGAGTGGGTCGTCCCGCCCTTCCCGATGAGTGGGCCGTTCCGCCCTACCGAACGAGTAGGCCCTCCTGCTCTACCCGACGAGTCGACCCTCCTGTCGGACTCTGTCAGTCGGCTTTGCTGTTCGTCCTAGCGAGTCGGCCTTCTCAGCAGTCCCGGCAGGTTGGTCTTCCCCTTGGTCTCGGCGAAGCGATCGCCCCTTCGGCCCGGCGTGGTCTTGGCCGGGACCTCTCGATCCCGGCCAATGCACCCGACGGCGAAACTCGGTCTGCCCCTAGAACCGAACGTCGGTTCGCTCGTCGTGCCGGGCAGTGGGCACGCCCGCCAACTTCTCTGCCGCCGCCTCGATCGTCTGCTCGTCCAGCAGTACCGCGGCGGTCGCCGGGCCCAGTGGTACGAAGCTGTCGACGCTGGTGACGCGGGCGATCGGGCCGGTGAATCCGCCGTCGAGCAGGGCCGCGCAGACCGATTCGGAAACGCCTCCGCTGCGGCGGGTTTCGTCGGCGATCAGGACGCGGCCGGTGGCTCGGGCCTGGTCGAGCAGGTCGTCGAGGGGGAGCGGACTCAGCCAGCGCAGGTCCAGCACGCGGGCCGCGATGCCGCGTTCGGCCAGTCGGCGGGCCGCGCGCAGGCTCATGCGGACGCCGTTGGCGAAGGTGACGATCGTGAGGTCGGTGCCGTCGCCGTAGATCCGGGCACGGCCGATATCGACGGGATCGGCGGAGGCGGGCGCGAGCCAGCCGTCGTCGCCGGATTCGTACAGATCGCGGGTGTGATACAGGGCGATCGGCTCCAGATAGACGCATACTCGCCCGTCGATGCGGGCCGCCGAGACACAGATGCGCAGCATGGCCGCGGCGTCGTCGGCGCGGGCGGGCGAGGCGACCACCACACCGGGGATATCGCGCAGCGCGGCGATGGAATCGTCGTTGTGGAAATGGCCGCCGAAGCCCTTCTGATAGGCGTATCCGGCGATCCGCACGACCATCGGATTGCGATAACGCCCGGCCGAGAAGAACTGCAGCGTCGCGGCCTCGCCCCGAATCTGATCCAGCGCATTGTGCACATAGGCCAGGTATTGAATCTCGGGAATCGGCACGAATCCGGCCAGCCCCGCACCCAATGCGGTCCCGAGCACGCTCTGCTCGTCGAGCAAGGTATCGAACACCCGGCGCCGACCGAAGGTCTTCTGCAGTCCCTTGGTCACCCCGTACACCCCGCCCTTGCGCCCGACGTCCTCACCGAACACCAGAAGGTCGCCATCGCGTTCCAGCAACGCGGCCAGCGTGTGATTGACCGACTGCGCCAAGGTCATCGCGCCTCGACCCGGTGAATCCGCCTGTCGGGCCGAACCATTCGCGGTCGAGGATCCGCCGCCGCCGGAAGCCGCGGCAGTCCGTCCCGACACGTCGGAACTCTCCTCGGCCGCAGCGGAATTCGAACGGGCACCCATATCCTGAATGCCTGCGGCGGACCCACCGACAGGTGCGGCCGAACTCCCTGCCGCCGCCACCGAGCCCCCGGCGCGGACGACGCGCTCGCCGAAACTGTTGCGGCCCTCCTTAATCGAGGTCTCCTGCGGCGAGCCCGGCCGACCTGCTGCGCTGAATTCGTTGTCATCGGCCGGAATTGGGTCGTCAGTGGCTGCGGTCGGTTCGACGCTGCGTGTGCGCTCGTGTACCGAGCCGGACCGACCGGCCGCGCCGAAGCTGTTGTCATCGGCCGGAGTCGGGCCCTCAGTGGCCGCGATCGGTTCGACGCGCCGAGTGCGCTCGTATGCCGAGCCCGACCGACCGGCCGCGCCGAAGCCACTGTCACCGGCCGAAACCGGGCCGTCAATGGCGGCCAACGGTTCGACGCGCAGCGCGTCCTCGCGCACCGCGCGCGGATGGGCCGGGGCGAGGGTGGCGATGACCTCGGCGGTGGTGGTGAGCTTGGGCTCGTCGGATACCCGGGCCGCGGTCTCGGTGACCTGGGCGGCGATCGAGTCGTAGCGTTGGAGGATCTGTTCGGCCGTGGCGACCCCGGCGGTGACCAGCAGCCGCGCTGTCGCGGCGACCGGATCGCGGGTCAGCTCCGCGGTGATATCGGTCGAACGGCGATAGGCCGATTCGACATCGGAACCCGCGTGGCCGAGCAGTCGGACCGTGCGCAGGCGCAGGAAGGCGGGGCGGCGATTCTCCCGTACCCAGCGCGCCGCCTCGGCCGAAACCGCCAGCGCCTCCAGTGGATCCGCACCATCGGCCGTGAAGTACCGCAGTCCGGGCCGTGATCCGTAGGCCTGCTCGATCCAATCCCCGGGCGTGGGCACGCTGATACCGATGCCGTTGTCCTCGCAGACGAACAGCACCGGCATCGGAACCTGTTGATACGCGGTATGAATCGCGGCGTTGATCGCGCCCGCGGCGGTGGAGTGATTGGCCGAGGCATCGCCGAATGTGCACAGCACCACCGCATCCGAGGGCCATTCGCCGCGCAGACCCAGGCGCGTGGCCCGATCCAGCGCGAAGCCCAGCCCGACCGCGCGCGGCAGATGTGAGGCGATGGTCGAGGTCTGCGGAATCACCGACGCCGGATGGGAGCCGAAAACCTTGTGCCGCCCACCGGAGATCGGATCCGCCGCCGCGGCGACCACGCCGAGCAGCACATCGCGGATCGGATCCAGTCCGGGCACCTGGCGGCAGCGGTGCACGAAGAACGCGCCCGAACGATAGTGCAGCAGCGCGGGATCGGTGGCGCGCAGGGCCGCGGCCAGCACCACATTGCCCTCATGACCGGACGAGCCGATGCTGTAGTACCCGCGTCCGGCCGCGGTGAGCCGGCGCGCGGCCAAGTCGAGATGGCGGCTGGCGGCCTGCGCGTCGAACAGCTCGAGGCAGGTCACACCCGTATACGGGCTGCCCGTCCGGACGGGTTCGGTCGCGGCGCGGCGGGGTCCCGCGGACGCCGCCCGTACCGCCTCACGAAACCGTCGATCCAGTTCTGCTTCTCGTTCGTTGATCACATCTCCAATAATGTTGTGTCGCAGCGCCGCGTGGGCCGAAACTTTTACTGTCGTGACGAATCAGGCTCCGGCCCGCAGGACGAGGCCGGTGTTGGTGCCGTCGTTGTGCAGGGTGAGGGTGTCGGCATCGATCGTGGCGCGGGTCTTACCGTCGAGTGCCTGCAGCACCTGCCGCTCGATCTCCATCACCTCGGGCTGACACGCCATCCGCGTGGTGGCGACGCGGAAGGTGATCTCCTGGCCGCCCGGCGCGATATCGGCCGTCCCGGTCATCCGGTTGCAGCCCGCGCTGCCGCTGATCTGCCCGTCGGCGCCGAGGGTGAGGGTGGGCTTGGACTGTTCCAGCGCCTGCGAGGTCGTCTGCCCGTTGGGGAGCAGCAGTGCCGTGACGGTCCACGCCGTGCCGGTCAGCGGTCGATCGGGTTGGGCCACCTTCTTGTCCAGCAGGGTGACCGTGATGCCGTTGCCCGTCAGCGTGAGCGTGCTGCCGTCCAGCTTCCAGGTCGGCGCGGACTGCAGCAGTTCGGTCTGCCAGCCGTCGGCCCCGCCGCGCTTGCCCGGGCAGCCCATCATCGTCGTGGCCAGCCCCGAGATGCGCAGCACGGTGCCGTCGAAGAAGACGGGCCCGCTGCCGGTATTGCATCCGGCCTGCGCCGAGACCCGCCCGTCGGCGAAGGTGAGCACGAGCGGACCGCCGCCCGGAATCGGTGTCCCGACGACCATGGTGGAGATGAAGGTATGACCCATCGGCGTCGGCCCGCCGGAGCTCCCATGCCCCGACGAACATCCGATCGCCAAGCCCGCGATCGCCACAACCGGCATCCAGCGCAGCACAATGGCCGACATGCTGCGATCCTAGCGGCGATCGGGCGGACGAGCCGTCGGTCGTGCCCCGGCAGTTCGTGTCCGCGAGGCGGCTCTCGGTATGGGAGAGCAGTGGCGATCGGGCGGACGAGCCGTCGGTCGTGCCGCGGCAGTTCGTGACGGCGAGGCCGCTCTCGATGTGGGAAGTAGCCGCGTCGGCGGGCGGGCCGATGGTCGTGCTCCGGCGGTTCGTGGCGGCAGATCATCGTGCTCGATGACGAGCCCCGGCGTGGGGCATGTGAATCGCTGGGTGGTCGCTGCTGCGGAAGGTCGTGGTGACGGTGCTCATGCCTCGAATCGGTGGACTCGCGTCCCGGACTCACCGGCGTGGCCTGGCTAGGCTTCGGATATGACCGCACCTCCGGCCGCGCCCGTCTCGACATGGGCGCCCTTGGCGTCGAAGGTCTTTCGGGCGCTGTGGATCGCGCAGCTGGTGTCGAATCTCGGGACCTGGATGCAGACGGTCGGCGCGCAGTGGCTGCTCGTCGACGCGCCGAATGCCGCCACTCTGGTCTCGCTCGTGCAAACCGCCACGACGTTGCCGGTGATGCTGCTGTCCATTCCGTCGGGGGTGCTCGCCGATCTCATGGACCGGCGACGGCTGCTGATCGGCGCACAGTCGGCGATGGCGGTGTGTGCGGCCGTGCTCGCGGTGGTGACGGCCGCCGAGCACATCACCCCGGGCTTGCTGCTGACGCTGCTGTTCCTGCTCGGCGTCGGGCAGGCGCTGACCGCGCCCGCGTGGCAGGCCATCCAGCCGGAGTTGGTGCCGCGCAACCAGATTCCCGCCGCGGCGGCACTCGGCAGTATGAGCAACAACGTCGGCCGCGCGGTCGGTCCGGCGATCGCGGGCGCGCTGGTGTCGCTGGTCGGGCCGACGCTGGTGTTCGCGGTGAACGCCGTATCGTTCATCGGCGTCGTCGTGGTGCTGATCGGGTGGCGACGGCCGACAAGTGATCAGGATCTCCCGGCCGAGCGCCCGATCGCGGCCCTGCAGACCGGTTTGCGCTACATCCGCGCCTCACCCGCCGTCCGGCGGGTGCTGGCCCGGTCGATCCTGTTCATCGCCCCGGCCAGCGCGCTGTGGGCCCTGCTGCCGGTGACCGCCCATGATCGGCTGGGCCTGTCGTCCTCCGGTTACGGCCTGCTGCTGGGCGCACTGGGTGTCGGTGCGGTCATCGCGGCGACACAACTCGCCCGGATGCGGCGGATGCTGAGCCCGACCCGGCTGCTGGCCCTGGCGGCGGTGGCGTTCGGGATCGCGACGGTCGTCGCGGCCGGCGTGCCCTTCACCGCAATCGTGTTGGTGTCGTTGGTATTCGGCGGTTTCGCCTGGGTCACCGCGCTGTCCACCATGAATTCGATCATGCAGTTGCTGCTGCCCGCCTGGGTGCGGGCCCGCGGGCTGTCGGTGTATCAGCTGGTGTTCATGGGTGGCCAAGCGATCGGTTCGCTGGTGTGGGGCGTGGTGGCCGGAGCGTTCGGGGCGACCGTCGCGCTGCTCGCCGCCGCCGTCCTGCTGGGGCTGTGCGCGGTCAGCACGCTGTGGCTGCCGATCCGGGCCGTATCGCTGGACACCACACCCGCCGTGTACTGGCCCGAACCGCTGCTCGACTTCGAACCGGATCCGGAGGACGGACCGGTTCTGGTGCTGGTGACCTACCACGTACCCGAGGAGGCGGTCGTGGAATTCTCCGCCGCGATGGCCCCGGTGGGCCGATCACGCCAGCGCACGGGCGCGATGGAGTGGCGGCTGTATCGCGATGTAGGGGTGGCCGACCGCTACATCGAGGCATTCGTGGTGCGGTCCTGGGAGGAGCATATGCGCCAGCATCAACTGCGGCTGACCGCCCAGGATCGGCTGGTCGAGCAGCGGATCGACAAGTACATCCTCGGCGAGCCCCAGACCCTGCATCTGGTGGCCGTACAACCCGTTCAACCGGTGCGAACGTGGCGACGCGGCTGATCCGCCGTGGCTGATGCGGGACTTGCGGGCGGCATTGCATAAACTGTCGGGCATGCGCCTGTTCCTGGATATCCTCCTGATCATCACCAGCGTGCTGCTGGTGCTGCTGGTCCTGTTGCACCGGGCCAAGGGTGGAGGCCTGTCCAGCCTGTTCGGCGGTGGCGTGCAGGCCAGCCTGTCGGGTTCCACCGTCGTGGAGAAGAACCTCGACCGCATCACGATCTTCCTCGGATTGATCTGGGTCATCTCGATTCTCGGCATCGGCTTCGAGATCAAGTTCGCGTCCTGATCAGTAGCGCCGCACCCGTCGCCGCCGCCAAGACGACGGCGGCGATGGCGAACGCCGCGGTGTAGCTCGTGCCCAGGACGGGCGTCACCACCAGCGGTCCCAATACCTGACCCAACCCGTATACCGCGGTGAGAGTAGCCGCGGCACCGGCGCCCGCCAGATCGTCACCGATCTCGATCGCCAGCATCGTGATGCCCATGAAGGTGGCGCCGAACAGCGCCGCCGAGATCAGCGACGGGACGGTGCTGGGGGACAGCGCGGGCAGCAGCGCGGCGAAGAACTGCAGCGCGAGCGCGATCGCGATGGCGCGCACGGGAGTTCGCCGCCGGGCCACCACTCCCCACAGCACGGTCGCCGGTGCGGCGGCCACGCCCACGATCACCCACAGCGTCGTGCCGAGCGTCGCATGCCGGGCGGCGGCCACCAGGAAGGTGCCGATCACGATGTAGCCCAGGCCCTCCAGGAAGTAGGTGAGCAGCAGCGCGCGCCACGGCCACACCGATCGGGTGGCGTCCGCGCGGGCGCGGGTGCCGGGCACGATCTCGAGGCGTAGCGCCGGGAGTAGCAGCACCGCGGTGAGTGCGGCCGCGCCCAGCCACAGCGCCTGCCAGGACACCAGCGGACCGAACACCAGGGCCAGCGCGCCGGTCGCCGCGATGCCGCAGCCGACACCCGCGAAGGTGATCCCGGCCGCCCGGCGGCGATTCTCGTGTCGCGCCGCGATACTCGCGCAGCCGATGAACACCACCGCGCTGGCCACGCCGGCGATCAGACGCAATACCGCGGGCACGACCGTCGGCGCGGGCCAGGCCATCAGCGCCTCGCTGAGCACCAGTGCGCCCGCGGCGACGCGAAAGGCGATGCGGCCGTTCCATTCCGGGTGACGTGCCAGGGCGATCGCGCCGATCAGATATCCGGCGTAGTTGGCCGCCGCGATGATCGCGCCCGCCTGCGCGCCGATCCGACCGGCGCCGATCATCACCGGTAGCAGCGGGGTGTAGGCGAATCGGCCGATGCCCATGGCCGCGGCCAGTCCGGCCGAGGCGCGTACCGCGGGCGCGAGGGTGTGTTGTCGAGGGAGCGTAATCGTCACGCCATTCGACGCTAGAGCGCGCGATCGGCCCTGTGAAATGCTTTCTGGGCACCGTGTATACGCTGAACGCATGGATCTGGAGTTGCGGCATCTGCGGGCCTATCTGGCGGTGGCCGAGGAGCGCAACTACACCCGCGCCGCGCAGCGGCTGCATATGACCCAGCCGTCGCTGACCCGCACGATTCAGCAGCTGGAACGCATCGTGGACTGCCGGTTGATCGAGCGCACCTCGCGCCGATTCGCCCTGACCGACGAGGGCGAACAGTTCCTGACCACCGCCGGGCGCATCGTCGCCGATCTCGATGCCGCGATCGCCGATCTGCAGCTGCGGTCGGCGGTCTCCATCGGCTTCTCCTGGCTGCTGCCCGATATCTGGTTCGCCGCCGCCCGCACTCGATTCGAGACCTTGGGCGGCCATGTGGAGATCCATCGCATCGACGATCCGATCGCCGCCCTGCTGTCCGGAGGTATCGATATCGCGTTGCTCCGCAAGGATATTCGGCTCCCCGCGCAGCTGGCGACCCGGGCGATCGCGGTGGAGCGGCGGGTGCTGGCGGTCTCGGCCCGGTCACCGCTCGCGCACGCCCGGCAGCTGCGGTGGGACGATGCTGCTCGATATCCTTTGGTGGTCAACACTATTACCGGTACTACCGATGAAACCTCCTGGACCGCACCGCATCCCGACCGAACCATCGTCACCTGCACCAACTTCGACGAATGGATCGAGCTGATCGCCGCGGATCGGGGGATCGGCGCGGTGCCCGAACTGGCACGTACCCGTGCGCCGCATCCGGGCGTGGTCTACCTGGACATTCCCGATGCGCCGCCCTCACATGTCCGCCTGGTCTGGCGCGCCACGCCTGCCCCGGCGCGTTCGGTACAGCGGTTCCTCGACGTGGCCTGAGGGCTCACTCCTCGTCGGGAACGGCGAAGAACCGGAATGCCATTCGACGTGCCTCCGGCGGTGCGTCCTCGCGCTGATAGCTGTGGCGCTCGACCAGATCCAGGTAGTCGTTCATGAACGCCTGCAGTTGTTCGTGGGTCATATAGGTGCCGTAGCGCGAGAGCTGGGCCCAGCCCGCCGGGCCGGTCCATTCCTTGGTGGCGCGCAGGTAGAACTGGATATCCGCGGCGATCTTGAGCTGGGCCCAGTGCTCGACCGCCGCGCGCTCCGCGGGTTGCATGGTCGCCGGATCGGGGACGTTGTGGTTGAACGGCAGTATCCGCCACCATCTTTCGCGCCCCCGCGACTTCTCGGCAATCTCCTCGATGAGCCGCGAGTCGGCCAGTTTGCGCAAGTGGTAGCTGGTGGTTCCGGTGCTCTCGCCGAGGAATTCGGCCAGTGTCGTGGAGTTGGCCTGCGGGTGTGTGCCCAGATACTGCAGGATCCGGCTGCGCAGCGGATGCGCGAGGGTTCGATACAGGGCCGTGCGTTCGGCGCTGGTCATATCTCCGACGTCGCGTTTCGACATGGCCACACCATAGCAAACGATCCTTTGCAGAAAGTTGTTTGCAGAGAAGTCTTTGCAATCGTACGGTGGTCACATGCGAACGAACGACGCGCGGATCGGGATCTTCCTCGGCGCCGCGGCCGTGGCCCTGATCCCGTGGACGGTGGTGCTGGCCGACACGCTGCCGGACGAGATCCGGGTGCGCAATTGGGCTTTGGCCTGGATCGGGCTGGATCTACTGCTCACGCTCGGGTGCATCGGCACGGCTGTGCTGCTGCACCATGGCGACGAGCGGTACCGCGTGACCGCCGCCGCGACGGCGGCCGCGGCTCTGCTGGACTGCTGGTTCGACCTCACCACGGCGTCGCCGGGCACGCAGTTCACCCAGGCCGTGGCAGCCGCGGTGGGGGAGTTGTCGCTCGCGGGCGTCTGTTGTCATGTGGCACTGCGATCGCGGGCCGGAACAGATTGAGATGTGGCGCGGCGGGTGGGTGGGTATCCGGTGCGGCTGTGGCCCGGTGCGCGGACCGCCTACGTTCAGGCTCGCCTGATCGGTTCCGCGCGCGGGATGCGGCCATCGATATCGGTGAATCCATAGTCGTCGGCGAGTTCTGCTACCCGCCAAGGCTTTCCGGTTCGGGAGCGACGGTTCGGGTCGGTGGCGAGGGCGACGATCGCGCGGCCGGGAAAACGAGGGGTCTCGGCCGCGTTCAGATCGAAGGTGCCCTCGCCGGGGAGGGTGATCAGGCGGCGGCCGTCGGTATCGGGTGGGACCAGTTGCAGCAGTTCGGTATTCACGATGCCGGGCCAGAGCGAGACGACCGTGACCGCGGTGTCGGCGAGGTCGTGGGCGGTATCGGCGGTCAGGCGGTCGACGGCGGATTTGGCGACGCCGTAGACCGTGTTGTGGGTGTAGTGCTCGGCGCCGGGGGATGAGATGTTCACGATCAGCCCGCCCGTCTCGATCAGCAGTCCGGCGGCGAAATGGCTTGCCACATAATGGGATCGGACGCCGATATCGAAGCTCTCGTCCCACGCCTTCGGCGGCACCTCCCAGAACGGGCGGCCCAGCCAGCGGGCCGAGGCCGGGGAGTTGTAGACGTTGTTGACCAGGACGTCGAGGCGGCCGTGGTCGGTACGGATCGTGGTGAACAGCGCCTCGACGGCCGCGTCGTCGCGGTGGTCGCAGACGTACGGAATGCCGATGCCGCCGAGTTCGCCGATGCGCGTGGCGGTTTCGGCGACCGTGCCGGGCAGGCGGCCCGGCGTCTCGGTGCGACCCGTCACATACACCGTCGCGCCCGCGGCGCCCAACTCCAGCGCGATGCCCTTGCCGATGCCGCGGCTGGCGCCGGTGACCACCGCGACCCGGTCGGTGAGTATTCCGTTCACGACTCCGGGACACTACCGTGAAATGAGAACACGTTCTAGTACTTGGGAGGCGGAGTGGAGCCGACACATCGGTTCGTGACGACCGGCGAGGTTCGGATGCATATCGCCGAACAGGGGCGGGGGTATCCGGTGGTGTTCTGTCACGGGTTCCCGCACGGCTGGTTCGTCTGGCATCGGCAGCTCGCGGCGCTGGCGGCGGCGGGATACCGGGCCATCGCGCCGGATCTGCGCGGATACGGGCGGACCGAGGCGCCCGAGGGTATCGAGGCGCATACCAATCGCGCGGTGATCGGCGATCTGCTCGCCCTGCTCGACGATATCGGTGCGGCGCGGGCGGTGTTCGTGGGCCTGGATTTCGGTGCGCAACTGGTGTGGGAGCTGGCGCTGCGCGCGCCCGAACGGGTGGCGGCGATCTTCGTACTGAACAACCCCTACGCCCCTCGCCCGCCGAAGTCGCCGTCGGCATTCTGGACGAAGGCGGCCCAGCGGCATTTCCTGCACCTGTCGTACTTCCAGACTCCCGGCGTGGCCGATGTCGAACTGGCCGCTCGCCCGAGGGAATTCCTCGCCCGCGTCTTCTACTCCCTCAGCGGCGACTACCACTACCTCGACACCTGGAAGAACCCACCCGGCCTCGGCTACCTCGACGTCCTGCCCCCGGCCCCCGCATTCCCCTGGCCCTGGCTCGACGAGGGCGAATTGACCACGCTGACAACCGAATTCGACCGCACCGGCTTCACGGGCCCCCTGACCTGGTACCGCGCCCTGGACCGCAACTGGGAACTGACCGCCGACCTGCCCACCACCATCGAGGTCCCCACCCACTTCCTCTACGGCGAAAACGACCCGGACATGGAGGGTTTCAGCGGCCGCGACCCCTTGGCCACCATGCGCGCCCACGTCCCCGACCTCCGCGCCGTCGAAAAGATCCCTGCCGCAGGCCATCTGGTGCAATTGGAGCGCACCGCCGCGGTGAATGCCTTCCTCACCCATCACCTGTCGGCGCTCGACCTACCCACACCAACCGAGGTCTGACCTGTCCCTGCCCCGGCGCTGGCGCGCCGGGGCAGGGAACGAGGGAGGCTGCCGCCGGGGAACGAGGGAGGCTGCCGCCGGGGAACGAGGGAGGCTGCCGCCGGGGAACGAGGGAGGCTGCTGCCAGGGAACGAGGGAGGCTGCCGCCGGGGAACGAAGGAGGCTGCTGCCGGGGAACCAAGGGGACTTGCCGCTGGGGAACCAAAGGGACTGCCGCTGGGGAACCAAAGGGACTGCCGCGAGAACCAGAGGGACTGCCGCGAGAGACTGGGGATACTGCCGCCAGGGAATCAGGGGAGGCTGCTGTTAGGGGCCGGGATACTGCTGCTCGGAATCGGAGGGTGCTGCGAGTGGCGGATCAGGGGACCCAGGTGAGCAGGTCCTCGACCGGGAGGCGGCCGACGGGGATCGCGGTGGGGGAGTGCTGGTTCTCGTTGTCGGTGTAGCCGAGGGCGATGGCGTGGCGGGGGAGCCAGGTGGGTGGGAGGGCGAGGAGTTCGGCAGCGGTGTGGACGTTGTCGTCGGGGTGGAAGGTGGTGATGCAGGTGCCCAGGCCGCGGTCCTGGGCGGCCAGGCAGACCGATTGGGCGATGCGGCCCAGGTCGAATTCGGTGTCGGCGAAGCCGTTGTCCTCCGATACGAGGACGAGCACGAGGGGGGCGCGGCCGAGCAGCATGGCGTAGTCGCCGAGGCGGGACAGTCCGGCGCGCAGGCGGGGGTCGGTGACCGCGACGAAACGCCATGGTTGCCGGTTGCGGGCGGAACCGGTCCACCGGGCGACGTTGATAACCTCTTCGATGGTTATCCGGGGCACGGGATTGGGCAGGAAGTGTCTTACCGACCGCAGTGCGGTTATCGCCTCGTCCACCGGGCCGACGCTACCGGTTGCCGCCGGATTACTCATATCGAATGAGCTACTCGCTCTGTTCCCACGCCGCCACCGGCAGCGACAGATACACCCCGAAGCTCGTCAGCCCGACGGCCTTCTCGATATCCCGATGCAACCGCTCCACCCGCTCGTGGCGGTCGTCGGCGCGGCTGGGGAAGTACTTCGAGCGCACCTCGATGGTGATATCGAGCCCGCCGTGGTCGAACGGCCCGCGCTCCCGGAACCGGATCTCGGCGTCCCCCGGTTTCAGATCCCAGTCGTAGGGCTCCTCGGGGCACTCCACCGCGACCGACACCAGATGCGGAAGTTGCTGAGACAGCTCGCGCAATGTGGTTTCGGAGACGGACGGCGCGTAGCTCACCTCGATGATCGGCACGCCGCCCAGTCTATCGATGACCTCAGCGCGGCAGATCCGCCGCGGCGCCCTGGTCCAGCAGCCAGGTCGTGGATTCGCCGCCGATGGCTCCGGCCGCGGGGATGTCCAGCGGCGAGGCGCCCGCGACGGCCGCCGCGACGGCCGCGGCCTTGGCCTCGCCGCCCACGATCAGCACGACGTGGCGGGCCCGGCGTACGGCGGGCAGGGTCAGGGTGACCCGGACCGGCGGCGGCTTGGGCGAATTCGTCACGGCGACAACGAGTTCATGCTCCTTGCGGACCGCGTCGGTATGCGGGAACAGCGAATTGACGTGACCCTCGCCACCCATGCCGAGCAGATGCAGATCGAAGGAGCCGTACTCGGCCAGATAGGCGTGCACCGCGGCCGAATACTCGGCGGCCGCCTCGATCGGATCCGGGTATTCACCGTCGGAGGCGGAGACCGGATGCACCCGGGCCGGATCCGTGCCCACATGATCCAGCAGCGCCTCGCGCGCCTGCAGCTCGTTGCGTTCGCCGTCGTCGGACGGCACGAAACGCTCATCGCCCCAGAAGATGTCGACCCGCGACCAGTCGATCTCGTTGGGCAGCTTGCCCACCTGCTCCAACGTGGCGATGCCGGTGCCGCCACCGGTCAGCACCACCGACGCCGAGCCACGCTCGCGCTGGGCGGCGGTCACGATCCTGATGAACCGGGTGGCCGCCGCCATGGCCAAACTGGCGGTGTCCGCGTGGATTTCGATGTCAGGCTTACTCATACACAACCCTTTCGATCCCTGTGAGCGCCTCGGCGTACACCTCATCGGCGTCGAGGCGCCGCAACTCCTCCGCCAAGCAGTCCTTGGTTTCCCTGCGCGCCAGGGCGAAACGCTGATCCGGCTCACCCGTGCGCGACAGGGTCGCGGTGCGTCCGGTCTGCGGGCGCGAGATCACGATCGAGACCGTCGGCCGGTGCAGCTCCACCTTCAGCTCGCCCGTGCGCCGGTGCACCGGGCAATTCAACCGCGCCGCAAGCCATCCCGCGAGCACATCCAGCGCGGGCTCCTCGTACAGGCCCGAGATCGTCACCGATTCCACGGGCTCATAGGGCGGTTCGTCCAGGGCGGCGGCCAGCAGTGCGCGCCAATAGGTGATCCGGCTCCACGCGAGATCGGTATTGCCCGGCGCGTAGGAGCCGCCGCGCTTCTTGATCGCGTCCTGCGGATCGGCGGCGAAGGTGGCATCGGTGATGCGGCGAATCGCCAAGCGCCCCACCGAATCCTGCGCCGGATGCTCCGGCGCCCCGCGCGGCCACCACGCCACCACCGGCGTATCGGGCAGCAGGAACGGAATCACCACGCTGCTCTCGTGATTGACCAGATCGCCCTGTAGCCGCAGCACGATCACCTCGGCCGCGCCGGCATCGCCGCCGACTCTTATCTGAGCGTCCAGCTTGGCCTCGGCCGAGCGGTCACCCCGCGCGAGAACTATCACGCGACAAGGATGTTCGCGGCTGGCGTCGTTGGCGGCGTCGATGGCGTCCTCGGCCTCGGAGGAGTCCAGCGTGCATACCACCAGGGTCAGCACCCGGCCCATGGCGATGACGCCGTTACTCTCGCGCAGCTGCACCAGCCGCTTGGCGACATCCTGGGTATTGGTGTCGGGCATGTCGACTATCACGGCCGCCGCCATTCGCGCCCGGTCCGGGCGAGCATCTCGTCGGCCGAACTCGGACCCCAGGTCCCGGACTCGTACGGCTCGGGTTTACCGTCCGAGGCCCAATGCTCGAGCACGGAATCGAGGATGCGCCACGACAATTCGACCTCCTCGTTGACCGGGAACAGCGACGGCACCCCGAGCAGCACATCGAGGATGAGCCGCTCATAGGCCTCGGGCGAGGATTCGGTGAACGATTCGCCGTAGCTGAAGTCCATATTCACATCGCGCACCTCCATACCGGATCCGGGCACCTTGGACCCGAATCGCAGGGTGATGCCCTCATCCGGCTGCACGCGGATGACCAGCGCGTTCTGCCCGAGCTCCTCGGTCATGGTCTGATCGAACGGCAGATGCGGGGCCCGCTTGAACATGACCGCGATCTCGGTGACCCTGCGGCCCAGCCGTTTTCCGGTGCGCAGATAGAACGGCACGCCCGCCCAGCGCCGGGTGTCGACGTTGAGCGTGATCGCCGCATAGGTCTCGGTGCGCGAATTCGGATCGAAGCCCTCCTCCTGCGCCAGCCCGACCACATGCTCGCTGCCCTGCCAGCCCTCCGAGTACTGTCCGCGCGCGGTCGTCTCGTCCAGCGGCTCGACCAGTTTCGCGGCCGAGAGCACCTTGATCTTCTCGATCTGCAGCTGCCGCGGCTGGAAGCTGACCGGATCCTCCATCGCCGTCAGCGCGAGCAGCTGCAGTAGATGGTTCTGGATCACGTCGCGGGCGGCGCCTATACCGTCGTAATAGCCTGCGCGCCCGCCCAATCCGATGTCCTCGGCCATCGTGATCTGGACGTGGTCGACGTAGTTGGAGTTCCAGATCGGTTCGAACAGCTCGTTGGCGAACCGCAGCGCCAACAGGTTCTGCACCGTCTCCTTGCCGAGGTAGTGGTCGATGCGGAAGACCGTCTCCTCCGGGAAGACCTGATTGACCAGGGCATTGAGCTCCTTGGCGCTTTTCAGGTCGTGCCCGAACGGCTTCTCGATCACCACGCGCCGCCACGGCTTGGGCCGCCCGGGCCCCGGATCCGGCGCTTCGGCCAGTCCGGTGCGGGACAGCTGCTTGAGCACCTGTGGGAAGGCGTTCGGCGGAATCGACAGGTAGAAGGCGTGATTGCCGCCGGTGCCGCGGACCTGGTCGAGGCGCTCGAGCGTCTCGGCCAGGGTGGTGAAGGCCGCATCGTCCTCGAACGAGCCCTGAACGAAGCGAATACCCTCCGAGAGCTGATCCCAGACCTCTTGCCGGAACGGCGTGCGCGAATGCTGTTTCACCGACTCGAGGACCACCTTCGCGAAGTCCTCGTCGGCATAGTCCCGGCGCGCGAACCCGACCAGGGCGAATCCGGGCGGTAACAGCCCGCGGTTCGCCAGGTCGTAGATGGCCGGCATCAGTTTCTTGCGTGACAGGTCACCGGTGACACCGAAGATCACCATGCTGCACGGACCCGCGATCCGGGGAAGCCGCTTATCCCGCTCTTCGCGGAGCGGATTCGCCGGTGCGGCCGTTGTTTCTGCGCCGGCCATCGGTTCAGTTGCTCCCGGCGCTGTCGAGTTCGGCGGAAGTCGCGGACAGCAGTTCGTCCCATGACTTTTCGAACTTCTCCACGCCCTCGCGCTCGAGCACCGCGAAGACGTCGGGGATATCGATGCCGACCGCGGTCAGCCGGTCGAAGATCGCCTGGGCCGCGGCGGCCTTGCCGGAGGCCGCGTCGCCGCGCAGCTCACCGTGATCGGCGAACGCCTCGAGGGTCTTCTCCGGCAGCGTGTTCACCGTATTCGGGGCGACCAGTTCGGTGATGTACATCGTGTCGGAGTAGTCCGGGTTCTTCACACCGGTCGACGCCCACAGCGGCCGCTGCCGGTTACCGCCCGAGGAGGCCAGCTGCTCGAAGGTCGAGGTATGCGCGCCGCCGACGAAGATGTCCTCGTATGCCGCATAGGCCAAGTGCGCGTTGGCGATTCCCGCCTTGCCGCGCAGCTCGAGGGCCTCGGGAGTGCCGATCTTCGTGAGCCGGCTGTCGATCTCGGTATCCACGCGGGAGACGAAGAACGAGGCGACGGAATGGATCCGGGCCAGGTCGTGGCCCGCGATCCGGGCGTTGCGCAGGCCGTCCAGATAGGCGCCCATGACGCTGCGGTAGCGCTCCACGGAGAAGATCAGCGTGACATTCACGCTGATGCCCTCGGCGAGCACGCGCGTGATCGCAGGCAGACCCTCCTCGGTGGCGGGGATCTTGATGAACAGATTGGGGCGGTCGACGATCTTCCACAGTTCGATCGCCTGCGCGACGGTCTTCTCGGCGTCGAAGGCGTAGCGCGGATCGACCTCGATGGAGACCCGGCCGTCGACGCCGCCGGAGCGCTCGAACGCCTCGGCCAGCACATCGCACGCCGCGCGCACATCGTCGGTGGTGATGGTGCGGATCGCGGCGTCGACGTCGGCGCCGCGCGCGGCCAGCTCCTTGATCTGATCGTCGTAGGCGTGCCCCTTGCTCAGGGCGCCCTGGAAGATCGTCGGGTTGGTGGTCACGCCGACCACGCTGCGGGTGGCGATGAGTTCGGCGAGGTTGCCGGACCGGATGCGGTCCCGCGACAGATCGTCGAGCCACACCGACACTCCCGCCGCGGACAGTGCTGCGAGATTCTCGTTCTGGGCCATGTCGCTGTTTATCCCTTCACCTTGTCGAGTGAACGCTGGGCGGCCTCGACCACGGCGTCGGCGGTGATGCCGAACTCGCGGAACAGGGTCTTGTAGTCGGCCGAGGCACCGAAGTGCTCGATCGACACGATCTCACCCGCGTCTCCGACAAACCGATGCCACGGCATCGCTATTCCGGCTTCGACGGTGACTCGGGCGCGGACCGAGGGCGGGAGCACCTCGTCGCGGTAGGTCTGGTCCTGTGCGTCGAACCATTCCACGCACGGCATCGAGACCACGCGGGTGCCGACGCCCTGCGCCTCCAGCGTAGTGCGGGCCTCGACGGCGAGCTGCAACTCCGAACCGGTGGCGATCAGAATCACCTGCGGTGTGCCCGTGGACGATTCGGCCAGGACGTAACCGCCCTTGCGAACGCCGTCGTAGCTGGTGCCCTCGTAGATCGGCAGATCCTGACGGGTCAGCGCGAGCGCCGACGGGCCGTCGATATGCGGACCCTGTGCCGGGGTGAAATGCGAATGCCGTTCGCTGCTCTCGAGATCCAGCACGGCGCGCCAGGCGTACACGGTCTCGTTGGCATCGCCCGGGCGGACCACGTTCAGGCCCGGGATCGCGCGCAGTGCGGCCAGATGTTCGATCGGCTGATGGGTCGGGCCGTCCTCGCCGAGACCGATCGAGTCGTGGGTCCACACGTAGATCGCGGGCACGCGCATCAGCGCGGCCAGGCGCACCGCCGGGCGCATGTAATCGGAGAACACCAGGAAGGTGCCGCCGTATGGGCGGGTGGGGCCGTGCAGCGCGATGCCGTTGAGGATCGCGCCCATGGCGTGTTCGCGGACGCCGAAGTGCAGGGTGCGGCCGTACGGGTCGGCCTTCCACATGCCGGTGGAGATCGACTGCGGGCCGAAGCTCGGCTGATCGGGCATCGTGGTGTTGTTGGATTCGGCGAGATCGGCCGAGCCGCCCCACAATTCGGGCAGAATCGGCGCGAGCGCGGCGAGGGTCTTCCCCGAGGCCTTGCGGGTGGCCATGCCCTTGGGGTCCGGCTCGAACGACGGCAGGCTCTCGGCCCAGCCCGCGGGCAGCTTACGGGCCTGCAGGCGGTCGAACAGGGTCTTGTTGTCCGGATTGGCCTGGGCCCACGCGTCGAACCGGTCCTGCCAGGCGGCGCGGGCGGTCTTGGCGCGGTCGGCGGCGTTGGTGCGGGTGTGCGCGATGACGGCGTCGGCGACCTCGAAGGTCTGCTCGGGATCGAAGCCGAGGACCTTCTTGACCGCGGCCACCTCGTCGGCGCCCAGCGCGGCGCCGTGCGCGGCGCCGGTGTTCATCTTCTTCGGCGCGGGATAGCCGATGATGGTGCGCAGCAGGATGAACGACGGCTTATCGGTCACGGCCTTCGCCGCGTCGACGGCCTTCTCGATCGCGACGATATCCTCGCCGCCCTCGACGACCTGCACATGCCAGCCGTAGGCGCGGTAGCGCGCGGCGGTGTCCTCGGTGAGGGCGATGGTGGTGTCGTCCTCGATGGAGATGCGGTTGTCGTCGTAGAAGACGATCAGATTGCCCAGCTGCTGGGTGCCCGCGAGCGAGGACGCCTCGGAGGTGATGCCCTCCTCGATATCGCCGTCGGAGGCGATGACGTAGACGAAGTGATCGAATGCGCTCTGGCCCTGCGGAGTCCGCGGATCGAACAGCCCGCGCTCACGCCGCGCGGCCATCGCCATGCCGACCGAGGACGCCAGGCCCTGGCCCAGCGGGCCGGTGGTGATCTCCACGCCCGCGGTGTGCCGGTACTCCGGGTGGCCCGGGGTCAGCGAACCCCACTTGCGCAGGTGCTTCAGGTCGTCGAGCTCGAGGCCCGTACCCGACAGGTACAGCTGGATGTACTGGGTGAGGCTGGAGTGGCCCGCCGACAGGACGAATCGGTCGCGGCCGACCCATTCGGGATCGCTCGGGTCGTAGCGCAGCACGCGCTGATAGAGCGTGTAGGCCAGCGGGGCCAGGCTCATCGCGGTACCCGGGTGGCCGTTGCCCGCGGTCTGTACCGCGTCGGCGGCGAGGATGCGGACCGTGTCGACGGCCCGCGTGTCCAAATCGGTCCAGTCGTCCGGGTGATTCGGCTGGGTGAGGGCGCGGATGTCGTCTGTCACTGACACGACCGGTTTTCTCCTGACCTTCAATTGTCGCGGCGGCTTTAGCTTTACCCACCACCCTAGAGGTCGGCGCAATCCCGCGATGCGGGAACCCGCCCGCTCTCGGGCCGGAACGGGCGCTTCGTTACGGTGGATGATTGCTGCGCCGGACGCGCACCATGCCTGCGGCACGGGCGGATTCGCGGCGGGTGCGTGCGAGACCACACCGGTGCGGGGTCTACCATCGTGCGTAGTAGTTCCTATAGGATCGAGTGCACCACCTGCGAGGAGAGACAGTGCGGATTGGGCAACAGCCGGGTGGTGCGCATGGCTCCTCCGCGACGGTGCTGGCCGACCGTGTCACCGGCACGGGCCCGGTCGCGACGCTGACGCGGCGTGTGCTGGCCTACATCGCGCTCACCAAGCCGCGCGTCATCGAGCTGTTGCTGGTCGCCACGATCCCGACGATGTTGCTGGCCGATCGCGGGCACGTCGACATCCGGCTCATCCTGGTCACGCTGTTCGGCGGCTGGATGGGCGCGGCGAGCGCCAACACGCTCAACTGCGTCGCCGATGCCGATATCGACAAGGTGATGAAGCGGACCTCGCGGCGGCCGCTGGCCCGCGAGGCCGTGCCGACCCGCAACGCGTTCATCTTCGGCGTCGCGCTCGGGGTGGCCTCGTTCGCATGGCTGTGGTGGCAGGCGAATCTGCTCTCGGGCCTGCTGGTGGTCGCGACCATCCTGTTCTACGTCTTCGTCTACACCCTCGGCCTCAAGCGCCGCACCTCGCAGAACGTGGTGTGGGGCGGCGCGGCCGGCTGTATGCCCGTGCTCGTCGGCTGGTCCGCGGCGACCGGTTCCATCGGCTGGCCCGCGATCGTGCTGTTCCTGGTGATCTTCTTCTGGACGCCGCCGCATACCTGGGCGCTGGCCATGCGCTACAAGGAGGACTACCGCGCCGCGGGCGTCCCCATGCTTCCCGTGGTGGCCACCGAGCGTGCGGTGACCAAGCAGATTGTCATCTACACCTGGCTCACCGTCCTCGCCACCCTGGCCCTGATCCCCGCGACCGGCGTCGTCTACACCGCCGTGGCCATCGCCGCGGGCGCCTGGTTCCTCCTCATGGCCCATCAGCTCTACTCCGGCGTCCGCCGCGGCGAATCCGTCAAACCGCTGCGCCTGTTCCTGCAGTCCAACAACTACCTCGCGGTGGTCTTCTGCGGCCTGGCCATCGACTCGGTCCTCGGCTGGCACACCCTGGGCCACATGCTGTTCGGCTGAGCCCGCGTCCGGCCGGGCATCCATTTCTCGGCTGGGTCATCGACTTTCATCTGCTCCCCGCAGGTCTGTCGACCGTCCCCGCACGGTCTGTCGACCGGTCCCCGCATGGTCCGCCGTCCGACCGCCACATGTTCCCTGTACGGTCGCTGGCCGGTCCCCACATGTTCCCCGCACCGTCCGCTGGTCCCCACACGTTCCCCGCACCGTCCGCCCAGCGGGCGGTGCGGGGATCTTCAACAGTCCTATCCGGGGCAGGGCTGGAACGGGTAGCAGGCAGGGCCCTGGGTCTGGCTGGGGATGGTTCGGTCGGGGGCCGTGGTGTAAGGGGTGTTGGTCGTTGTTGTCGTCGTATGGCCCGGGGCGCGGGTGCTGTGTTTGATGCCGCCGGTGCACAGGGCCGCCACGGCGAGGATGAGGACCAGTAGCCCCAGGATCATCACGGGGGCGATGCCGCGGTTGCGGCGGCGAGGCGGCTGGGGCGGGCGCGGGTCGAACGGGACCGAATACGGTTGGGGCGTGGGCGGATACGGCTGCTGGTTCGCGGCGTATTGCGGTGGAGGGCCGGGATTCGGTGGGGGAGAGGCGAATTCACGCGGGCCCGGTTGCGTGCCGCGAGGCGGGGGTAGCGGTGCGCCCTGGAGGGGCGGGGCGGAGGCGACCGGCGGCGGGATGGGCACACCGCCCGCGGGTACGGGGATCGGCGCCGGATTCGCGGCGGGCTGGGCGACCCGGGCATCCCTCGGCGGGGGCGCCACGGACCGGGCGGCCGCGCGGTCGGCGCGCGGGGCAGGGAAACCCTCGGCCGTCAGATCGGAATAGGTTGCCGCGGCGGCGAATCCGAGGGCGCCCAGCGCCTGACCGACCTGCGCGGCGTCCCAGGAGTCGGGGGCATCGGCGGTGATGCGGGTGAAATACGAACGCAGCGAGGACGGTCCGTCGCCCACCACCACATCGATCCCGTCGGGCAGCGGACCCTTCTCCAGTGACACCCGGGTGCCCAGCTGCGGGATGACCAGCACGATGCCCGTCACGCCCACGCCCTCGCGACCCGGTGCACCGCGCAGCAGCTGCCGGATCTCCTCGGTGCGAGCGAGGATCTCGGCCATCGGCTCGGTGCCGGATTCGGCGCCCTCCAGCGGGGCGACGCGATCGTCGATCGTCCACGGGGCGTCGGCGGCGACGGCGAGGGCGCCGTTGATCCGTTCGACGAATCCCTTGACCGTCATCACGACGCAGATCTTCGGCGTCCATACGATCGCATCGATGCCGCCCGCCTTCACCACCGCGATCCCGGGCAGTGCGTGCGCCCCGGTCCACGACTTCAACCAGTTCACCACCGTCCGTTCCGTGGCGGACAGGCGCGACGGGTCGTCGTTGCGGACCTTCACCAACATCGTGATCAACCCCTGGTCGATGCCTCATCTGTCGGCCGCCGAGCGGTCGTTCGACCACGGTACCGGGGAACCGGGCGAATCGGCTTGTGCGGCAGCACAGATCATCCAGCATCCGTGCCGCCGCGTGACGTGCGGGTCACCCCAGTCGCCGCCAGGCCAGATATCCGTCGGGCCGCACCATGATTCGGGTGCCCGGCGCGGCGGCGTAATCGGCGAAGGCATGGCCGTCGACCGCGACCAGTTGACCGTCGGCGGGAACCCGGTCCGGGGAGACGATCGCATAGCTGTGCGCACCCTCGGCGGCGGGTGCGTCGAACGACAGCAGGGTCGCATGCGGGCCGCGGAACAGGTCGAACATCCGGACCGTGCTGCCGTCGGCGCGACGCAGTATCGAATCCGGTGCACGATCACCAGCAACCAACTGTCCGGTTTCATCGGGGGATCGGTAGCTGATGTCCAGGCCGAAGGTGTCCTCGCCCCGGTCCATCGACGATTCGTCGCCCGAGACGTGCCGGTCGAGCAGATCGGTGCTCAGGCCCAGCACGCGCGCCGCCACCGCACGCCGCTCGGTGTCGTAACTGCCGAGCAGGCTGTCATCACCGTCGAGTGCGGCCGCGAGCTTCCACCCGAGGTTGTAGGCGTCCTGCACGCCGGTGTTCATGCCCTGGCCACCGGTCGGCGGGTGGACATGCGCCGCATCACCGGCCAGGAACACTCGACCGGTCCGGAACCGTTGCGCCAGGCGGACATTCGGCCGCCACGCCGAGGCCCAGACCGGTTCGCCGAGTACGAGGTCGGTGCGGCCGGAGTAGCGATCGAGGACGGCCTGCATCGACGCGCGGGTGGGGCGCTCGTCGAACAGTGGCGCGATGAACTGGAACAGCCGATCCCCGGGCAGCGGGGTCAGGGCGACGCCCTCCATCGGGGCCTCGGCCCGGGCGAACCAGTGGCCGTAGGCGTGATCCAGGGCGTCGACGCGCACATCGCCGATGAGCATGCGCAGCGTGTCGTCGGTGTTGCCCTCGAAGGCGATGCCCACCGCCTTGCGCACCGTGCTGGCGCCGCCGTCCGCGCCGACGAGGTAGTCGGCGCGGACCGTCTCTGCCCCGCCCGGACCGGCGAGGACGACCGTCACGCCGTCCTCGTCCTGCGTGAGATCGACCACGGCCGTGGACAATTCGACCTTCACTCCGAGTTCGGCGAGCCGTTCGCGCAGGATCCCCTCGATCTGTGACTGACCCAGCACCCAGGGATTCGGATGGGGGAACGCCGGGGTCGGTTCGCGCAGTTCGGTCCGGCGGCGCTCGCCTGCGAACCGCCCGTCGAGCGAGATCTTCATGGTGGCCACATCCTCGCCCGCGGTCAGCACGGCGTCGAGCACGCCGAGGTCGTCGAAGACCTCGAGGGTGCGCGGCTGGATGCCGTCCCCGCGCGATCCGATGAAGTATTCGGCCGCCTTGTCGACGATCCGGATCGCCACACCGCGCCGGGCCAGCTCGATGCCGAGGGTGAGGCCGGTCGGGCCCGCGCCCGCGATGAGTACCTGCGGAGACATCTGCCCCTCCATGACTGAATCATAATTCACTGAATCTGAATTCAGTATTCTGGTTGATAGGGTCCGCTGTCAACAGGAGGTGAGAATGGCCCGCCGCAAGGAGCAGTCGGCCGAGACCGAGCAGGCGCTCAAGGATGCCGCGCGCCGGTTGTTCGCCGAGCGCGGATATCTGAACACCAAGATCACCGACATCACGGCGGCCGCGGGCCGCGCCGCGGGCTCGTTCTACAATCACTTCGCGAGTAAGGAAGAGCTGCTGCAGGCGCTGCTGCGAGATTTCGGCGCCGCCGGAGATCTGGCCGCGGACCAGGACGAGCACAGTCCGGACTTCACGGATCCGGCGGCCGTCCGCTATCACGTGCGGACCTATTGGGGCTACGCCCGCCGGCACTGGCCGGTGCTGCGCGCGGTGGGCCAGGCCGCGCTCGTCAACGACGAATTCGCCCATCTGGCAGCGCGTTTCGCCGCCGAGGAGCGCGCCGAACTGGCCGACCACCTCGACGGTTTCGCCGCCGCCGGACTACGGCTGCCGAGCACCCCCGACGCGAGTCTGGCAATGATGTTCCTGATGGTGCAGGCCCTGCTCGAGTCCGTGGAAGAGGGCGCGATCGACCTGACCGACACCGAGGCGATCGACGGCCTGACCCGATTCATCTACCGCGGCTTGACCGGCCGCGATTACTGATCCCCCGGGGAGTCGGAACCGCTACGGCACCAACACGATCGAGCCGGTGGTGCGGCGGCTCTCCAGATCGCGGTGTGCCCGTTCGGCTTCGGCGAGGGGGTAGGTCGCGCCGATGCGGACGTGCAGGGTGCCCGCGGCGATGGCGGCTAAGACATCGCCCGCGCGCCAGAGCAATTCGTCGCGGGTGCGGGTGTAGTGGCCCAGGCTCGGGCGGGTGACGAACAGCGACCCTCCGCGATTGAGCCGCTGCAGATCGAACGGCGGTACCGGTCCGCTGGCCCCGCCGAACAGGGCGAGCATGCCGCGAATCCGCAGCGACGCCAGGCTCGCCTCGAAGGTATCGCGGCCGACGCCGTCGTAGACGGCCGCGACGCCCTGGCCGTCGGTGAGCTTGCGGACCCGCTGGGCCAGATCGTCGCCGTAGCGCAGCACCTCGGCCGCGCCCGCCGCGCGCGAGAGCGCCTCCTTCTCGTCGGTCGAGACGGTCGTGATCACCCGCACGCCCTTGGCCGTCGCCATCTGGGTCAGCAGCAGGCCCACACCGCCCGCGCCCGCGTGCACCAAGACGGTCTCGCCGGATTCGGGTCGATAGACCGATTCGACGAGGTAATGCGCGGTCATGCCCTGCAGTAGCGCCGAGGCCGCGACCGCGGGCTCGACCCCCGCGGGCACCGGGACCGCTTCGGCCGCGGGCACGAGCACCCGCTCGGCATAGCTGCCCGCCGCGGCCTTCCATGCGACTCGATCGCCGATCTGGAACCCGTCCACCTCCGGTCCGACGGCCGCGACGACGCCGGTGCCCTCTGCGCCGGGCAGATAGGGCACATCCTGCGGATAGAGGCCGGTGCGGAGGTAGGTGTCGATGAAGTTGACGCCGATCGCCTCGGTGTCGACCAGTACCTGGCCCGGGCCGGGCTGCGGATCGGGCACCTCGGCATAGGTCAGGACCTCGGGTCCGCCGAGCTCGGAAACCTGAATGGCGCGCATGGAATCCAGTTCTACACCCGGATCGCCAGCCGGTCGCCGGTGGCCGGTGGACTCGACCCTACTCACCAGTAAACTGATCGACATGACCGATACCGCGACCGCGACCAAGCCCTCGTCCGCCGTCATCGACTCGGTGCGCACGTTCGTCGCCGCGCACGGCGGCTCGGCCACCGCCGTGCTGCAGCCGATCGGGCGCATCGGCGTCCGGATCACCCTCGTGGGCGCCGACGGTGTGCTCGGCGATCGCGTCGTCGACGATCTGCCGACCGCCAAGGCCGTGGTCGAGGCCGTCGAGGGCCTGACCGAGACCGAGCACTGGGATCGCGAGACCAGCTCCGCGGCGGATCCGGCGAAGGGCCACTGGGCCAAGATGGCGGGCTGGGTCGCCCGGCAGAGCCGATTCCCCAAGGCGCGCAACGAGCGTTGATCGATGCTGCTGCGACGGTTCGCGGCCGCACTGGCGGCCGCCGCGTTTTCCCTTGTCACCGTGGCGATTCCGGCGCATGCACAGGACGCCCCGGAATTGCGGGTGTGCACGACCGGTGACTATCCGCCCTATTCGGTGACCGACGGTCACGGCGGCTACCGCGGTATCGATATCGATCTCGCCCGCGGACTGGCCGATGTACTGCATCGCCCCGCCCGATTCGTGCCGACGACCTGGACGTCGATGAGCTCCGACTTCGCCGCCCTGGGCTGCGATCTGGCCGCGGGCGGTATCTCCGACTCCCCGGCCCGGCGCGCGTTCGCCGACTTCTCGCTGACCTACGGCACCGACGGCAAGGCCCCGATCACCCGCACCGAGGATGCCGACAAGTACGCCACGATCGACCAGATCAACCGGCCCGAGGTCCGGGTGATCGTCAATCGCGGCGGCACCAACGAGACCTTCGCGCGCACCCACTTCCCGAACGCCCGACTCACCCTGTGGCCGGATAACGTCACGATCTTCGACCAGATCACCCAGGGCAACGCCGATGTCTTCGTCACCGATTCGGTCGAGGGCCGCTACCGCACCCGCCTGCACTCCGGACTCGTTGTCGCGCACCCGGATCGCCCGTTCGACTCCTTCGGCAAGGTCTTCCTGCTCCGCAAGGACGATCCGCTGCTGGCTGCCGAGCTGAACGCGTGGCTGGCCACCCAGCGGGCGACCGGCGGCATCGACCGCCTGTTCGCCGACTGGATCGGCCCGAACGCCACCTCCTGAGCCCCGCGAAAGCGCCCGGCGCTCAGGAGGTTTCGACCACGGCGCGCAGAAGCGTTGCGGTGAGCCAGTTCTCGTAGTCGTCGTAGGACCAGCCCGCCTCGACGACGAGACTGTCGTGCACCCCCGGGCTCATCAGGGCGACCGCGATATCGACGGCGCGCGGTGCGACCTCGATGCCCGCCGCGCGGATGCGATCGATGATGTGCTCGACGCCGAGTCGGTTGCGCCGCAGGCCTTCCGCCTGCGTGGCGGCGATATCCGGATCCACCGCGGCGCCCGAGGCCAGCATGGTGACGATATCGCCGCAGCGTTCGCGCACCCGGCGCGTGGCCGTGGCCAGCAGGCCGAGAAGCGCCGCGGGGTCGGCGCTTTCGTTCGCGGCGGCGACCAGATCGGGCATTCCGGCCTCCTCGTCGAGCAGGTCGACCAGTCCGGTCAGCACTCCGGCCTTGGAGCCGAAATGCGCGTAGATCGTCTGCGGTACGACCCCTGCCTCCTGTGCGATGAGCCGAATCGGCGTGCGCGCATAACCGCGTTCGGCGAACAGCCGCCGGGCCGCGGTGAGGATGGTGCGCAGCGTCAGCGTCTCGCGGCGGTCCCGCAGACGAACGATTCCGGGAAGGTCGTCGGCCATGTATCCTCCGATTAGAACAACGTTCTAAGTTCTAGATTGATGTACTAATCGTACAGGGAGGGGTACTCATGACCATCGAGCGATTGGGAGTGCGTGCAGACCGCCGTGGTGCGCGATGGCCGAATTCCGGCCTTCACAACGCCCTCGGCGCGGACCGGGGGCTCTAGCCGCAGCACCCGCCGCCGCAACATCCGCCCGCCGCGGGCGCGGGTGCGGGCGCACCCGCCGAGCCGGTGAGGGCGATCGTGGTGAGCAACTTGACGGTATCGGCATGTCCGCCCGGACAGGTTGCCCCCGTGCCGGATTCGCTCATCGGCCGGACGAGTTCGAAGGTGTCGCCGCATTCGCGGCAGCGGTAGGCGTAGGTCGGCATGCCCGCATTATCGTCCACGACGTGTTCAGGGGAATACGTGAGCTTTCAGAAACTGTGCGGGGCGGCCGCGATCGGATTCGCCGTCCTGCTGTTGTCGATCAATGCCATTCTGGTCCCGTCCGGGTTTCCGCTACCCGGTTCACCTCTGAGTGATGCGGAACTGGCGGACTTCTTCGCGACACACAGCGGGGTGTTGCGGTTCGCCTCCACACTGACCGTGTTCGGCTGGCTGCTGGGCAGCGTCTTCGCTGTCGGTGCGTTCGCGGCGCTGTGGCCGGGGGAGCGGGCACGCGGCAGCGCGTGGTCGGTGCTCGGGCTCGCGGGGGTGTTGATGCAGAACGTCACCTTCACCGCGCTCGAGGCATTACGGCTGGGCCTGATCAGCGGGGCACGGCACGATGCGGTGCCGGTGTTGTGGGGCTTCTATACCGCGCTGTTCGGGTTCAATCAGCTGTTTCTCGCGATGGCGCTGCTGGGTCTGTCGCTGGCGGGACTGTGCACCGGATTCATCGCACGCTGGCATGGTGGTCTGGGCCTGGTGGCGGCGGCGCTGCTGTTCGTCTCGGCGTGCGCGGCCCCGTTCATGCTCACGGGCGCGAAGCCGTTCGCTCTGTGCGGTGGGGTCGGCTGGTCGATGTGGGTCGGCTGGATCGCGGTCTACGGCGTCGCACTGATTCGTCACGGCGCCAACAGGTTCGACGGACGGGCCGTCGCCCTCGGCTGACTCCGGCAGAGGTCCGTCGGGACACGGCCGGTACGACGGTGCGCTCAGGCGGGCTGTGCGATCGCGGAAGCCGTTGTGGCCGCGACCTTCTCGCGGGTGCGCAGCGCGGCCCACAATGCGGCGGTGGCGGCCGTGCAGGCGGCCGCGCCGCCCACGTGGATGGCGACCAGCGCGGCGGGCACATGCGTGAAGTACTGCACGACACCGACCAGACCCTGCGCGCACACCAGCGCGATCAGCACGGTCAGGCGCAATTGGATCGCGCGATTCATGCCGACCGCGGCCAGGCCGAAGCCCAGCCCGATCAACAGCGCGAGATAGGCGACCAGGAATTGGGCGTGCGCGTGCACCAGCGTCACGATCTCCACCTGCAGCCGCACCACCGGCTTCTCGGCACTCTTGTCGCCGGCGTGCGGACCGGCACCGGTGACAAGAGTGCCCGCAATCAGCGTGCCGCACAGCGCGACCGCGCTCAGCGCGGTCAACCAGCGCAACGGCGCGGGCGCCTGCGCGACCTGCACGCCGTCGTCGGGCTCGCCGATCTTGGCGAACAGCAGCACCGCGAGCCACACCATCAGCATCGAGACCAGCAGATGGACGGCCACGGTCCACCACAGCAGTCCGGTGCGCACGGTGATGCCGCCGATCACCGCCTGCAACACCGTGCCGCCCGGCATCGCCCACGCGTATGCCGCCACCTCGCGCCGCCGCCGCGCGCGCAGCACGGCCAGCACCACCAGCGCCGCGCACAGCGTGACCCCGAAGGTGAACATGCGATTGGTGAATTCGACGATCTGATGCACCACCGGCACCTCGGCATGCGCGACCGGGGTGAAACTGCCCGGGAAGCATTGCGGCCAGGTCGGACAGCCCAGTCCGGAGGAGGTGACGCGGACGATCGCACCGGTGACGGAGATGCCCGCCTGCGTGAGGACCACCGCGAACGCGATGATCCGCTGCACCCTCACCGAGGGCAGCGGCAGCAGATCGACCAGTCGCAGGAATGCGCGTGACAGCACGCACCGATGGTAATCGCCGCCGGTCGACCCGGATCAGCCGGGCTACTACGAGATGTCGTTTACGGTGTGCGGCAGACTGATCGGATGCCGCGCTTCGCCTCGACCGCCACCCCGACTCCCGCCGAACTGGCCGCCGCGCGAAATGTGACGATTCCCGATCTGATCGCCCCCGGCCTGCGGGTGTTGTTCTGCGGCATCAATCCCGGACTGTGGTCGGGCGCGACCGGATACCACTTCGCGGGGCCGGGCAACCGGTTCTGGCCCGCCCTGCACCGGTCCGGCTTCACGCCCCGGCTGCTGCACCCCGACGAACCGCGGCAGCTGCTGGAACTGGGCCTGGGCATCACCAATGTCGCCGCGCGCACCACCGCGAAGGCCGATGAGCTGAGCGCGGCGGAATTGCGCGAGGGCGGCCTCGCGCTGCGTGAGCGGGTCGCGAACCATCGCCCGCGGGTGCTGGCCGTGCTGGGTCTGGGCGCCTATCGCACGGCCTTCGGCCGACCGCGCACGACGGTCGGCCGGCAATCGGAAACGCTGGGCGACACGCAGATCTGGGTGCTCCCCAATCCGAGCGGCCTCAACGCGCACTACACCCTCGACGGTCTCGCGACCGAATTCCGCGCGCTGCGCGAGGCCGTCGAGCGGATGGACACCGCCGCGGATAGTCGCCAGTAACTAGTTAGTCAACGATCGCTCGGCCTCCCACGGACCGCGCGGCGCGTCGCTATCGTAGACGGATCGGTAGTCCATCGATTCGGCTTTTCTTGCGGAAAGGCACGCGATGTCGACGATTCGAACAATTGCGGTCTGTGCTGGATGCGGGTTGGAGGCCTATGACTGGGCCCTGTATCCGCTACTTCTAAGTTATTTGGCCCCAGTGTTTTTCGGAGACGATCCGCGGCGGGCGCTGCTCTACGGCTTCGCGGTGTACGCGGTCGGATTCCTGACCCGTCCGCTCGGCGGGATAATCATCGGGCACTACGCCGACACCCGTGGTCGCAAACCGGCCATGCGGCTGTGCCTGGCCGGTGCGGGGGTGGCCGCGCTCGGGATGGCGCTGACGCCCACCGCCGCGGCCGTCGGACTCGCGGCGCCGCTGCTGGTGCTGTTCTGGCGAGCGTTGCTGGGCTTCTTCTATGGCGGCGAGGCGCCGCTCGGGCACGGCTATGTCTATGAGATGACCACTCCCGAACGCCGCGGATCCGCGGGCAGCATGCTGCCGACGGCCTCGGGACTCGGTGTGGTGCTGGTCAATGTCCTGGTGCTCGCCCTCGTCGCCGGATTCGGACCGGACCGGGTCGTCGGGGGCTATTGGCGAATTCCGTTCCTGCTCGGCGCGTTCGCCTCGTTCGGATTCGCGGTGCTGCGCGGTGGGCTGTCCGAATCGAGCGAATTCGAATCGCGCCGGGACGGCGACGCGTATTCCTGGTGGTCAGCGCGGCGCGAGCTGGCCGGTCCGATGCTCACGGTGGCGGGGGTGACCGTCGGCATGACCGCCGTGCATCACCTGTGGAGCGCGCTGCCGGCCGCCTACGGGATTTCGGTACTGCGCCTGAACGATACGGCCGTGCTGACGGCGTCCACCGCGGCCGCGCTCACCGGGACGATCGCGGTGCCGCTGTGCGGACGGCTCGGCGACCGGGTGGGCTGTCGGCGGATGCTGTGCTGGGCGGCGGTGGCGCTGGCCGTGACCATCGTTCCGCTGCAGTATCTGTTGCAGCACAGCGGTGTGGCCGGGTTCCGGATCGTCGTGGTGCTGGCCGCCGCGCTGCTGGCACCGCTGACCGCGGTCGCGCCGTCGGTGCTGGCGGGCCTGGTCCCGGCCCGCTACCGCGTCTCGGCCGAGGCGCTGCCGTATACGACCGCCGTGACGGTCTTCGGCGGCACCGTGCCGCTGCTCGCGCGCCTCACCTCGGCCGCCCCGCTGGTGTTCGGCGGCTATATCGTGGCGCTGCTGCTGGTCACGGTGACGACGCTGCGACATCTCGGGCGGCGCTCGGCGGTCGAGGCGGAAGCGCCTGCGACGGCCGCGGTTTCGGGTGCGCGTCGGTGAGAGCGGCCGCACCGGAGGAGGCGGGAGGGTGGGCTGTGTAGGGTAGCCACGCCTATGAATACCCTGATCGCCCCGCGCGTTCGGCCGGGTCGCCGCATTGCCGCGACCGCCGCCGGCGCCGCACTCGAAGCCTATGAATGGTCGCTGTACGGATTGTCGGTGGCCTACTTCGCGCCCCAGTTCTTCGGCGGGAGCCTGCAACAGTCGGTGCTCTACGGGCTGGGGGTGTTCGCGGTCGGATTCGTGATCCGGCCGGTGGGGGCGCTCGTGCTCGGCCGGATGGCCGATCGGCGCGGTCGGCGGCCGACGCTGATGCTGTCGATCGGGTTGGCGGGCGTGGCCACGGCCGGGATGGCGCTCACGCCGGGCCACGCCACGATCGGCGCCGCGGCCCCGATCCTGCTGCTGGTCTGGCGGCTGGTGCTGGGCTTCTCCTTCGGCGGCGAACAGGCTGTGGCGCAGGCGTATCTGTACGAGGCCGCACCACCCGGGCGGCGGGTGGCGGGCACGAGCGTGTACTCGATCTTCTTCGGCCTCGGCACCATCGCGGCGAATCTGCTCGTGGCGGGTCTGGCGGCCGGATTCGGCGCCTCGGCGCTGCGCGACGGACTGTGGCGGATCCCGTTTCTGGTGGCCGCGGCGGGTTCGGTGATCTTCCTGCTGGCCCGGCGCACACTGCCCGAAACCCGGCCCGACAGTACCGAACCCGTGCGCTGGCGGCGGGAATGGCGCACGCTGATCGGCCCGGCACTGGCCGTGGCGGGACTCACCGCGGGCACGCTGTCGTCCTACTATCTGTGGATCACCGCGCCGACCAGTTATGCGGTCACCGTGCTGAAAATGCCCGATACTCAGGTCCTTTGGGCCGGTGTGGCCGCACAGGTGGCCTATATGGCCGCGGCGCCGTTGTTCGGCGCGCTCGCCGAACGCGTGGGCGCGCTGCGCTGGATGGCCGGGGCCGCGATCGTCCTGGCGATCGCGACGCTGCCGATGCAGCTGCTGCTGAATTCGGCCACGCTGTCGACCTATTGGGCGCTCATCGTGGTCTCGGCGGTATGCGTGGTGACCCTCGCCGCGATCCTGCCGGGCGCCACCGCGATGCTCGCCCCCGCCCGCCATCGCGTGACCGTGATGGCGCTGCCCTACGGCATCACCTCCGCGCTCTTCGGCGGCACGACTCCCGCTCTGAAGCAGAAGTTCGCCGCCCACCCGGCGCTGTTCTCGGGCTACATCATCGCCTTGCTTGTGCTCACCGCGGTGACCGCGTTGCTGGCCGGGCGGCTGATCCCCGCCGACGAACCGGCCTGAGGCTCATTCGAAACGGAACCAGCGCACCGCGAGGAAGCCCGCGCCCGCGCCCCACACCGCGAGCACGATCAATCCGTACCAGTCGACGTTGAGCCGCTGCGCCTGTTCCAACGCCTGCGCGAGCGCACCGGAGGGAATGATCCGGGCCGCCACGCTCAACCAGTGCGGCACATTGTCGGCGGCGAATACGAGAGTCGATGTCCCGAGCATGACGAACCACAGGATGTTGGCCAGCGCCAGCACGATCTCGGCCTTGAGCGTGCCGCCAAGCAGCAGCCCCAGCGCCGCGAAAGTGGCCGTGCCCAAGGCGATCACGCCCGCGCCGCAGACCAGCCCGCCGAGCGAGGGCCGCCAGCCCAGCGCGACGCCGATGAGCCCCAACAGGATCGACTGCAACACCACCACGATCAACACCGCCGCGCATTTCCCGCCGACGATGCCCCAGCGCGGTAATGCGGTGGCGCCCAGCCGTTTGAGCGCCCCGTAGCGCCGATCGAAGCCGACCGCGATGGCCTGGCCGGTGAACGCGGTGGACATGATCGCCACCATCATCACCGCCGGGACGATCCGATCGACCCGATGATCGCCGAGCCCGCCGATGGGCAGCAGGGTCAGCCCGATCAGCAGGGCGATCGGAATGAACATGGTCAGCAGCAGCTGTTCACCGTTGCGCAGCAACAGGATCAGCTCCATACGGGTCTGCGACGCCAGCATCGCGGACCGGGCCGCAGGCCGCGGATCGGGGGTGAAGGTGCCCGGTGCGAAACGTTCGGTCTCGGTGGTCACGGCAGTACTCCTCACCCGCGCAGCTCCCGTCCGGTCAATTCCAGGAAGACGTCCTCGAGGCGGCGTTGATCGATGCGGATATCACTGGGCAGCACGTCGATTCGCGCGCACCAGGCCGTGACCGTGGCCAGCACCTGCGGGGTGATGTCACCCTGCAGGAGATACGATCCGGGCGAGGTCTCGGTCGGCGAGAACCCTTCCGGCAGGGCACTTCTCAGCAGATGTAGATCGAGTTTGGGTGGCGCGGTGAAGCGTAGCTGCCCCTCGGCTCCGGCCGAGGTGACCTCGGCGGGCGTTCCCGCGGCGACGATCTGCCCGTGGTCGATGATGACCAGCCGATCGGCAAGCTGCTCGGCCTCGTCCATCATATGCGTGGTCAGTAGCACGCTCACCCCGTCCCGGCGCAGCGCGGCGATCAACTCCCACACCAGATGTCGCGCCTGGGCGTCCATGCCGGCGGTGGGTTCGTCGAGGAAGACCAGCTCCGGCCGCCCGACCAGCGCGCAGGCCAGCGCCAGGCGCTGCTGCTGGCCGCCGGACAGCCGCCGATAGGGCGTGCGCCGCGCCTCCCGCATACCGAGCGTGGACAGCAGCCAGTCGGGATCGAGCGGATCGGCCGCATAGGAGGCGACCAGGTCGAGCATCTCCCCGGCCCGCGATCCCGGATACGCGCCGCCGCCCTGCAGCATGACCCCGATGCGCGGGCGCAGCGCGTCCGAATCGGCGATCGGGTCCAGACCCAGCACCCGCACCGATCCGGCATCGGGGGACTTGAAGCCCTCGCACATCTCCACTGTCGTGGTCTTGCCCGCGCCGTTGGGTCCCAGCAGTGCCAGCACCTCGGCCCGCCCCACCTCGAAGCTGATCCCGTCGACCGCGGTGACATCGCCGTACCGTTTCACGACGCCGTCGATGCGCACGGCGGGTTGCGAGGCTGCTGTCACGAAGTGACACCGTATGCCGCGGGCCGCTGTGACGGAGCAGACACCCCCGCAGCTTTGCGCCACGGCAACAGATTCCGTGTCGCGACGATGAAGATCAGCGCCACCACGACCACCGCGATGGCGGCCTCGAAGATCTGGAAGACGCCGTAGTCGGCCCCGCGCGGCATCAGCATCACGCTCACCACGGCCGAGAAGACCACGGCGGGCACCCGGAACGCGGAGGTGGTCGCCCAGGCCGCCAACGGCACGATGGCCCACAGTAGATACCAGGGCTGAACCACGGGATACAGCAGCACGATCGCGCCCAGCGACAGCCCCAGCGCCCCGACCGCGGGCAGTCGTCCGGTCCAGGTCGCGATGAGCATGCGCAGGGTGAGGAATGACGCGACGGCCAGCGCGATCGGCCGCGTGATGCTCAGCAGGGCGGTGGTGTGATCACCCAAACCCAGCAGCACACCGCCGAATCCGGTGATGATGCCGATGGCCGTGGGCAACGACATCCAACTGCGCACCACATTGGCCGTATTGAGCGTGAACAGCCAGCCGAAGCCCAGTCCGCTGGCCAGGCTCACGAAAAGCGTTGTGGCAAGGGCGATCACGCCCAGCAGCGCGGCCGCGATCAGCACCGGCCGAATACCCTTGCCCCAGCGCCGGGCCAGGGCCATACCGACGAATCCGAGCGCGATCAACGAGGTGATCTTGATCGTCGACGACAGCGCGATGACCACCGCCCCGAAGATCAGCAGCGTCCACTCGCGCCGATCGAACGGCGTGCCGATCTCACCGGAATCCGAGATCGCGCGCAGGCAGAACTCCAGACCCGCGAGCATGAGCCCGAGCATGATCGCATCGTTGTGCACGCCCGCGACCAGATGGAACAGCACCAGCGGATTGGCCGCGCCCAGCCACAGCGCACTCACCGGCGCGACCCCGCAGCGCCGCGACAGCCGCGGCAGTGCCCACACGATCAGCGCCACGCCGCCGAGGGCGAGCAGCCGGTGCGCCCAGACGCCGATGATGATGTTGTCCCCGGTCAGATGTGAGATGCCCCGCCCGATCCACAGGATCAGCGGCCCATAGGGCGCGGGCGTCTCGCGCCAGATGTTGGGCACGTTCATCGTCAGCACATTGCCGACCCCGAGCCCTTGGGCGGGGCCCACGTGATAGGGATCCATGCCGCGCTTGGCGATCTCGCTCTGTGCCAGATAGGAGTACACGTCGGTGGAGTACAGCGGCGGCGCGACCGACAGCGGCAGGATCCACAGCAGCAGCGTGCGGTCGAGCTGGGAGCGGCTCAGCCGATGCGCCGACGCTCCCGCGAATCCGCCGACGGCGAAGCGCCCCAACAACAACCACGCCATCACGACCAACACCGTGCCGATCATCGACAGCGCCAGCGACGAGGTCTGCCAGCGCGCGAACACCCCGATCACCCGCACGCCGGACACCGGATTCTGCAGCACCGGCTGGGCCGCGACCCCGAGCGCGCTGATCCCGATCAGCACCGTCCCGGTGGCGCCGAGCAGTCGAATTCGGCCGAGCTGCCGAGTTTCGCGGGCATCCAGGCCGGGCAGCTCCGATTCCACGCTGTGCAGTACCGCGATGGTGTGATCGGCGGCCGGGACGTCCAGGCCCAATGCCCGGCGTCCCCACTCCACGAAGCTGCGTCGCACGCCTGCCGAAGCCACCACGCCTGCGAGCCTAGTTCGCGCGGCCGATAATGCGGGAACCGTCTCGGGTCGAGCAGATGCGATCGTTCCGTTATCCGGACCGAGCTGCGGAAATCGTCACATCGGCGAATGAAAGGTCCTGGCGACGGCCTTCCGGCCGCATTTACTCAGGTCACCCTTACTAGAACGCGGGAAGGAATTCCGTCACACTGATGTTGTGAAAACCGTGGGTTTGCGGAATGCGGAGGCGGATACCGAGCGTCGTGAGGGCGCCCGGGCCGTTGTCGCGCCCGCGACACCGGCCGGTGAGGGGCATACCCGGGAGGCCGTCGTTCAGCTGCTGCTGGAACAGGGCCCGATCACCGCGACCGCCATCGGGCAGCGGCTGGGCCTGAGCCCGGCCGGAGTCCGCAGACATCTCGACGCGTTGATCGAATCCGGCGAGGCGCGCGCCACCCGTTCGGCGCCATGGCAGCAGAAGGGCCGCGGCCGCCCCGCCAAGCAGTATCAGCTCACCGCCGTGGGCCGCGGTCGACTGGGGCACGCTTACGACGATCTCGCGGGGGCCGCCATGCGCCAGCTGCGCGAACTCGGCGGCGACAACGCGATCATCGACTTCGCCCGGCAGCGGGTCGCCACGATCGTCACCGGGATCGAGCGCCTCGCCCGGCACACCCCCGAGGCCACGGCCGATAAGGCCGAGGAGATCGCGGAGGCGTTCAGCGACGCCGGATTCGCGGCCTCGACCCGCAAGGTGGGCGCGGGAGTGCAGATCTGCCAACATCATTGCCCGGTATCGCACGTCGCCGAGGAGTTCCCGGAGCTGTGCGCCGCCGAGCTGGAGGCCTTCCGCGAGCTGCTCGGCACCCATGTGCAGCGCCTGGCCACCATCGCCAACGGCGACTGCGCCTGCACCACCCACGTCCCGCTGTTCGTGCTGCCCAGTACGTCCGGCGACAACGAGAACTCGAACCCAGATGAGGCCGCTGCCCAGCCCGCAGCGGGGACCACGAACGACTCCGGAAGGAGTGCCGAATGACGACGACCACCGACCAGGTGCAGCCGCTGTCCCAGGAGGAGACCATTGCCTCGCTGGGTAAGTACGGCTACGGCTGGGCCGACTCGGATACTGCCGGTGCCAGTGCCAAGCGAGGCCTGTCCGAGGAGGTCGTGCGCGACATCTCGGCCAAGAAGAACGAGCCGGAGTGGATGCTCGACGTCCGCCTGAAGGCGCTGCGTATCTTCGATCGCAAGCCGATGCCGAACTGGGGCTCCAACCTCGACGGCATCGATTTCGACAACATCAAGTACTTCGTGCGCTCGACGGAGAAGCAGGCCGCCAGCTGGGACGAGCTGCCCGAGGACATCAAGAACACCTATGACCGACTGGGTATCCCGGAGGCGGAGAAGCAGCGCCTGATCTCCGGTGTGGCCGCCCAGTACGAGTCCGAGGTGGTCTACCACCAGATTCGTGAGGATCTGGAGAAGCAGGGTGTCATCTTCCTCGACACCGACTCCGGTCTCAAGGAGCATCCGGAGCTGTTCAAGAAGTACTTCGGTTCGGTCATCCCGGCGGGCGACAACAAGTTCTCGGCGCTGAATACCGCTGTGTGGTCGGGTGGTTCGTTCATCTACGTGCCGCCGGGCGTGCAGGTCGACATCCCGCTGCAGGCCTACTTCCGGATCAACACCGAGAATATGGGCCAGTTCGAGCGGACCCTGATCATCGTCGACGAGGGCGCCTACGTGCACTACGTCGAGGGCTGCACCGCACCGATCTACAAGTCCGATTCGCTGCATTCGGCGGTCGTGGAGATCATCGTCAAGGACGGCGGCCGCTGCCGCTACACCACCATTCAGAACTGGTCCAACAACGTCTACAACCTGGTCACCAAGCGGGCCAAGGCGGGCGCGGGCGCGACCATGGAGTGGATCGACGGCAATATCGGTTCCAAGGTCACCATGAAGTACCCGGCGGTCTGGATGACCGGCGAGCACGCCAAGGGCGAGGTGCTGTCGGTGGCGTTCGCGGGCGAGGGCCAGCACCAGGACACCGGCGCGAAGATGCTGCACCTGGCGCCGCACACCTCCTCGACCATCGTGTCGAAGTCGGTGGCGCGCGGCGGCGGGCGGGCCTCCTACCGCGGTCTGATCCAGATCAACAAGGGCGCCTACGGCTCCCGCTCGACCGTGAAATGCGATGCGCTGCTGGTGGATTCGATCAGCCGCTCCGACACCTACCCCTACGTCGACATCCGCGAGGACGACGTGACGATGGGCCATGAGGCCACCGTCTCCAAGGTGAGTGAGGATCAGCTGTTCTACCTGATGAGCCGCGGCCTCACCGAGGACGAGGCGATGGCGATGGTGGTGCGCGGCTTCGTCGAGCCGATCGCCAAGGAACTGCCCATGGAATACGCGTTGGAACTGAACCGGCTCATCGAGCTGCAGATGGAAGGGGCCGTTGGCTGATGGCGACTGGTGTGATTGGAGCGGTCGAGGGCGAGAACCCCACGGCCAAGCCGATTCAGAACCCGGGCGCAGGGGCCGCGACCAACAAGGGTGAGGTCTTCACCTCGTTCGATGTGAACGCCTTCGAGGTGCCGTCGGGTCGCGACGAGGAGTGGCGGTTCACCCCGCTGCGCCGGCTGCGCGGCCTGCACGACGGCTCTGCGGTGCGCGACGGCCGGGCCACGATCGAGGTCCGGCCGGTCGACGGTGTCCGGGTGGAGACCGTCGAGCGCGGCGACGCGCGGCTCGGTGTCGCCGGTGTGCCCGCGGATCGGGTTGCCGCGCAGGCATATTCGGGCTTCGAGCAGGCCACCATCGTGTCGGTCGGTGCGGAGACCGAGGTCGCCGAGCCGGTCGTCGTCTCGGTCACCGGCCCGGGCGAGGGCCGGACGGCGTACGGTCACCTGCAGATCCGGCTGGCCAACTTCGCCGTCGCCACGGTCGTCATCGACCAGCACGGCAGCGGAACCTACGCCGAGAACGTGGAATTCGTGGTCGGCGACAGCGCGAAGCTGACCGTCGTCGCGGTCCAGGACTGGGCCGACGACGCGGTGAACGCGACCGCGCATCATGCGAAGCTGGGCCGTGACGCGACGCTGCGGCATATCGCCGTGACCCTCGGCGGCGAGCTGGTGCGCATGACCGCGACCGTGCGCTACGACGGCCCGGGCGGCGACGCCGAACTGCTCGGCCTGTACTTCGCCGACGCGGGACAGCACTTCGAACAGCGCCTGCTCGTCGATCACGCCGTGCCGAACTGCAAGTCACGAGTGCTGTACAAGGGTGCGCTGCAGGGTGATCCGCACTCGCCGAAGGGCGACGCCCGGACCGTGTGGGTCGGCGATGTGCTGATCCGCGCGGCCGCCGAAGGTACCGACACCTACGAGGCCAACCGCAACCTGGTGCTCACCGACGGCGCGCGCGCCGACTCGGTGCCCAACCTCGAGATCGAGACCGGCGAGATCGCCGGCGCGGGCCATGCGTCGGCCACCGGCCGTTTCGATGATGAGCAGCTGTTCTACCTGCGCGCGCGTGGCATTCCCGAGGATGCCGCCCGCCGTTTGGTCGTACGCGGCTTCTTCCAGGAAATCCTGCAGAAGATCGCGGTCCCCGAGATTCGGGAGCGGCTCGAGGCGGCCATCGAGGCCGAGCTCGCCGCGATCGGCGTCTGACCCACGAACCCTATTACTCCGCAAAGGAACTCGAATTCGATGACCACCCTGGAAATCAAGGACCTGCACGTCGAGGTCGCCAACCCGGACGAGTCCGGGGAGCCCATCAAGATCCTCAAGGGCGTGAACCTCACCGTGAAATCCGGTGAGACGCACGCCATCATGGGCCCCAACGGTTCGGGCAAGTCGACGCTGTCCTATGCGATCGCGGGCCACCCGAAGTACACCGTGACCCAGGGCTCGATCACCCTCGACGGCGAGGACGTGCTGGCCATGTCCGTCGACGAGCGCGCCCGCGCGGGCCTGTTCCTGGCGATGCAGTACCCGGTCGAGGTGCCCGGCGTCTCGATGTCGAACTTCCTGCGTACCGCGGCCACGGCCGTGCGTGGCGAGGCCCCGAAGCTGCGGCACTGGGTCAAGGAGGTCAAGGAGTCGATGGGCGAGCTGGAGATCGACTCGGCCTTCGCCGAGCGCAGCGTGAACGAGGGCTTCTCCGGCGGCGAGAAGAAGCGTCACGAGATCCTGCAGCTGGGCCTGCTCAAGCCGAAGATCGCCATCCTCGACGAGACCGACTCCGGTCTGGACGTCGACGCGCTGCGCATCGTCTCCGAGGGCGTCAACCGCTACAAGGAGCGCGGCTGGGTCGATGGCTCCGGCACGCCTACGGCAGGCGGCGTTCTGCTCATCACCCACTACACCCGCATCCTGCGCTACATCCAGCCGCAGTTCGTGCACGTGTTCGTGGGCGGCCGCATCGTGGCCGAGGGCGGCCCGGAGCTGGCCGAGGAACTCGACGCCAACGGCTACGTGCGCTTCACTCAGACCGCGACCGCTGGAGCCTGATATGACCGCAACCGTGCGCACATTCGATGTCGCGAAGATTCGGGAGGATTTCCCGATTCTGAGCCGCACCGTGCGCGACGGAAAACCCTTGGCGTACCTGGATTCCGGGGCGACCTCGCAGCGCCCGCTGCAGGTTCTCGACGCCGAGCGGGAGTTCTTGCTCGAGCACAACGCGGCCGTGCATCGCAGTTCGCATCAGCTGGCCGAGGAGGCCAACGAGGCGTACGAGGCGGCGCGGGCGGTGATCGCGGCCTTCGTCGGCGTCGGCGACGACGAGATCGTCTACACCAAGAACGCCACCGAATCGCTCAACCTGGTGGCCTACGCCTTCGGCGACGACCGCTTCCGGCATCGGATCGGCCCCGGCGACGAGATCGTGATCACCGAGCTGGAGCATCACGCCAATCTCGTGCCGTGGCAGGAGCTCGCGCGCCGCACGGGCGCCCGGCTGCGCTGGTACGGCGTCACCGACGAGGGCCGTATCGACCTCGATTCGCTCGAATTGTCCCCGGCGACAAGGGTTGTGGCGTTCACGCATACCTCGAATGTGACCGGTGCGATCGCGCCGGTCGCCGAATTGGTCCGGCGCGCACGGGAAGTCGGTGCGCTGGTGGTGCTCGACGCGTGCCAGTCGGTGCCGCATATGCCGGTGAATCTGCGCGAGCTCGATGTCGACTTCGCCGCCTTCTCCGGTCATAAGATGCTCGGCCCGTCCGGTATCGGCGTCCTGTACGGCCGCCGCGCACTGCTCGAGCAGACCCCGCCGTTCATCACCGGCGGATCGATGATCGAGACGGTCTACATGGACCACAGCACCTACGCGCCGCCGCCGCAGCGGTTCGAGGCCGGTTCGATGATGATCTCGCAGGCCATCGGTCTCGGTGCGGCCGTCCGCTATCTGGACGACCTCGGCATGGATGCCGTCGCCGCGCACGAGCATGAGCTGGTGGGCGCCGCGCTCGAGGGGCTCGGCGCGATCGAGGGCGTGCGGATCGTCGGCCCGACGGAGAATGTGCAGCGCGGTGGCGCCGTGTCATTCGTCGTGGAGGGCGTGCACGCGCACGACGTCGGTCAGATCCTCGACGATCAGGGTGTGGCGATTCGCGTCGGTCATCACTGCGCGTGGCCGCTGCACCGGCGTTTCGGCATCGCGGCGACCGCGCGTGCCTCGTTCTCGGTGTACAACACCCGCGGCGAGGTCGATCAGCTGGTCGCGGCCGTGCGGAAGGCGCAGAGCTTCTTCGGAGTTGCATAGAACATGCGCATGGAGCAGATGTACCAGGAAGTCATCCTGGACCACTACAAGCATCCGCATCACCGCGGACTGCGGGAGCCGTTCGGTGCCGAGGTGCACCACGTCAACCCGACCTGCGGTGACGAGGTGACCCTGCGCGTCGCGATCGATGACAACGGCGACGTCACCGACGTCTCCTACGACGGTCAGGGCTGTTCGATCAGCCAGGCCGCCACGTCGATCCTCGCCGATCAGGTCATCGGCCTGCCGGTGCAGCAGGCGTTGAAGGTCGTCGACTCCTACAGTGAGATGATCTCGAGCCGAGGCACGATCGAGGGCGATGAGGATGTCCTCGGCGACGGCATCGCCCTGGCGGGTGTGTCGAAGTATCCGGCGCGCGTGAAGTGCGCCCTGCTCGGCTGGATGGCGTTCAAGGACGCCGTGGTCCGGATAACCTCCGCACAGGAGACCAAGCCCGCCATGGGGAATGGGGAACGTCATGAGTGAGACACCAGCCACCGAGCAGCAGCTCTCCGCCGAGGAGGTGAGCCAGCTCGAGGACATCGAAGAGGCGATGCGCGACGTCGTCGACCCGGAACTCGGCATCAACGTCGTCGATCTCGGCCTGGTCTACGGGCTGCAGGTCGAGGAGGACATCGCCGTCATCGATATGACCCTGACGTCCGCGGCCTGCCCGCTGACCGATGTCATCGAGGACCAGACCCGCAACGCCCTGGTCCGCAGCGGCCTGGTCGAGGACATCAAGATCAATTGGGTCTGGATGCCCCCGTGGGGTCCGGACAAGATCACCGAGGACGGCCGGGAACAACTGCGCGCCTTGGGTTTCACCGTCTGATCCTTGGACAGATGCCCTCGCGGTGGGCGAAGATTCACCCCGTTCGTTATCACTGACGGGGAGGAATTCTCCAATGCCATTGCTGCACAAGACCGCCTGGGTCCTGACGCTTCCGGCGGTCGGCGCGCTCGCCACGGTGGGCGCCGGTCCAGCGGGCGCCGCCGCGGGGGATCTGTACGGCGCGATGTCGTTATCGCCCAGCACCGGAACGGTCGCCTACGCGGTCGACTACACCAATCAGGGCATGGCCGACGGCGGCGCCAACGTCAAATGCGACGTGTACGACTGCCAGGTGGTCGTCCGCTTCACCAACGCCTGCGCCGCGGTATCCCAGGGCGCCGACCACCGCTTCGGCTGGGCCTCGGCCCCCACCAAATCCGAGGCCGAACAGAAGGCCGTCGACTCCCTGGGCCCCAGCGCCCCACCGTTCCCGGACCTCGGCAGCGCCACCCCTCGCGCCGCCCAGCCCGTCCTCTCGGCCTGCACCGCCAACGCCCACTGACCCGCGCCCTCGGGCTCTCCTTGATCATGATGATCTTCGTTGTGATCAAGGAGAGTGTGGTCGAGCCGGTCTGTGAATGTTCGCGTACGGGCCGCCCGGCGGTGGTATCTGTTGTGGGTGCGGCGATTCGAGAAGGTCGATATCGGCTATGAGCTGACCGCGTGCGTCACATCGGGAGACGGCCCCGTGCCCGTGGTCCACATCAATGCTTTCGGCACGTCCCAAGACCAGTGGGATCAGGTCCTGCCCCGGTTGTATCTGCACACCACTGTCACCTACGACCGCCCGGGCATCGGTGAGAGTGCTCCGCTGCCACCACATCTGGCCGAGCGGCCACGCACGTTCGGGACATTGGCCGATGAACTGCGCGGCCTGCTCGACAAGCTCGGGATCGAATCACCCCACGTGGTCGTCGGGCATTCGATGGGCGCACTGATCGCCATGATGTACGCCGCACGGCACGGTGCGCATACGGCTGGGCTGGTGCTGGTGGATTGCACCACCTTGGAGCATCTGGCGGACCACATCTGGCCGGAACGCGAAGGGGGCGAAGACGATTCCGGATCGTCGATGCTGGATATCCCGGGATCGATCGCTGAGCTGGACAACGCGGTATGGACGACCGTTCCTGCCGCGGTACTGGCGAGCGCACCCGGGCGATGGACACGTCTGACGCCCGCCGACGCGGCCGAGTTCGCGCCGCTCACACTCGAGCAGCTCGATGAGCGATGGCAGGACGGCCAACGGCTGCTGGCCGAGAAGCTGCACGCGCTGCTGGTCGTGGCCGACTGGGCCGGTCATCACGTGCCCACGGATCAGCCCGAGTTGGTCGCGGCCTGCGTCACCGCAGTGATCGCCGCCGCCCGCGATCACCGGCCCGTCACCATTCCCCTCGCGCAATTGCGGTACACGGGCGGATCATGCCCAGCGGTCTGACTCGCTCGCCGAGATGCTGAAGCGGCGTAGGACACAAGCACACCGAGAGCAGCGCGGTCCGGGCCGGGTGATCGCAACAATGAGTTCGCATTCCGGCCGAATCGGATGGTTGGCGGAGCTGTTCGTGGGATCCTGAGATGCGGGTGCCATGGAGGCCGGATATGCAGTATCGACCAACGGCGACCGAGATTCTGGACTCGCTCGCCGAACTCCTCGACGACGTTCTGCTGCCCGCCCTGCCGGATGCTCTGCAGCACCGAGCGCGAGTCGCCGCCAACCTGACCCGCATAGTCCGTCGAGAACTCGACCTGGGCCCTGTCACTGCCCGCCGCGAACGGGAACTGATGGCGACCATCCCCGGCAGCCTGGATTCGTGGCGGGATCCGGAGCCGAATTCTGGTGTGGTGGAACCGGATTCGGGATCGGTCGAGGATGAGGATGCTGCGCTCTGGCGGGTGCTGGTCGAGGTTGTTCGCGGGGATCTGGCCATTGCCAAGCCGGGGTATGACGGATGGGAGGGGTTGTGAGCGGGAATACGGCTGTGGGTTTGGCGCGGTTTCTCAGTGCGGAAGCCGGTGGGGCCGTATCGGTGTCGAATGTCCGGCAGGTGTCGGCGGGGGCTCGGCGGCGGACGGTGGCCTTCGATGCGCGGCGGGGGACCGATGGGCGGCGGCTGGTGGCGACCATCGTGCCCGCGGCGATCCAGCGATTGCCGGTGCAGGCCGAGGCCCAGGTGCGGGAGCTGGCGCGTAAACATGGGGTGCCGGTGCCCGCGGTCGTGGCGATCTGCACCGATGCCGAATTCGTCGGCGCGCCGTTCCTCGTATCCGAGCTGATCGACGGGGAAACCGTGCCGCGCAAGGTATTACGACTGGTCCAGGCTGCCGGGATCGGGGAGCGGGTGGCCGCGCAGCTCGGCAAGGCCATGGGGCGGCTGCATGCGATCGATCCGCACGACGCACCGGCGGTGCTGCCCGGCGCCGCCGAAAGCGATCCCGCCGGAACCGAATTGGCCGAGGCCGAGTGCGGGGTGGCCCGACTGCTCGCCGACCGGCCGGTCTTCGCGCTCGCGCTGCGCTGGCTGCGCGGGCGTCTCCCGGATCCGCCATTACGAAGGGTGCTGCTGCACACCGATATGCGCAACGGCAATCTCATCGTCGACGGCGACGGGCTGCGCGCGGTGCTGGACTGGGAGGGTGCGCGCCGCTTCGGCGATCCCATGCACGATGCCGCGTGGGCGGCGCTGCGGATGTGGCGATTCGGTTGCGACGGCGCCGAATTCGGCGGATTCGCCGGCCGCGACGCGTTCCGGCACGGCTACGAGCAGGTCGGTGGCGTCTTCGACGCGGACCGATTCCGCTGGTGGAAGGTGCTGTGCACGCTCGGCTGGGGCGTGGGCCTGGCCGAGCAGGCCGCCGCCCATCTCGACGGCAGCGTGCGCGATATCGTGATGGCGGCCAGCGGCCGCCGGATCTCGGAGATCGAATGGGATCTGCTCATGCAGATCCGGCCGGAAGGCTAGGGCGAGCATGGATCTCGAGCTGCCCACCGAGCTGGTCGCCTATCTGGCCGAACTCGACGCATTCATCGACCGCGAGATCGTCCCGCTACAACAGGCCGACGACAACATCCGCTTCTTCGACCATCGCCGCGAGGACGCCCGCACCGACTGGGACCGCGGCGGCCTGCCGAGCAAGGACTGGGAGGAGCTGCTGGCCGAGACCCGCCGCCGCGCCGATGCGGCCGGGCACTACCGCTACGCGTTCCCGGCGGCCTACGGCGGGCGCGACGGCACCAACCTCGATATGGCCGTCATCCGCGAACATCTCGCGCATCGCGGCCTGGGCCTGCACGCCGATCTGCAGAACGAACACGCCGTGGTGGCCAACAACGTCGGCCTGCTGCTCATGCTGGAATACGGATCGGCACAACAGAAATCCGAATGGATCGACGAATTGGCCGCGGGCACACGGTATTTCTCCTTCGGTATCACCGAACCCGAACACGGCTCCGACGCCACCTATATGGAGACCACCGCGATCCGCGAGGGCGAGGACTGGGTGATCACCGGCGAGAAGACCTGGAACAGCGGCATTCACGGCGCCGCCGCGGACCTGATCTTCGCCCGCACCTCCGGGGCGCCGGGTGACGGCGCCGGGATCACCGCATTCCTGGTGCCCACCGGCACACCGGGTTTCACCGTCGAGGAGTATCTCTGGACCTTCAACATGCCCACCGACCACGGCCGCGTCGCCTTGCGCGGGGCGCGCGTGCCGGGCGATGCGCTGTTCGGTCCGGAAGGGCGCGGCCTGGCCGTGGTGCAGCATTTCTTCAACGAGAACCGCATCCGCCAGGCCGCGTCGAGCCTCGGTGCGGCGCAATACTGTATCGATCAATCGGTGGCATATGCCAAGGAGCGCAAGCCCTTCGGCAGGCCGCTGGCGGATAATCAGGCCATCCAGTTCCCCCTCGCGGAACTGCATACCCAATGCGCGATGCTGCGTGCGCTCATCCGCCAGGCGGCCTGGACCATGGACCGTCACGGCACTTTCGCTGCCTCCGAACAGGTGTCGATGTGCAACTACTGGGCCAACCGGCTGTGCTGCGAGGCCGCCGACCGGGCCATGCAGGTGCACGGCGGCCTCGGTTACTCGCGGCATAAGCCGTTCGAGCACATCTACCGCCACCACCGGCGCTACCGGATCACCGAAGGGTCCGAGGAGATCCAGCTGCGCCGGGTGGCGGGTTATCTGTTCGGATTCATGAAAGGCCGTGCGCCGAAGGGGGTTTAACGCCGCAGCACCCGCCGGGCCAGCCAGTTGCCCGCGAACTGCACACCCTGCACACCGGCGATGATGATCAGCGTCGCGACGAGTGTGACCTGCCAGTCGAACCGCTGATACCCGTACACCAGCGCGAAGTCGCCGAGTCCGCCGCCGCCGACCGTGCCCGCCATGGCCGACATGTCGACAATGGCGATCACCACGAAGGTGTAGCCGAGCACCAAGGGCCCCAACGCCTCCGGAATCAGCAGGGTGAGGATGATCCGCAGCGGCCCCGCGCCCATCGACCGCGCCGCCTCGATCACGCCGGGATCGACGGTGACGAGGTTCTGCTCCACGATGCGGGCGATACCGAACGAAGCCCCCACGATCATCACGAACACCGCGGCATCGGTGCCGATGGTGGTGCCGACCACCTTCAGCGTCACCGGGCCCAGCGCCGCCAGCAGAATGATGAACGGAATCGGTCGCACCACGTTCACGAGCACATTGAGCAGCAGATGAATCGGTGTGTTGGCCAGCAGCCCGCCCTTGCGGGTGGTGTAGAGCGCGGTGCCGAGCCCGAGCCCGAGCAGTCCCGCCACGACGAAGGTGACCCCGACCAGATAGAGGGTCGTGCCGACGGCCTCGCCCAGGACGGGCCGCAATTGATCCCAATCGGTATGCATCAGACCCCCGTCAGCTCGTCGATCACCTTGTCCACCGCATCCTCGGGACCGTCGAGGGCGAGGGTGAGGCTGCCGAACGTCTTGTCCTGCAACGCACTCACCCCGCCGTAGACCACCTCGAACCGCACCCCGGTATGGGTGGCCGTGGCCAGCGCCGCACCGATGCCGCGGTCGTCACCGAGATCGACCGTCACCAGACGCCCGATATGCCGGTCGCCGAGGCGTCGCAGCTCGTCGGCGCTGGGCCGGTTGTGCAGCACGGTATCGACGAACGAGCGGGTGGGCGTCGCCTGCGGGGTCGCGAAAACCTCGAAGGTGCTGGCCAATTCGACCACCCGGCCGTCGGCGAGCACGGCCACTCGATCGGCGACCGCGCGGATCACATCCATCTCGTGGGTGATCACCACGATCGTGACCCCGAGCTCGCTGTTGACCTTCTTCAGCAGTCGCAACACCTCCTGGGTGGTCTCCGGATCCAGCGCCGAGGTCGCCTCGTCGGCCAGCAACAGCGACGGCGAGGTGGCCAGCGCCCGGGCGATGCCGACGCGTTGCTTCTGCCCGCCGGAGAGCTGATCGGGATAGTTGCGGGCCTTATCCGAGAGCCCGACGAATTCCAGCAGCTCGGCCACGCGCGCCTTGCGTTGCGCGCGTGGCCATTTGGCCACCTTCAGCGGATACTCCACATTGCCCGCGACCGTGCGCGAGCGGAACAGGTTGAACTGCTGGAACACCATGCCGATATCGCGGCGCAACCGGCGCACTCGCGATTCGGGCACGCCGGTGATCGCCTCGCCGCCGACCAGGACCGTGCCCGCGCTGGGCCGCTCCAGGCCGTTGATCAACCGGACCAGCGTGCTCTTGCCCGCGCCGGAATAGCCGATGATGCCGAAGATCTCACCGCGCTCGATGCGCAGATCGATCTCGTCGAGCGCGACCGTCCGCGACTTGCCCACGGTGAATGTCTTGGTGACGGAACGGAATTCGACGGCGGCGGAATCCGCTGGCGCCGTGGTCGATTCGCTCACTTCTGATCGCGCAGGGTCTGCTGGACGCGCGCCAGCACCTGCTCCAGCTCGGGGCCGCTGCGCTTGACCTCGACGGCGGTGCCCTTGGTGGCCTCGGCCTCGGCCCGCTGCACTTCGGGGTCGTGCCAGATGTCGACCAGCCGTAGATACAGCGGGTTGTTCTTGTCCGCGGCGCGGGTCACCAGCGTATTGATATACGGCTCGGCGGCGGGATCGGTCGGATCATCCTTGTAGATCGCGGATTTCGGGTCCACACCGGAACGTTCGAGGTAGGTGTTGTTGATGACCGAGCCGTCGACGGAATTGAGCGATAGCGCCGTCTGCGCCGCGTCGACCGGGGTGACCTTGACCTTCGAGGCGCCCTTATCGATATCGGCGGGGGTGGGTTGGCGCGGGGTGCCGGTGAGCTTCAGCAGACCCGCCGACCGCAGCACGTTCAGGGCGCGGGCCTGGTTCGTCGGATCGTTCGGGATCGCGATCTCGCCGCCCTGCGGAATCTCCGCGACCGAGCGGTGCTTCTTCGAATACAGGCCCAGCGGCACGATATAGGTCGCCCCGATCGGGGTCAGCGTGTCGTTGTCGGCGACGTTGTACTGGCCCAGGAACTGCAGGTGCTGGAACAGATTCACATCGATCTGCTTCTGCGCCAGCGCGCGGTTGGGCTGGTTGTAATCGGAGAAGTTGGTGGTCTTCAGCGTGATGCCCTCGGCCTTCGCCTTCTGCTCGAACACCTGCCAGGTGTGATCCTGATCGGTGGTGCCGATCCGCACGACATTGCCGGAGGCGGCATCGTCATTTCCACCGCACGCCGTGAGGGTGAGGGCCGCGGTTGCTACCAGGACCGGGATCGCCAGTGCCCGATGGAATTTCACTCGTGCTCCAAAAGATCGTCGTGATGTGAACCCGGCAATCCAAGCGGGTGAGCACGGTCGCGGACAAGGTTTCCGATTGCGGTGAGCGAAACTGTGGCAACCGGGCGGGTCGAACGTCTAGTTTGCACGAAATGCGAAGGCTGCGCCGTTTTCTGGTGATCCCCATCCTGCTCGCGATGGCCGCGACCGTCTCCTCCTGTGGTGAACAACACCGTGGCGACGTGGTGCGCATCGGTGTGAACGATCTCCCGCAGCCGCACTGGCAGGTCTACAAGAACAAGGCCGCCGCGGCGGGCATCGCGGTGGAGTTCGTCAACTTCACCGATTACAACCAACCCAATCCCGCACTGGCGCAACGGCGTATCGATCTCAACAAGTTCCAGCACATCCGGTATCTGGCCAACTACAACGTCCGCAACAACGACACCCTCACCCCGATCGGCGCGACCGAGATCTACCCGCTGACCTTGTATTCGAAGAAGCACCGCTCGGTCGCCGAGGTTCCGAAGGGTGGTCAGGTCACTCTCAGCAACAACCCCGCGAATCAGGTCCGGCCGCTGCTGGGACTGGCGGCGGCCGGACTGATCGCGCTGAAGGGCGGTCCCAGTTGGGATTCCAAGCTCGAGGATGTCGACACCGCGGCGTCGAAGGTGAGGCTGATCACCATCGATCCGACGCTGACCGCGCAGTCGCTGGACAGCGCCGACGCCGCATTCGTCGATGACACCTTCGCCCGGCAGGCGGGCCTGACCCACGAGCAGGTGATCTTCACCGACGATCCGCAACGCCCCGAGCTGAAGCAGTACATCAACGTCTTCGCCGCCCGGGCCGCCGACCGGGACGATCCGAGGCTCGCGACACTGGTACGGCTCTACCACGATCCGGAGGTGGAGGCCGCGATTCGCGCCGAGGCGGGATTCGACGGCATCTTCCAGACCAACGACGCCGCGGATCTGAGGGCGACGCTGGCTCAGCTCGAGGCGAAGTTCCGCGGATAGGTCAGAGCTTCACCACGATCGTGTGGAGGATCTTGTCGGCGAAGGTCTGCCGCTTGTCGTCCCACAGCGGCCACAGATAGCCGAGGTAGCAGGGGAGGCCGTCGACCACATGGCAGATGCGCCGCACGATGGACATGCCGAAGCCGATCGTCTGGCCGTCGGCCTCGCGAATCAGCTTGATGCCCAGCACCTTCTTGCCCGGGGTCTGGCCGGTGACGCCCTCGCGGTACAGCAGATACAACCCGCCGACCAGGGCGACCAGCGCGCCGGCGAACATCAGGGCGACCCCGCCCGCGCTCAGGCCGCCGCTGCAGGAGGTGCTGTAAGAGCCGGTGTCGTCATTGCTGGTGCAGGTCATATTCGACGTGCCGATCGCGATGCCGAGGGTGTACAGGATGATCGTGGGCACGCCGATGATCAGGCCGTCGATCAGCGTCGCGCCGACCCGGGCGGCCCAGCTCGCATAGGGCGGGACGGGGCCGTAGGGCTGATAGCCCGGCATCGGCGGATATCCGGGCTGCGGTGGGCCGTATCCCGGCTGCGGTGCGCCGTAACCGGGTTGCGGTGCGCCGTAACCGGGTTGCGGCGCGCCATAACCGGGTTGCGGTGGTCCGTAGCCCGGTTGTCCCGCGCCGTATCCGGATTGTCCCGGGCCGTATCCGGGCTGCCCCGCACTGTATCCGGGTTGTCCTGCGCCGTAACCGTATTCGGGCGGACCGTAGCCCGGCGGCGGTGTACCGTAGCCCGGTTGCTGGGGATATCCCGCGCCGGACTGTCCGGGCTGCGGTGGGTTCGGTTGCTGGGCATGCGGATCGGTCATCAGGGCCTCCGACGATGTGATGGGACGGTTGAGCGCAACGACCGGGTGGAACTGTGTCGGAACCGCGGCAAACCGGTGAGCCCGCCCAAGTATGAGCGAACCCGACCGGAAACATACGGCAAAGACGGCGGAATTGCCGCGATGTCGGCGCCGGTTGCGGTGATGATGGTCGGGTGGACGACATCACCTACGAGGACACCCGCTTCGCCCTGCACGCGGTGTCCGAACTGCTGATCGCCGGTCCGCAGTACCGGCGTTTCGGCACCGTCCGGATGCGCATCGTGCTGGGTGGTTTCATCGGCGTGAAATGGCCGGTCTCGGTGATCGGCACCGAGATGGTGTGGCCCGAGGGCCGCACCCCGCTGCGCGGCAGTTACGCGGATATCGCCGCGGCGGCCGGTTTCGAGGCCGAGGCGCCGCCGCCCGGGCTCTACAGCGACGGCACCGATATGGACCCGAAGGAGGCGTTCACCGTCGACGCCGAGGCGACCGAGCAGATTCACGGCTGGTTCGCCCTCGGCGATACCGCGCTGCGCCGCTTCGCCGATCAGCCGCCGACCCTGTGGCCGGAGCATTTCGATCTCTCGATCGCGGTCGACCAGACCAATTTCGGTGTCTCCCCGGGCGATTGGGACAATCCGCAGCCCTATGCCTATGTGGGGCCGTGGACCCGCCGCGAGGGCGAGTTCTGGAACGCGCCGTTCGGGGCCATGCGCCCGCGCTCGGAGGTTCCCACCGTCGCGGCGCTGCTGGACTTCTTCGCGGAGGGCCGCAAGCAGGCCGCCGCGGAATCCTGAGGTCACCGCTGCGACGGATTCAGCGACGCAGTCGGCCGGTGCGGGCGAAGGTGCGCTTGGTGGCGGCGGACAGATTGGGCGCGTCCGCGGCGACCTCGGGCTGATCCGGATTGGGGCGGACGAGCAGGGTGACCGTGGTGCCCTCGGTGAAGCCATGCCGCGTCATCAGCGCAGCCGATGCCGTGTTGTCGATTTCGACGTCGGTGACGATGCGGCGGGCGCCCCGCGAGAACAAGGCCGCGCAGCACATGTCCACCAGCCGGCCCGCGATACCGAGACCCTGCATATGCGGGGCGACCGCGATCCACTCCAGATAGGACCAGTCCTCGCGCAGCTCGAATTCCATCGATCCCAGCACAAAACCGACCACTCGGTCCGAGTCGAGGGCTACCCAGCAGGAACCATCGGGGTTGTCCAGGTGTTCGGCGATCGAGGTGAGCGACCACGAGGTGTAGGGCTTCGTATTCGTGTCGAACACCTCATCACCGAGGTCGAGGACCTCGCGCAGGTGACCGAGGCCCATGGGAACGATGGCTATATCGACATCCATAGTCGATAGTTTGCCAGCTGACACGCCCTACCTTGGGTGACGGGGTCAGGCGCCCTTGCGTGCGGACTGCTTGGCGGGCTTCTTGGTGGCTTTCTTCGCGGCCTTCGCGGCGGGCTGCTTCTTGGCGGTGGCCTTGGCCGCGGGGTCGGATTTCGTCGCCGCGCCGCGGCGGCCGCTCGCCTCCAGGCTGCGCTGCAGCGCGGCCACCAGGTCGACGACCTCGGCGTCCATCTCCGCGGGCGCGGGCTCGGCCGGGCGGGTGACCTTGCTGGATCCCGAGGCGATGGCCTCGTCGAGCATCCGCTTCAGCTCGATCTGATAGTCGTCCGTGTACAGGCTCGGATCGAAGTCGTCGGACATGCTGTCGACCAGTGTCTCGGCCATCGATAGCTCCTGCTTGCGCGGTTCGGCCACCCCGTCGAGCGATTCGAAATCCGCCGCACGCACCTCATCGGGCCACAGCAGTGTCTGCAGCACCAGTACGCCGTCGCGGACCCGCAGCGCGGCCAGCCGCGTCTTCTGCCGCAGCGTGAAGTTCACCAGCGCCACCCGCTCGGTCTGCTCGAGCGTCTTGGCCAGCAGCACATAGGCCTTCGGGGTGGTCGAATCCGGCTCCAGGTAGTAGCTGCGATCGAACAGGATCGGATCGATCTGCTCCGCCGGCACGAATTGCAGCACCGGAATCTCGTGCTTCTCCGCCACCGGCAGCTTCGCGAAATCCTCGTCGGTGAGAATCACCTGATCACCCTCGGAGGATTCATAGGCCTTATCGATATCGGCGTACTGCACCGACTGCCCACACACCGTGCACACCCGGTCGTACTTGATCCGCCCCCCGTCCTTGGCGTGCACCTGGTGAAACCTGATGTCATGGTCCTCGGTGGCGGTATAGACCTTCACCGGGACGTTCACCAGCCCGAACGCGATGGAGCCCTTCCAGATCGACCGCATGTTTCGATCGTACTTTCGACCGGTTCCCCATGTCCGGCGAACCGGTCCGGCCAGGGTGTTCGTGGGGGATGCGGGTGGCTGGTGGTGGTTGGTTGTCGACCTGCGACGGCCCGTAGACGGCCCCGTGGACGGTGTCAGCGATTTTCTGGCGGGTCGCGGCCTTCGTCTCGTGGTCGGCCCAAGCCAGGCCGAGTTGTGGTGTGGAGTGGGTGGCTGCGTGCCGTTCGGCCTGGTGGATCAGGTCGCGGAGCTTCCACGGCCCGTTTGCGCCAGGCGCTCGAGTGGGTGGCCAGAGTCATTGTGCTCCTTAATATTTCGCAGGTAGCGGGTCTGACATGCGTCCCCCTCGGCCCAGGCGTGGATCTCGTCAGCTGATTGATCTCCGGCTCCGGCATTTTTGGCCGTAATCCATTCCCGCACAACGAGATAGCGATTCCCACGCCCATCGTGCCGACCGACCGGATTCATCGCCCGAACGCGAAGCGCAGTACTCAGTAGGGGGTGAAATATGTTGTGCGCCATCAGTTTTTGTGGATATTCGAACTGAGCGACTGATACGATCGCTGGCGTCGACGTCGACTGGCCAGGTTAGAGCACCGCTCCCGGCGTAACCCGCACAAGGTTCGGGGGCGGCGACGATTCACAAAATTCGTTAGGTTCGACGAAAGGCAGTCCCATGAAACGTATTGGCACCACGCTGGCTGCGACCGGCGCGCTCCTCGTCTTGACTTTCGGTGCGCCCCTTGCCCACGCCGCTACCACTGCCGGCGATCCCGTCAACGGCGCCGCTGCCGCCGCCCGCGGTTCCTTCGTGTACACCACTCACGATGGCGATGTGCGGCGATTGGAAGACCCCGAAAACGACCGTTGCTACCACATCGAGGGTGACGGGTTCGCCGACAACAACACCGACCGCGATGCGAAACTCTACCGAGACGGCGACTGTCGTGGCGACGACTTCCGGACCCTTGCGGCCGGGGACCGTGACCGGCACGCCGATTTCCATTCGGTGAGATTCGAACGCCGGTGACATTCATTCGATAAGCGAATCTCTCACACGCGCTGCGGGGTTCATCCGAGGCCCTGGGATGCACCCCCACCGTGAGGTTCTGTAGTCCATGTTCGTCTCCTCCGCTCTCGGTGGAGGAGACGAACATGGACAAATCCTGGGTCAGGTGGTGGTGATCGAGTTCGCCATCGCCGACGGCGCCGAGAACGCGGTCACGGCGGCGGCCGCGAAACAAGCCGGTCCGTGCCGGAGCACCGCTGCCGCCCGTCGCGTCGGTGCGGCCCAGGCGGGGAACCGATACCCGTACCCGCTGGTGAATATCGTCATCGATCGTTGCTCCTCACGTAGACCGACAAGGGAGACATAGCGTTTCGATACTCGACTTGTGGCTTCGGAGCTCAGCTCGGTCGGACCCGTTGGGCCTGGGGACCTTTGGAACCGACCTTGATCTCGAAACTCACCGACTCGCCCTCGCGCAGGGTTGCACCGTCGGGACGAGTAATGTCGTTCCAAGTCACGAAGACATCGGGACCGCCGTCGTCCACTGCGATGAATCCGAAACCCCGCTCGTCGTCGAACCATCTCACCGTGCCCTGCGCCATCGTTGTTCTCCTTGTCGTTCCTGCGGACGTGTTCAGGGACAATGTGATCCACGAGACCCGGGCTGCGCTCTCACGACAGACGGACCATGGCGGTGGCCCTGCCGAAGATGCGTCGCCTGTCGAAGGTCGCGGTCAGGGCGACGGTCGCGGTGCCGGTATCCGGGTCCAGCGATTTGACGACGCCGCCGAATTCGACGGCAGCGGGTGCGTTGGGGCCGACGAAGACCGGGCTCGTCATGCGGACGCTGTATTGGCGCAGCGCGCCGGGGTCGCCCAGCCAGGAGGTGAGATAGCCCGCGCCGAGTCCCATGGTCAGCATGCCGTGCGCGACGACGCCGCGCTGCAGGCCCAGGAGCTGGGCGGTGCCGTCGTGCCAGTGGATCGGGTTCGGGTCTCCGCACACTCCGGCGTAGTTCACCAGATCGCCGCGGGTGACGGCGAATATCCTCGGCGGCAACCGATCTCCCACGGAGACCATGGCCATGGGCCGTGCCCAGCGGTTCCCCGAGCCGCTGGGCCGGGTCGGCGTCGCGTCGTCGGTCACCTCCGTCATGGGCACGGCCGCCTTTCGAGCTGCGAGGACATCCGATCGCAGAATTCCGGCCATGACCCTGGTGAGCGAATCACTCGCTGTCGGTTGTGACCGCGCGATCGCGCTGGTCCTGGCCGAGAACACGGCTGATCCGCGCTGATCGGTCACGGCATTCTCGACGACGAACAGATCTCCGCCGAACGCCCGCCGAAACGATTGCAGCGCAACGGTGCTGGTGAGCTGATCGCCGGCGACGGCCGGGCGATGGAATTCGAATACCTGATCGGTGTGGATCGTCGACTCGAGGTCGTAGCCGTCGAGGATATGGGTCAGCGCCTGCTGCACAGTGTCGCTGAGCAGACAGCCGAAGGTGGGCGGTGCCGGCAGTCCCGGATAGCCGTATTCAGCGGCGACCGATTCGTCCCAGTGCACCGGGTGATCGGCGCGCACGGCCCGGGCGAATTCCCGGATCTTCTCCCTGCCGACCTCGTAGTAGTCATCGATCCGATAACGCCGGCCCACCACTGCGGTCAATCGGTCGGTCACCGCACCGCCCGTCGGTGCGGTGCTCCTTTGATGCGTTGGTTCGACGACCTCCACGCTGTGCCTCCCGAGTGCGAAGTATGTGTCCGTGGAGAAGTCGGAGCCCGCGTGGGCGCGGATTGAAATGTGATCCAGGACACATCGAATCGACCGATCCGGCGGACCGTGCGGTTCGACTTTCCTGGCGGTCCTCAATCCACGAAGTCGAATGGAGGTAGTACGGATGAAAGATCTCGCGCCCTTCTACGCCAACGTTCAATCTCATTACGACCTGTCCGACGAATTCTTCGCCCTGTTCCTGGATCCGACCCGCACCTACAGCTGTGCGTACTGGGACAAACCCGGATACACCCTGGAGCAGGCACAGCTGGCGAAGATCGATCTGGCCCTCGGCAAATGCGATCTGCGGCCCGGCATGACACTGCTGGACATCGGCTGCGGCTGGGGTTCGACGATGCTGCGCGCGATGGACCGATACGGCGTCGATGTCATCGGTCTGACATTGAGCCGCAACCAGTTCGACTACGTCAGCGCGCAACTCGACCAGCGGCGCGGGGGTCCGCGGGGGGAGGTGCGGCTGCAGGGCTGGGAGGAATTCGATCAGAAGGTCGACCGCATCGTTACGGTCGGCGCATTCGAGCATTTCCGGGCTGAGCGCTATCCGGACTTCTTCGATTTCGCGTACCGGACGTTGCCGGACGACGGCACGATGCTGCTGCACACCATCGTCGTGTACGGCCCGGATCACCTGCGCGCCAACGGACTTCGGTGGACCCGTTCGGATCTGGCCTTCATGCGGTTCATCCGCGACGCCATCTTCCCCGGTGGACAGCTGCCGCTGCCCACCGGCACCGCACTGCGCGGCGTCCGCGAATACGCGCAGGAGGCCGGTTTCACCGTCAGCCGGATCCAGGCGCTGCAGGCGCATTACGCGAAGACGCTCGATCATTGGGCGGGCGCGCTGAAACGCGAACGCGACCGGGCGATCGCGCTGAGCGATGAACAGACCTACCTGACCTACATCACCTACCTCGCCGGCTGCGCGGACCAGTTCCGGGCCGGTCGCCTCGACGTCATGCAGTTCACCTGCACCAAAAACGCTTCGATGCCGGTCTGACATTCCGATCCGGTTCCGCACCGATCCGGCGGGCGGGTCCAGACGAAGTCCTCTCGACCAAATCCACTGCGGCCCCGCCTGGGACCGCCGACCACGAAGGCAGTGACAGGAACGATGACGATGATGCGACGTTACGTGGTAGCAGCGATGGTGATGGGAGCCGCGGCGGCCGGCGCGACCGCCTGCTCGAACGACAAATCCGATTCCGGCAGCGCGAGCGCCACGAGTTCGATGGCGGGGTCGACCACGGCGAGCAGTGCCGCGGCGGGTCTCGTCGGGCCCGGATGCCAGGCCTACGCCGCGCAGGTGCCGACCGGCGCCGGATCGGTCAGCGGGATGGCCCAGGATCCGGTCGCGGTGGCCGCCTCGAACAACCCGATGCTCACCACCCTGGTCTCCGCGGTGTCGGGCAAACTCAACCCGCAGGTGAACCTCGTTGACACCCTCAACGGCGGCCAATTCACCGTATTCGCACCCGTGGACGCGGCCTTCGCGAAGATTCCGCCCGCGACGATCGACTCGCTGAAAACCGATGCGGCCACGCTGAACAAGATCCTCACCTATCACGTCGTGGCGGGACAGATCGCCCCGGACAAGATCGCCGGAACACATAAGACCGTCGAGGGCGCCGATGTCACCGTCACCGGATCCGGTGCCGCACTGAAGGTCGGCGCCGCCTCGGTCATCTGCGGCGGTGTCAAGACCGCGAACGCCACGGTCTACATGATCGACACCGTGCTCATGCCGCCGGCCTGATTCCCGAAGCGCGTTCCGCCAGGGTCGCCGTCGACCCGCACCGCAGCAGGAGTAGCCATGACCACATATCCGGTGCACACCGGTTCCCGGGTGCGTTCGTGACGGCCCCGGACGAACACCCCCGGGTGATCCGCCTGTTCCCGGGTTCGGTGGACGACCGGCCGAGGGCCGGTATGTCCGGTCCGCCCGTGCGATTGCGGCTGGAGCAGCAGGCCAACCGCCGTCTGGCCACATTGCTGGTCGCGATTGCCGGGGCTGACCGCGAGGCCTTCACCGAGTTCTATCGCGCGACCTCCCCGCGGGTGTTCGGCCTGGCAGTGCGGATCCTGCGTGAGCGCACCGCCGCCGAGGAAGTGACCCAGGAGGTCTATCTGCAGGTGTGGTCGCTGGCGGGCCGCTACGACGAACAGCGCGCCAGCCCGATGGGGTGGCTGATCATGCTCACCCATCGGCGCGCGGTGGACCGGATCCGCGGCGATCGGTCCGCGACAGATCGCGATACCGTCTACGGGCACGCGCAACTGGGTCGCGATCACGATGTAGTCGAGGAGGCGGCGTCCCAGCGGATCGAGGAACAGGCCGTGCGGCGCTGCCTCGACACCCTCACCTCGCGGCAGCGCGAGACCATCGCCCTGGCCTACTACGGCGGGCAGACCTATCCCGAGGTCGCCGACGTGCTCGACATTCCTTTGGGCACAGTGAAATCCCGAATCCGCGACGGTCTCAAGCGCCTCGCGGCCTGCCTGGCAGGTGGGGGTGAGATCCAGTGAGGGACACCGAACCGCGGACCGGACTGTTCGAATCGGTCTATCCCTACGCGCTCGACGCGGTGACCAACGCCGAACGGCGGCGGATCGAACGGTTGCGCGCCGCCGCCCCGGCGGCGAGCAGGCACGCATTCGACGACGCCGTCGGGCAGGTCCAGGACCTGCTGGCCGATCTGACCGCGGTCCATTCCGATTCTCCGCCAACGGGATTGGAGTACCGGGTGCTGGCCGCGCTGGACCGCGCGACCGGTCGCGCGGGCCGTCGGCCCGCGCCGCGGCACGGGTCTCGGCTGCGCTGGTTCGCCGCGGCCGCGGCGATTCTCGTGGCCATCGGCGTCGGGGTGATCACCACCGCCGACCGCCGCACTGAGACTCCGCCGACGGCGGCGCCGGTCGTGCAGATGATCGAGCAGCAACCCGATCTCCGCACGCGCACAGTCGGTCTCGGTATCGGCGGCACCCTGGTGGTGCACAGTTCCGCGACGCTGTCGCTGGCCGCGGTCGGCTTCGAGGACGTGCCCGTGCCCGCCGCGGGCCGCAGCTATCAGCTCTGGCTGATACCGCCGGGGGGAGATCCGCGGTCGGCGGCGATCCTCGACCGGCTCCCGCGCGACCCGGTCATCACCCACTTCGCTGCGGCAGAGAGCCTGGCCGTCACGGTGGAACCCGCGGGCGGATCCCCGCGCCCGACCAGCACGCCGATCGCCGATCTGGATCTGAGCTGACCGCCATGGCTTCCACGATTCCACGCGGTGACCGCGAACAGGACGCGGCGAGTGAGTCACCACCCGGCGAGGGCCGACACGACCCGGAGGCGTCACTCGGGTGGGCGGCGGCCTCGGTCGCCGGGATCGTCGCGGCCGCAACCGTTCTGGGCGTGGGACACCTGGTGGCGGCCATCATCGGCCCGGCGGCCTCACCGTTCTTCGCCCTCGGGGCCGCGATGGTCGACCGGACACCACACGCCCTCAAGGATGTCGCCATTCGGTGGTTCGGCAGCAACGACAAGACCGCCCTGTTCGCCACAATGGGTGCGGTGATGCTCCTCGGCGCGGCATTGATCGGCATATTCGAACGCCGACGTCGGTGGGGCAGCGGTCTGTTGGTTGTCGTCGGAGCGGTGGCAATGGCGGCCGCGCTGGGGCGGCCCACCGCCGACGCGTATTTCGCAGTGCCCGCACTCGCCGGAACGATCGCGGGAGTGCTCGCGCTGAGACTGCTCGTCACCGGCTCGGTGAGGCCGGAGCCGAAAACAGGCGCGCTGTCTCGCCGCGCCTTCCTGACCGCTGTCGTGGGGGTCGGCGCTGTCGCGGTCGGCGCCGGCGCGGCCGGACGGTGGCTCGGCACGCGCCTGCACGACGTCGCCGCGGATCGGGCTCGATTCCTGCTGCCGCGAGCCGATCACGCCGTGCCCGGTCCCGGCGCCGCACAGGCACCCGTGGACGGCATCACCCCGTTCGTCACGCCGGTCGAGCGGTTCTATCGCGTGGACACGGCCCTGCAACTGCCCGCGCTCACCAGTTCCGAATGGCGGTTGCGGATCCACGGAATGGTCGATCGCCCGGTCGAATTCGACTTCGATCTGCTGCGCACCCGACGCGCGATAGCGCGGATGATCACCCTCACCTGTGTGTCCAACGAGGTGGGCGGCGATCTGGCCGGTACCGCAGTGTGGACCGGATATCCGCTGGCGGAGCTGCTCGGCGAGGCCGGAATCCATCCGGACGCGGATATGCTGCTGTCCCGCAGCGTCGACGGATTCACCGCGAGCACACCGGTTTCGGCGATCCTCGACGGACGTGACGCCCTGCTCGCGGTCGGTATGAACGGCGCGGCCCTGCCGATCGAACACGGCTATCCGGCGCGGCTGGTGATACCTGGCCTCTATGGCTATGTCTCGGCCACGAAATGGGTTGTCGACCTGGAACTTACCCGTTTCGACCGCGCCCGTGCCTACTGGACCCAGCGCGGGTGGGGCGCCGACGCGCCGATCAAGACCGCCTCCCGCATCGATGTGCCCGCTGCCTTCGCGACGGTCGCGGCGGGCACCGTCACTGTGGCCGGGGTCGCCTGGGCCCAGCATCGCGGCATCGATACCGTCGAAGTACAGGTCGACGACCAGCCGTGGCGACCGGCCACCCTCGCCGGGGAGTACTCCGAAGACACCTGGCGCCAGTGGTTCTGGCGCTGGGAGGCGAGCACCGGGACGCACACCCTGCGGGTACGGGCCCGCGACCGGGACGGCATCGTCCAAACCGATCGGCGCGCCCCGCCGTTTCCCGACGGCTCCACCGGCTGGCACAGCCGCGTCGTCACCGTCCGCTGACTCGAGTCGGCTGTCAGTTCTCGGATCGTGCGACCGCAGGGGCGGTGGTCCACTTCTCCCCACGCTGTGACATCCGCGGGCGGACCTGATCGCCCTCGGACTCCGAAGGCCGTTGCGGCAGTGCTGTCACACTTAGCGCAGGGGCGCCTTGACACGGGGATCGGTGGGGGTGGTCGAGCCACCGGTCGGTTCTATCGACATGGCCACTTCGCCGGCGTCACCGGTCCGGAGGAGCATGGGTGTGCGACTGCCCGGCAGGGTGTCGAGCACGCCCGCCGACTGCGGTCGACCGGCTGCGTCGATCAGCCACATCTGATAGGTGCGGCCGGTCGGTGCGGGCGGTACGGCATCGAAGGTCACTGTGGCGGCGCCGAGTTCGCGGGACGTACTGACCGTCATGCTGCCGCCGCCGGTAACGGGTGTGGTTTCGGAGCGGGTGTCGGCGTGGGTGATCACCTGCTGCGCAGTGATATCGCTGGACTCGTGGGATTGGCTGCGTATCACCGCGATTCCCACGCCGAGGCCGATAGCTACCACGATCGCCGCCGCGGCGGACAGCCAGCGCATCAGGCGTGCGCGGTCGCGGTGCGGGGCGGGTGCGTTCCGCTCGTCGAGTTCCCGCAGCAGCGCTTCCTCGATGTTCGATGGCACCGGCACGGCGTCCATGATCGTCATGTCGGCGAGAGTCTCGTGCAGGTCGCGCACTGTGGCGCGGAAGGCCGCGGCGGTGGCGTCGTCGGCCCGGGCGAGCATTCGCTCGACGGAGCGGCGGTCCGGTTCCGCGAGCGCGTCGAGTGCGTAAGGGTAGGCGAGCTCCAAGAGCTCGTCGTGGGGGTGGATATCAGGCATCGGTCACCGATCCCGCCAGGCAGTTCTGCAGCCGCTTGAGGCCGTCGCGGATGCGGGATTTGACGGTGTTGAGCGGAATGCCGAGGTGCTCGGCGACCTCGGCGTAGGTGCGGCCGCCGTAGTAGGCCAGCGCGACGGTTTCCCGCTGAAGATCGGTCAGGGTGGCGAGGCAGTCGACGACGGCGCGTTCCTCCGAGCGCTGGCTCACGGTCTCGGCGACGATGTCGTGGTCGCGTCCGAGCTGACGATGGCCGTAGGCGAGTTCGCGGGTGGCGGCCGAGGATTCGGCGCGGATCCGGTCGACGGCGCGACGATGGGTGAGCATCATCAACCAGCCGATGGGACTGGCCAGCCGGGTGTCGTACTCGTCGGCGGTGTTCCAGACATACAGGTAGATCTCCTGGGTGATCTCCTCCGCGATGGCGGGTCGGCGCAGTAAGCGCAGCGACAGCCCGAAGACACGATCGTGGGTGGAGCGATAGAACTGGAGGAAGGCGTCCCGGTCGCCCGCCGCGATGCCGGCCAGCAGTGCGCTCAGCCGGCGGGCCGCTTCGGTATCCGGCCGAGGCCGGTCGGTGGGGCACGACGCGGCCGGGGTGGGAGTGCGCAGGCCGGTACGGTCGGCGTCGACCGGCCGGAAGCGCTGATCATCCGCCATCGCGGTCTGTCTCCCTTGATCGAGGTCACTCGGTCCGTACAGTTCGGTCGCTGCCATCGAGGCTATGGGATTGGTCGGGGCATGAGAGACACTTCGTATGTTCGGCGTCGGCCGCCTGGGGCTCAGTACTCTCCGGCTCGGCCTCGCGCCTGGCTCGGGACTCCGAGTGATTTGTGATGCATATCACTTTCTCGAGGATGGTCCAGGAGGGCCGTGGCTTCGACTTCCTTGCAGCGGCCCTGAGCCGAGGTGTGCAGACCGACTCTTGTCCCTGTCCCGTGACGGTGTTCGGAGGATGCTCGTGAGTGGATGCAAGCCGTTTCATCCCGGGGTCCAGGCTCATGACGATCTGCCTGACGATTTCTTCGCCCTGTTTCTCGACCCCAGCCGCACCCACAGCTGCGCGTACTGGAAGGACGCGGAATATAACCTCGAGCAGGCGCAGATGGCCAAGATCGACCTGGCGCTCGACAAGTGCGAGCTACGACCCGGCATGACGCTACTCGACATCGGCTGCGGGTGGGGATCGACGATGCTGCGGGCGCTGCAGCGATACGAGGTGAACGTCATCGGTCTCACGGTGAGCGAGAATCAATATCGATATGTGCGGTCGTTGCTCGAGACTCGGCCCGCCGACAGGCTGTCGGCCGAGGTGCGGTTACAGGGGTGGGAGGAGTTCGACGGCACGGTTGACCGCATCGTCACCATCGGGGCCTTCGAACACTTCCGGCAGGAACGTTATGAGGACTTCTTCGACTTCGCTTACCGGGCACTACCGGCCGACGCCACCATGCTGTTACAGACAATCATCGTCTACGGTGTGCATTTCCTGCGCGTCAACGGCATCCCCTTGACGAAGGACGACGTGGACTTCCTGCGCTTCATCCGCACCACGATCTTTCCGGGCAGCGAGTTGCCGCCGCCGATCGGTCCGAGGCCACGCGGTGTGCGGGAATACGCCCGCGAGGCCGGTTTCGAGGTGACGCAGATCCAGCCGCTGCAACTGCACTACGTGAAGACCCTCGACCACTGGGTCGCGGCACTGCGGTACAGCAAGGATCGCGCGATCGCCCTCAGCGGCGAGCGGGCGTACTACACCTATCTGCGATACCTCACCGGGTGTGCGGACAAATTCCGCACCGGCCACATCGATGTCATGCAGTTCACCTGTCAGAAAGACTTTGCGAGCCAGGGTTATTCGCGTTGAGACCCAGCCGACCAGCGCCGGACGGCTGCGGTCCGGCTCGGCCGACCCAGCCGCATGAACAACCTTCTGTATTCGTCATGCGGCCGAGTTTCTGGCGTTCAGTTCTCGGTGTCGATCGTTTGGGCCAGGAATGGCCAGGATGTTCGCAGGTCGTCTTCCCAATAGCCCCAGGAGTGGGTGCCTACCGGCCGATCGTCGAATGTCGCTGGGATGTTCAGTTCGTGCAGCCGGTTCGCCAGGTTGACGGTGCAGTAATGGATCGCTGCCTCGATCGGTCCGCCGAACGCGATCTGCACCGGAAGCGGGATCCTGCCTTCGAGCACCCGCCGATCGAACGGAGTGTCGTGCGGCGCGGCCGCAATGCCGCTACCCGAACTCAGGAAGATGGCGGTCCCTCGCAGCTTGTCGGCGTTGACCAGCGGGTCGTTGGCGCGCCAGAGCGGTCCGTCGGCGGGGCCCCACATGTTTTCCACGCTTTGACCACCGCCCCAGTTCTCCACGGTGAGCCGGACGAACTCGTGCCCGATCGGATCCGAGGTCTGCGCGCAACCGCTGTACGCGGCCACACCCTTCCAGAAGCCGGGTTTGGCGATAGCCAGGTTCAGCACCGAGGTGCCGCTCATCGAGACACCCGCCAGCGCCCGCTTGTCGTTGGCGCCCAGGTAGTTCTCGATGACCGGTGGTAGCTCTTCATTGATGAAGGTCTGCCACTTGTTGCGTCCCAGGACAGCGTCGTCGCGTATCCAGTCGGTGTAGTAGGAATTGGCACCGCCGAACGGCGTCACCACATTGACGTCTTTGCCGCGCAGGAAACTCACCGCATCGGTTTGCACGTCCCATCCGCTCTCGTTCGGACCGCCGCCGGAGCCGTTGAGCAGATAGATCGTCGGGCGGGGGTGCGTCGTGTCCGCAGCGCGGATTACCTGCACCGGAATCGGTCGGTTCATAGCCTGGGAGAACACCATCACGGTTTCCTGCCGATCGTTGATCTCCGAGACGGAGACGACGCCGGGAACCTCGGGCGCCGCGGTCGACGGACTCGCCGCGCCGGCCAAACAAGCGGTGGTAAGCGCGCCTACGGTGATCCAGCGCAGTGTCGCGTTCGATGTCGATCGCCATATTCTCAAATCCGACCCCTCTCGGTTCTGTGTCCGCGTCCGTTGAAACTGCCTCTGAAGGGCTTCGTACCGCTACCGCCTCCGGTTTGGTGTGTTTGCGGATCAAGCCGACGTAGCCAAACCTGATAACTGCGAAGATGCCTCGCCACCCAGGTGTTGACCCGCCGCCTCGAACAAGGCGTCGCCGAGTTCTACGTGCTGGAAATGCTGGAGAAGTCCTGGGACGGATTCGCCGTGCGCACCGAGGCCGGATTCAACGTCGGCAAAGCCTGCTACGGCTATCGCGCCGAACTCATCCCGCACCCCGTCCCCGCCGAACACGCCAAAGGTCAGAAGAAACCCTGCTCGAACCCGCCCCGAGCAAGCCCCCGTGGCTGCGAGTTGTCATCCGTGTGCAAGCAGAAGGCGGCGTTGGTGTAGGTGACGACGTCTGATTCTCTTGCCGGCTCGGCTCGGCTCGGCCCGGCCGATCGGGCCGAGCCGACGGAATCCGCTATGGCCGAGGGTGTTCGGCCGGGCGCTCGGGTCAGCGGTGGCCGTGGCCACCGGGCGGTCCGCCGTGGCCACCGGGAGGACCAGGATGTCCACCAGGCGGAGCGGGATGCCCGGGAACACCGGGGTGCCCGCCGGGAGGACCGGAGTGCCCGCCGGGGGGACCGGGGTGCCTGTGAGGAGGCCCGAGGTGTCCTCCTGGCGGGATAGGGAGGGGCGGCGGTGGATGTCCGCCAGGGATGGTGGGCTGGCAGTACGGCGGAACCGGGACAAGGTTCGGGCACAACGCGGATTGTGCCGACGCGCCTCCGGCGGTACCTACTATCGATGCGCCGATCACTGCGGCGACCAGCGCCGCGATCGGAAGACCTGCCCTTCGCATGGTGAAGACTCGTTCTCAGTGGGAAATGAATTCGTACCTTCAGCAGACTCCGTAGAACTGAGAATTCGGGACATATCCGGCATCAATGAGGGGACTATTCGGTCTCTTCTGCCGAGGATCGTGGCGCCCGATTGCTGCCGAGTGCCGAGCCCCGCGGCACATCGGCTGGGGCTGGTCGCTGGTAGCCGATTGACCGCCTGCGCGCGGCAATCGAATCACTCAGCGACACTTGGACATCCGACTTCCGGTGGTGAGGGACCTCGTGGAAAGTTCACGGCGGAAGGCGAATACGGTCGAACCGAGCACGATGCCCGCGCCGACCAGCAGCCGGGCGGTGACCTGTTCGCCGAGGACCGCGACGCCACCGACAACGCCGACGACGGGAATCAGATATGCCGACAATGCGGCGGTCGTCGGCCCGAGCTGGGCGATATTGCGGTAGTTGAGCAATTCCGCGCCGGCGGTGCTGATGACGCCGAGTGCGATCAGGCTCGCGATGCGCGCCGGTGTGACAGCCAGGGTGGCGTGGTCGAGGGTGGTGGCGACCACTGGCATCAACACCAGGACCGCGCCGGACTGTACGACGGCGGCGATGTACAGCGGTTGCCGGTGGGCGAGATTGCGGCGCAGGTAGGTCCAGCCGAAGCCGTAACAGCCCGCTGCGACGAGTACCGCCAGACAACCACGCCAGGAGGACTCCGACGGATGCGCCGACCCGATTCCCACCAGGACCGCCACGCCGATCAGCCCGACCGCGGTCGCGGCCACCTGACACCGTCCCGGTCGATGTCCCAGCAGGAGAACGGAGAACACGGTCGTCCAGAGCGGAATGGTGGCATGCAGCACCGCGGCCAACCCGGCGCCGATATGCTGCTGACCCCAGGCGGTCAGACTGAACGGTATCGCGACAGTCGTTGTCGCCAAGACGATTACATGCCACCGGTCGCGCCGACGTACCGACGTGGGCAGGGCGTCTCGTCCGCGCCGCCGCCGCACTACCGCGGCCGGTACCAGCACGAGGGCCGACAGGGACACGCGTGCCAGGGCTACGCACAGGGGTGGAATGCCCGGCAATACCATTTTCATCAGTACCGAGGACAAACCCCACATAGTCGACACCAGAAATACGCCGAGCACGGTACCTCCGGAAAATGAGTGCAAGCCGGTCTGCATCGAGCCCTGTCGCCAGGTGACGTCACGCGAGCTATTCATATTCGAGCCACCGGCACTCGACAGCCTACGACCGGATGGCTGTCGATGCCAATGCTTCTCGCCTGCCCATACCGGCGGGAATGTCCCGAAAAGTCTGTTCGCAACTTTCGTTACATATCCGGACAACCTCGACCGCTGAGTCGGCTGCGTGGCATCGTAGGGCAGGCCGGGCCTATTCGACCTGGGCCACCGGGGACTCGACCTGGGTATCGGTCAGATATGCGGTTTCGACCAAGTAACTCGCGTAATACCGGCCCGGTGCGACTCGGGCGTGCAGCGAGCGGCTGCCCGACGGTCCCGCCGCGATCCTCTGGTCGCGTGCGTGAATCAGCTCCAGATATACCATTGCGCCCGGATAGTCGTCCTGCCCCGTAATCCACACTTGCCCACTGGCCGAACGAATGCATACCTGGTCGCCACGCCAGTCGCTGTTGCAGGTCGCGGCAGCCGACGCGTGTGCCGCAGTCTGAGCTGTAACCGATACTGCCATGCCAACCATCACACCGAACGCGCACCGCAACATCCGACTGGACACCGACAGTCCTTCCTTGATGACATGGGGCACCGCCATAAACGATCCGGCAATACCACCGTACCGAGGCAACTCGACTATCGGACCGGGCTCGATATCCGAAATACTTTGAATGTCATAACCTTTGGATATGGCTGCGACCGGCAGTGTTACGTCCACCGGGACTGGTCGGCAACCACCGTGAGGAACTCCCCGACAGCGCCCTGCCAGCGAGTTCCGCTCCGCCAGACGGCATGCCAGCACCGCGTGAGATCGACGCCGCGCAACGGGATCTCCACAAGCCTGCCGTCACGAAGGTCCTGTCCGACCACCAGCTCACTGAGGACGGCCGCGAGCTCCCCGGCCTCCACGGCCACCTTGACCGCCGCATTGGACTGCAGCTCGATCACCGGATCGATCAGTGGCTCACCGACGGCCAGTTCCAGGGTTTCGCGTGCGGCGGAGCCACGTTCGCGCGACACCAGCCGAAGCCGCGCCAATTCCAGTCCGGTCAAGGGATCACACCGTCGTGCGAGCTGGTGGTGTGGAGACACCACCAGCACCAGGCGATCCTTGGCGACCCGCCGACTGCCCAGATCGGCTGGAACATTCGGCGACTCGATGAAGCCCAGATCGATCTCCCGGGCGCGCAGCGCCGCGATGATCTCCGGCGAGCTGCCCACCTGCAGCCGTACCGGCGGCCGACTGGCGGGTTCCTGGAACGCGGTCAGCCACCGCGGCATGAGGTATTCGGCGATCGTCTGGCTGGCACCGACACTGACATTCCGTCTCGCCTGCTCGGTCAGTGCCGCTGCCCCGGTGATCAGCGCATCCGCGGCGGCGATGACCTTGCGGCCCCATTCGGTGACCATCTGTCCGTGCGCGGTCAGCACGCTCCCGCGATTGCGTCTGTCCACCAATTCGAGCCGCAGCCGTGATTCCAGGACGCGGAGCCGCTTACTCGCCGCGGGCTGGCTGATCCGTTCGGCTCGAGCCGCAGCGGAGATGCTGCCCAGATCGGCCACCCGAACCAAGACGCGCAGTGCCTCGAGATCCAGACCGTCGGCTTCCCATGCCACCGCCACCTCCCACCGCTACGGCGATCTATAGCCTGAAGCTATGAACCGCTCATGAATTGGGCTGGCCCCCAACGCCATCCCCACGCTGCCCGGGAGCCGCAGGAGAGGATATCGCTCACTCGACGAGGCGTCGTCACCGCCAACACGCCGACATGCTCGCGATCGCTCCCACCCGTGGACTGTGCTCAGGTAGACAGCGCTGGCCGTGACACACCCTGGCGGATATATCTCATCACGAGTTTGACGAGATATTCCACGAATTCTTTTGCGGTACCGTTCATTACGGTCAGGTAGGCGTCGTCCGGCCCCAGCGCGGAGAAGAATTCGTCGACTTCCGGATTCCCGCTTGCGGGAAATTCGTAGCGTGTCTCCGGATCGAAGGCGTCCTTGACCATCAGTCGCTCCAGGTCGATCGAGCCGCTCAATCCGACGTGGTCCGCGACCGCCTCAGCGATTCGTTGTATGTGCCTCGGTGTCGGCTCGCCGATGGTCGGCCACACAGACCGCTCGCCGATCGCCGACCAATGCATCTTCTCGGCGAGAAAGATAATAGGATTGCGCGTCCTCGAGACGAGGTAGACAGTCTGCCCGGGGTGGCGGAAAGGCAATTGCTCGAGGGCAGTCAACTGCTGGGCCCGCTTGAGTAGTCCACGGCCCTGATGCTCCGGCAAGATCGCCGCCATATCGGCATAGAAGCATAGCAAGCCGTCAACTTCCAATCGGTGATGGGACGTATACCCCACCACCCGAGAGTCATCGTCGACGATGAGCTGCAAGAGGGAGACCTTGTCGAAGAAGTGGTCCTGGCTCCTGCGCTCCCAGTAGGCTTTTCGGTCCACGTGGAACGCCTCGCCACTGACCTGGATAAGAATTGATTCCAGTCTGCGCTGCGATTCGGCCGACAGTAGTCGAGGGTCGCTCCAGACCAGCCGTCGATAGCCCCGCTTGAGCGGTCTCAGCTGGGGCATCGGGGACAATTCTCGCCGATCCGAGGCGTCCATCACCAGAACGTCACGATCACTCATTCCGACACCTCGACTCGCTGATCCGCACGCCAATCCAACGTGCATGCGAACTGATGCAGTAGCCTATGCACCGGGCCGATGTCGTCGCAATGCGACGTCAGTCACGTCAGCAAGAACTCGGGCTGCGCTATCTCGGCGATAGCCGTAGTGGTTATAGTTCCCGCGAGTTAATCGTAATTGCCAGAACGGATTCCAACCGCCGAGGCGGTAGTCGCCGACAAACCCGAAAAGGACAAATCCGCTTTATCGTCCATATGGTCAGGGCTCTTTGCGGCCGTAACCCCTTGGCCTACCCGGGAATGTTCAGCGCGGGTGCGTTTGCGAGCTGCCGCTCTTCGGTGTCCACCGCCGCCTGGATCTGGCTGGATTCCATTGCCAGGCTGACGGCGTAGTAGAAGATCACCAGGCTGAACCCGATCACCACGAGCAGGTCGATCCAATTCGGAAGGGCGTTGTGCGACCCCTTGCCGTAGCGGCCGAGCAGACCGATGATCGTCGTCCCGATCAGCCACGGCCAAATCCATGACGCCGCACGCCAATCGATATCGGCGCGCCGCACATCTTTCGCGCGCCGCAGCGCGATCTCGAACAGCAGCCGGCCGATGAACAGGGCGGCGAGCAGCTTCCACATCGCTTCGAAGCCGCCCCAGTAAATGATCAGGTTGGCGGAGGCGAAGCCGACCGGATTGAGCACCTTCGGAAACGGCATGCGGTAGGAGCGGGCCCGCTCGGGGTCGCGGGCCTGCAGCGCCGCGAGCGAGACCGGGGCGAACGCGTACATGATCGCCGTTGCGCCGGTCACCAGGCTGACCAGCGAACTCCAACTCGGGAACGGCAGAAACATGATCTCGCCCATGAGGAAGGCGAGGACTATGGAGTACATCGGCACGCCCCGCTTGTTGGTCGCAGTCAACTTGGCCGGTAGCACCTCCTCCTCACCGAGCGCGTAGGACAGCCGCGCCGAGGTAGCCAGATAGATCAACCCGGTGTCGCCCGGTGACACCACGGCATCGATCAGCAGGATCGTCGCGAGCCAGCCTGCCCCCGCTGCGATGGCGAGCGTGTAATAGGGCCCGAAGTCGCTGGCGCCGATGGGATTCGCCCAACCGTGCAACAAGTCCTTCGGTGCGAGCCCGCCGATGAAGGCCACCTCGAGCAGGATGTACACGGCCGCACCGATACACATCGCCGAAATGATCGCCCGCGAGAGATGTTTACGGGGATCGCGGGCCTCCCCGGCCATCTGCACAGCCTGCTCGAAGCCTTGCAACGAGAACACCACACCGGCCGGCAGTGCCGCGAACACGCCGTGCATCCCGAACGGCATGAATCCGCCGCCGGCGTGGAAGTTCGACGGGTGGAAGCTCAGCGACAAGATCACGATGACCGCCAGGATCGGCACGATCAGCTTCCAGGTCACCAGCACGTTGTTGCTCGATGACAACAACTGTGCGCCGAACAGGTTGACGACGGTGAACACGAGCATCGCCGCGGTGGCGACCAGCAGTCCGACGCCGGTCAGGGTGCCGTTGGGGTGCAAGAGATTCAGGTGCTCTTTGGCCCAGCTGGTGCTGGCCAGATAGGAGATGCCGGCCTCGACCTCGATCGGTGCGATGGTGACCGCCTGCAGATAGGCTGCCCACCCGGCGGTGAAACCGGCCAAGGTCCCGAAGGCGAAATACGGGAACCGGGCGGTCCCACCCGCGACGGGATACGCCGAACCCAACTCGGCGTGGATGAGCGCCAGCACCATCAGCATTGCCGCAGCCAGGATCCAGGAAATCAACGATGCCGGACCCGCGGACCGCGCGGCGCCGAGCGCGCCCAGCAACCAGCCCGAGCCGATGATGGAACCGAGCGCGATGAACATCAATCCCCAGAACCCCACCGATCGGTGCAGCTGTCCGGATTGCGGTCGGTCCTTCGCGACGTCCGTGATGCCGACCATCGTGCGCCCCAATCAGAAAACAAGTAACAACAATGGTTGGCCCCGCAACCAGTGTCGTCAACCGGGGACATCAACTCGAAACATCGCCGATACCTGCTGCGATCCGCGATTGAATCCGAACGGTATTACCCGACGCACCACAATGCCGAATGAAAACGTTGGGCGGGCGGGTAATTCGTCCCGGGCGCGACCGACGTAGACGCCGCGCCCCGGCCGGTCAGTGCGGGGAGGTCCCGGCGGTCAGCAGAACGCCCGTCGGATTCTCGACGCATCGCTGTGCCCGCTCTCGCCCGCCCGCCGGGGTCGACGGCGAGACCTCGAAAGCCTCACACCTGACATCGATGAACCCCGCCGATACGAGCACATCGATGACGGTGTTCGTGGGCCAGTAACGCACGTAGAAGTCGGTCGGGGGATCGGTGAGTATCGAGAGCGCATACTCTTGCCCCTCGTGTGGATGTTCCGGTCGATGTATCCGGAACCCACAGGCTTCCTCGGAGCGAGCGGTCGAATTCGTATTGCCCAGGATCGCGATCAGACGGCCACCGGGGATGACGCTGGCGAACAGACGCTCGGCCATCATCTCCAGCGTCTCCCGGCTACCCGCGTAATGGAGGACGTAGGCGGCGGTGACCGCGTCGAATCCATCCTGCACAGGCATCGTCGCCAGATCGTGCACCTGATAGGTGATACCGAGCGGCCGTTCGGCTTCGATCTGCCGGGCACGCTCGATCATTCCGGGCGATCTGTCCACTCCGACGACCTCGGACGCGCCCAGCTCCGCCGCGATCAGCCGGGTGAATGCTCCTTCCCCACAACCCACGTCGAGGATCCGCCCGCCGGGCACCGGACCGACGGCGCGCAGAAACGACGGATACTCGACGTACTGCCGGTAGAAACCGATGACGCTGTCGAGGCGGTCGTAGCTTTTCACGAGAGTTTCGTACTGATCAGTTGCGGTCATAGCTGCGCAAGTCACCTCTCTGGATCCGGTTCAACGATCGTGTGATTCATCAGTCCTGCGAGGATGTGTCCGGCCGGGGCCGGACGACGGCGTGGCCCTGGTCGGGGTGCCAGTACTCCGGCAGGCTGCGCAGTTCGTTCACCACCGGCATCGTGGCGTGGTAACAGCACAGCGACGATGACACGTCCAGGGTCTCCGGAGTGTTGGCCAGTAAGGGCAATTCCGCCAGCAGGTAGGCCAGCGAGGCCTCGTGCCGGGCGATGTCCTGTTCGTCGGCCGGGTCGGGTCGGTCGCCCATCCAGTAACGCACGTGGTCGTCACACGCGGCCGCGAGGCGCGGGTCGGTGATCAGGGCGTCGTCCAGGCGTTTGCGAACGTCCCGATATCCGGGCAGGAGTGCGCACTCGGACAGAGGGCGCACCCGGATGGCGGCGCCGTCGGGCAGCTGCTCGACGGCGCGGTGGATGCGTCGTCGCGCGTCGGTGATCGCACGGTTCGCTCGTGAGCGGGCTTTCTGGGGTGTGTCACCGTCGGCGATGCGCATGGTGTCCAGATGCAGGTCGGTGTAGACGACGTCGACGAGCTCGAAATGCCGCAGCGCCCAGCCGAATACGGCGACGAGTCTGGTTTGGGTGAAGTAGCTGTTCCCGGTGCTCACCCCGATCAGGGCATGTTCGCCGCGGTCCAGCACGTCCTGGCAGGCGGGTGAGTAGGGGAGGGCCTCGATCGATCCCGGCGCGGTGTCGTCCGGGATGCGGCAGGGGTTGTTCGCCAACTCAGTCACGCGAGATCAACTCCCCGTCGCGGAGGACCGTGGCGAGTTTGCCGCACAGGTCTTCGAGGACGGTTTCGAGGTCGCGTTCGCCCATGGGAGCAAACATGAAGTCCTCCAGATCTTTTCGCACTTCGTCGAGTCCGGGGTCGGTCATGCCGAGATCCGCGGTCAGCGCCAGCACCCTGCGGGCGGCGTCCAGGCATCGTGTCGGTCCGTAGTCCGCGGGTTCCTCGAGCAGCCCGCGGCCGCTGCTGAGCAGGTACGCCGCCAGCAGCAGCAGTTCCTCACCGATCTGCGGTCGCTCGCTGGTTCCACGAGTCATAGCTGATCACCTCGTTCCGGTCGCGGCGGTGGTTGGGTTCGACGGGCTGTGCCGGATGCCCGATCGGCACCAGCAGCACCGGCTCGAGGTGCGCGGGAAGATCCAGCAGGGTGCGGATGGGGTCTTTGCGGAAGCTGGAGACGGGACAGCCGCCGAGCCCGAGGGCATGCGCGGCCAGCAGCAGGTTCTCCACGGCCATACCGACACACAGCAGACCCACCTCCCAGGCGCCCGGTACCCGCCCTTCGGGGCGGGCCGCGCGGGTGCGGTCGAAACAGGCCGCGACGATGAGCTGGGGGTGTCCGATGATTCCCGGGGCGAAGGCACGGATGAGGCGCAGCATCCGTGGCTCGCGGACGGCGACGAAGGCCCACGCCTGCTTGTTGGAGGCCGACGGCGCGGCCAGCATGGCCGCGAGCATCTGGTCGAGGGTCGTGTCATCGATCCGATGGTCGGTGTACTCGCGAACGACACGACGGGTGCGCATCACCCGAATCGCCTCGTGCGCTTCCTGATCCGGCGCTCCGGCACTGTCCTGCCCTATGATGAGGGAGGCCGGAGATGATCTTGTACTCACCTTCCAAACGGTATCAATTCCGAGTCGGCTGTCAATCCCCCTGCCGCCCAATGATTCTCGGGTCGAAGGTTGCGATCAATCGCAAAAATGGTACTCTGCAACAACTCTCGAGACAGTGACAACCGAGAAGCCTGTACCCGCGCTCACAGCGGCAACCGGGAACACCCGAAGGCGCGCTCGGCGGTGGCCGGTGGTGCTATTGAGTCACTTCCTCCCCCCGGGGGAAACATCATTGGGCATCGTCATCTGTGCCGGAGTGCCCTATCGATCCGGAACGGCATGTGCCGGAACGATATTCATGAATGGATCCCCGACCCGGCGGTATTCTCCGATGTGGATCGGGTATGGGCCGAGTGCCGAGGAGTCTCGATGGGTGATGTCGTCGTCATGACCGATTTCGGTTCCACCGAGGGAAGTACGGCCCATCTGGCGCATGCCGTGCATCTGCTGACCGGGCGGGCTCCGGCGGTGGTGGACGCCCGCCGGTTCTATACCGGCGGCACCGGCCACGCGGCGCTCATCGGTGCGCCACCGGCCCTCGAGATCCGATACGAGGGGCGGCGGCTGCGGCCCGAGGTCATCGTCGTCTACGAGATTCCACCGCAGGATCGGCTCCGATTCGCGCGCTTCCAGGCGCTGATCGCGCGCAGCGGGACCGTCTGTCTCGGCGCGGACGCGACCGCATGGCGCCGCGCCACCGACAAGCGCCGCACGGTCATCCGCTTCCGGGAGACCGGTGTCCCGCATATGGAATCGGTTCTGCTCCAGCCGTATTCGCCGCATGTGGCCGAGGCGTTCGACCGGCTCGGGCGCGATGTCTGGGCCAGACCCGCGGTCGGTTTCGGCGGCCGCGGGGTCGTCCACATCACCGACGAGCGGCAACTGCGCGCGGCCGCGCAACGCTACGCCGCCACCGGAGCCCCCTGGCTGCTGTCGCGCGATGCGGGCAACTTCGACGAGCACGGGCGGCGGCATCAGTATCGCGTCGTGGTCCTCGGCGACCGGGTGCTGCGGGTCTGCGAACACGTGCAATCCGATCCCGACGCACCGTGTAACGAGGCACAGGGCGCGATCTCGAGAACGCTGCCGTCTGAGGCGCTCCCGGCACGGCTGCGGGCCCTGGCCGTGCGCGCGACGCGCGCCCTCGGCCTGCCGTTCGGCGGTGTCGATCTGGTGCCCGAGCGCGGCGGGGTGGTGTTCGAGGTCAATGTGCATCCGGTGCTCGACGTGCCACAGGGCTTTCGGACCGTCGCGGTCCCGTTCGCCCGGGCCCACTTCTCGATCCGGCCGAATGACGCCTCGGCGCACCGGGCTCAGGGGCGGGTATCCGGCGCATGCCCGGAAAACTGAGGGCGTAACCAGATTAGGGTGGGGTCCGACTTGTTCAGTAGGGACAAGTCGAAAGGAATTCCATGAGACGAATCGTCGGCATCATCGTGGCCGTGGCCGCGGTGACCCTGTCAGCGTCGGCATGTCAGGACGGCGGGAGCACGCCGGCGGCCGGGGGGTCGCCAGCGGGGAAGCCGGGACAGTCGGCCGCATCGACGACCACCATCGCGCCGCCGGGATCGGGACAGTCGGGCACCGGTGCGGCCCCGGTCACCGAGCCCGCGCCCGGGTCGCGGCCGCCGGGCGACCACGCCCCCGCCACCGCCGGAAACGGCGCCTGCGTCGACCTGAAATCCCCGGTCGTCACCGCCGCGATCAACTCGCTGGGCCCCGGCGTCGGCGGCGACGGCTACTACGCCGACAGCGGCACCGACGCATCCGTCGGATCCTGCCCCGATCTGCTGTGGGTGCTGGCCGGCACGCCGCGCGGCACGGCGAGTTCGCCGTGGCACGTGCTGTTGTTCAACCACGCGGGCTACCTGGGCACCGCGACCAAGAATGCGACCAGCTACACCTCCGTGGTCGGATCCACCGCTCGCTCGGTGGCGGTGCAATACCGCTGGCTGACGGGTAACGATGCCAACTGCTGCCCGCAGGGCGGCCCGCTGGTCGTCACCCTCACCCTCGGCGCGGACGGCCGGACGGTCACCCCCGACCGCGATTTCCCGAAGGAAGTGACCGATCCGAATCCGTGACCGTCACTGATCCGCAAGCACGACGAGACCCCGTCCGGAAGTTCCGGACGGGGTCTCGGGTATTCGGGGGTCAGCCGAGGGTGATGTCGTCGGCGTAGTAGGTGCCCTGCGAATACCAGCCGTGCACCCACACCGTGACGCTCGTGGTCGAGGCGCCGGTGGTGAACTTGGTGGACAGCTGCTGATACTTGCCACCGGTGGTCTGGGTCCACGTCGAGGTGTCGGTGGTTCCCGAGCCGGTGACGCCGAGGTAGACATAGCTACCGTTCACCCATGCCCCGAGGGTGTAGGCGTGGTTCGGCTGGACTGTGACCTTGGCCGAGCATTGGGCGTTATCGCTACTGCTCGGCGCCGCGGCCAGGGCGTCCTTACCGCCGTGTACCGGGTTGGTGGTGATCGATCCGAGGTTGCCCGTGCAGGTCCACGGGGACAGCTGGCCGGATTCGAAGTCGCCGTTGATGATTCCCGGTCCGGGCGGGGTCGTGGTTGTCGTGGTCGGCGGGGCGGTCGTGGTGGTGGTCGTCGTCGGCGGCGCGGTGGTTGTCGTCGTCGGCGGTGCCGTGGTGGTCGTCGTGGGAGGTGCGGTGGTGGTCGTCGTGGGAGGTGCGGTGGTCGTCGTCGGCGGTGTGCCGCAGCCGCCGGGTGAGCTGTTGACCGCGTCGATCAACGCGTTGAACAGCGTGGTCGACGGATCGTTCTCCAGCGAGTAGATCATCGCGCCGCCCATACCCTTACAGTGCAGATAGTCGGCCTTGGCCTTGATCGACTGCACGGAATCGCCGCCCCACCAATTGGTTCCGTCGTAGAAGTACGCCGCCTGCGCGGTCGGGTCGAAGAACGTCTTGGACGGATCGTCGACCACTCCGGACAGTTCCTTGTACATCCGGATACCGGGTTCGTTACCCGACAGCGGCGCGCCCGGCGCCGGACCCGAGGCAGGCTGGAACAGGCCGTGCTCCTGGCCCGGGGCCACCCCGGTCCAGCCGCGATAGTAGAACGGGAATCCCATGGTCAGCTTCGCCGCGGGGAATCCGCCCGCGATGCCGTAGGAGCTGTCACCGGTCGTCCACGCCGAAATCGCCTCGTCGATATTGTATTTCGCGTTTCCCGGCGGGACCGGGCTCATCGGATCGTCCGGTCGGCTGTAGAGCGGATCCTGGAAGTTGGTCGGGCCCTGGGCATCCCACGCGCCGTGCATGTCATAGGTCATGACATTGGCCAGATCCAGATAGTTGCCGAGCTTATCGGTCTCGTAGTTGCGGATCTTGTCCTGGCCCGCCGAGACGGCCGCGGTCAGCGCGTAATGCTTGTTGTCGGTCGCGCCGAGTGCGTCCAGCTGGCTGCGGAACTCCGCGGCCAGCAGTGTGAAGTTGGCCTTGTCGTTGGGCGAGGCGTGATTGCCCAGATGGCCGCCGCCACCGGGATACTCCCAGTCCAGGTCGATCCCGTCGAAGATGCCCTTACCGGTGCCGGGTCCGCCGTAGCCGTTCTGCTGGGGCAGATTCCCCTTGAGGAACATGTCGATGCACGAGGAGACGAACTTCTTGCGCGCCGCGTCGCTGGCGGAGACGTCGGAGAAGTACTTCGAATACGTCCAGCCGCCGATCGATACCAGCACCTTCAGATTCGGATGCTTGGCCTTGAGCTGTTTGAGCTGTTTGAAGTTGCCGACGATCGGATCGTTCCAGGCGTCGGCGGTGCCGTCGACGCTGGTCGAGGCGTCATATGTCTTGCCGTAGTCGGCATACGAATCACCCGCTCCGTCACCGGCATTCGGGTTGTTCTCGTTCTGATCGGCCGCCTTGTTGGCCTCGAAACAGGTCAGATCGACCGGATCGATGTTCTCGAAGGCGTACATCATGTAGTCGAGCTTGTCGGCGACGCCGGAGGTGTCGACCTGTTTGGGGTAGTAGGTGTTCTGGTAGATCCCCCACTGGTCGAAGTAGGCGATCTTGGCGCCGCCGGAACTGGCGGCCGGTGCCGCGGTGGATGCGGGTGTGGCGGCGCTGTGCGCCGTGAACACCGCGAAGGTGCCGATGAGCAGGCTGACCGCCGCCGCGGCGAGCCCGGTTCGTCTGGCTGTGCGCATGATTACTCCTCATCGCAAAACTTGCGCATCAGAAACTCGGTCGCTGACCACTAGGGCATTCAACGACGAGTCGGGAGACGTGTTGTGTGAGTGGGCATTCCGTCGACGTCCGCAGACTACCGCCGAGATCCGGAAGCCAATTCCATAGTCTCACTGGATGCTGTGATCCGTGGTGCGTTGGCGTAAGCGCGGAAAGCTTTCGGTACCAGACGTTTTCGGCATCATGCCGCACCGACTCCGGGAGCGATATGGCCGTAAATTGTTCTGCGCCTGTGGAATTAGATCTTCCGTAAGAAGATCACCGTTCTTGCGGTGCGCCTGGGTCGCGCGGCACGTCGGCAAGGCAGCGCAATCTCCCCGACCGATCGGTCGGGGAGATTACGGCGGACTGGCTCTCGGGGCGTAGCCGAACTTCCCGAGGGGACCGCGGCCTAGCCGGTCGGACGTAGCGGCGGCGGCACGACCGGCACGGTCGTGGTCGGCGCGCTCGGCCTGCTCGGCGGGGCTTGCGGCACAGGCGGTTTCGCCGGTTGCGGTGCGACCGTGTGCGGCGCTGGGGCGGGTTTGCTCGTCGGCTCGACCGGTGCGTTGGCGTGGGGCGGCGGACTCGGTTGCGGGGTGGGCGGTGTGGTGGTCGTGGTCACCGGCTTGCCGGTGGCCGCGGGTGGATTCGCGGCGGCGGACGGCGGCGGCGTGGTCGTCTTGGGCGGAACCGGCGGGGACGTGGTCGGATTCGCGGTGGTGGGCGGATTCGATGGTGTGGTGCGGGCCGGGGGCGCGATCGAGGCGGTCGGCGGTGTCGTGGTTGTGGTCGCGCGCGGCGCGGCCGGTGGCGGCGTGGTGGTCGGCGCGACCGTCGTGGTCTGCGGCGTCACCGTGGTGATGGTCGTCGAGTCGACGGTCGGCGGAGCCGGTGTGGTGGTGGGCTGCGCCGGAGTGGTCGGGGCCGGTGCGATGGTCGGCGGCGCGACCGTGGTGATGGTGGTCGAGTCGATGGTCGGCGGAGCCGGTGTGGTGGTCGGCGGAGCGACGGTCGTGAGGGTGGTCGGCGGGGCCACCGTGGTCGTGGTGGTCGTCGGTGCCGGTGTGGAGGTGGGTGACGGCGACGGTGTCGTGGTGAATGTCGGAACCGGAGTCGTCGTCGGTGCCGTTGTGGGCGTGTCGGTTTGCGGAACATAGGTCGGCAGCGGCGGCATGGTGGGCAGCGTCGGCACCGCGGGCAGCGAGGTGTCGCTGGGTCCGATGCAGATCGGCTGCGCGGCCGGATCGGTCGGCAGCGTCGGAAGCGACAGCGGCGGACAGGGATTCGGCGCGGGCGGCGTGCAGAAGATGCCGCACTGGAAAGGCGGCAGCGCGCCGATCTTGACCCAGACCCGCAGGGAGAGACCGACTCCGGGCGGATTCGTCGGATCGGTCGTCGTCGGATAGGTGGTGGTGCCCGGATCGGACGTCGAGGGATCCGTTGTCGTGGGATCCGTCGTCGTCGGATCGGTGGTGGTCGTCGCCGGATCGGTCGTCGCATTCGGATCGGGCGCGGTGCCGCCGGAGCCGAAGGTGGCCGACGCCAGCACCGTATCTCCGGCGCTCATGCTCGAACCCGTGCCCTCCGGGGCGCCATTGGGCGGCAGCGGGTCGGGGATACTGCCGACCGGTACGGGCGCGCCGCCGGTCATATAGGCATTGGCCCAGCTCATTACCTCACTGGCATAGGAGGAGGAGTTGTTGTAGCGCAGGATCGCGCGCAGCTCCTGCTTCGGATCGCGCAGATCGGTATTGTCCGAGCACAGGTACTTGCCCGCGGCCAGGGCGGCGTCGAAGACGTTGTTCGGATCGGCCTTGCCGTCGGCGTTGCCGTCCGAGGCGTATGTCGCCCACGTCCCCGGCAGGAATTGCATGGGCCCGACGGCGCGCACGAATCCGCCGCCCGCGGCCCGGATGGTCTGATTGCCGGCCAGGGTGCCGTCCAGTGCCGGTCCGAAGATCGTTCCGATCGTGGTGCCCGTCGGATCCACGCGGCCGTTACCGGCGTGATTCGATTCGATCTTGCCGATACCCGCCAGCAGATACCAGGGCAGCCCGCAGTTGGGCTCCGAGTTCTGCAGCGCCAGTTCGGCATTGCGGTACGCGGCCAGAACGATCTCCGGAATGCCCAGTGCCGCACCGCCGGGCAGCAGGATGTCGCGCAGCGGAACGGATCCGTCCGCCGGCAGCGCGCCGTCAGCTGGCGGAGTGAGTTCGCGCAGCTTGCGCGGCGGCTGCGGCGCCGCCGGGACCAGCCCGGCGGCCGGGTCGGGTTCGGAATCCGACCCAGCGATGGGCGCGGAGTCGGCCAGGTCTCGTGTCGCCGGCGCCGCGGTGCGGGCCGTCGAACCGGTGACCGTCAAACCGGCTACCACGAGTGCCGTGACGATGAGCGGGCCAGGAATTCGCATGGCACAACAATCCCCTCGCGGTCGCACGACTCCCATGAGCCTGGCGACCGCCATTGCCGCCACGGCGTCGTAGCGGAAGATATTGCAGGACAGTATATTCGGGCCGAATCGGGCACCAGTTTATCGGAAAACACCGACGGCACACCGACTTGGACCGAACGGAAGGTTCCGAACGGACCAAAACTGTCCGCTGCAATAGGGGGTTACGCCGCGCGCACCGGTCGTTACAGCAGCACCACCGAGCGCAGCACCTCGCCGCGATGCATCTTCGCGAACGCCTGCTCCACCTCGTCCAGCGAAATGGTTTCGGTGACAAAGGCATCCAGGTCGAGGCGGCCCTCACGGTACAGACCGATCAGGGTGGGGAAGTCGCGGGAAGGAAGACAGTCGCCGTACCAGGAGGACTTCAGCGAGCCGCCGTGGGAGAAGAAGTCCAGCAGCGGCATCTCCAGGCGCATCTCGGGTGTGGGCACGCCGACCAGGACGACCGTCCCCGCCAGATCGCGCGCGTAGAAGGCCTGCTTCCAGGTCTCGGGGCGGCCCACGGCGTCGATGACGACATCCGCGCCGAAGCCGCCGGTGAGTTCCTGGATCCGCGGCACCGGATCGGCGGATCCGGCGTCGATGGTGTGGGTGGCACCGAAGCCCTTGGCCCACTCCAGCTTTCGAGGATCGATATCGACGGCGATGATCGTGGTGGCGCCGGCGAGCCGCGCCCCGGCGACGGCCGCGCTGCCGACGCCGCCGCAGCCGATCACCGCGACACTGTCGCCGCGGCCGACCGCGCCGGTGTTGAGCGCCGCGCCGAGTCCGGCCATGATCCCGCAGCCGAGCAGGCCCGCCGCGGCGGGAGAGGCGGCGGGATCGACCTTGGTGCACTGTCCCGCGTGGACGAGGGTCTTCTCGGCGAAGGCGCCGATGCCGAGCGCGGGGGTGAGCGGGGTGCCGTCGACGAGCGTCATCGGTTGGGCGGCATTGAATGTCGAGAAGCAGTACCACGGCTTGCCCTTGCGGCAGGCGCGGCAGGATCCGCAAACGGCCCGCCAGTTCAGCACCACGAAATCGCCCGGCTCGACCTCGGTCACACCGTCGCCGACCGCCTCCACCACGCCTGCGGCCTCATGCCCGAGCAGGAAGGGGAACTCGTCGTTGATCCCACCCTCCCGATAGTGCAGATCGGTGTGACACACCCCGCAGGCCTGCACCCGCACCACCGCCTCGCCCGGACCCGGATCCGGTACGACGATCTCGGTCACCTCGACCGGTGCCTGCTTGGACCGCGCGATCACGCCCCGAACCGTCTGCGCCATGGGCCTTCCCCTCTCCTCAGTGCGATATGCCGGTAATACGCTACCCGCGGACCGAACATTGGATGAGCGCATGCGCGCCGTCGGTGCGCCACGAGGTACCGGTGGCATCCAGATCCCGTACCTGGGTGTCGGTAAGGCCCACGGCCACATCGGATTTCAGGGTGCGCAGGGCGGTGACGGGACTGGGGAAGTAGCCGGTGAGGTCGGCGAACGGCGTGGCCGGTGGCCAGTGCCGGTCGCCGACGAGGCGGCGGTAGTTCAGATCACCCTTCGCGACGGTCATCGCCGCGGTCGCGAACTCGGCGGCCAGATCGGCAGGCATATCGTGGAAAGAGAGTGGGGCGCAGAAGAATTGGTGATCGCGCACGATCAGGCGCTCGGTGCGCATCGCCTCCCACAGTCGCCCGCCGATCCGCCGGGCCTCGGCGGTGGTCGATTCGCGCAGCACGCGCAGGGTGGCCAGCACATCGGTCATCGTGGCGTCGGAGACGAAGTAGGGCCGGGGTTTGACGTGCAGGGCGACGCGCGCGACCGCCTCCTCGGTGAGCAGGTGATCGATGAGTACGAGATCGGGCAGCAGCTCCCGGCCCGCGTTGTCGGCGATCACGCATACCAGCGGATCGCGCGCGCGGGCCAGACTCGCCCACAACGCCTCGCTGTCGTCGACGAGCAGGCGCGTGGCGCGGGGGCCCGGCGTGGCGGTGAGCCGAAATCCGAGATCGGCCTGATTTCCCCACAGCGCCGACAGCAGCAGGGCCGCGCGCCTGTTGTCCGGTGGGGTATCCGCCGATCCGGCGAGGGCATCGAGTTCCTCGGCCACCGCGGGACCCGCCGATTCGGCCGCCTTGGCCGGGGCGAACGGGTCGATGCCGCGCCACGCACCGGGGCCGAAGTAGCCGACCGCCTCGAGCAGCCGTCGGTAGAAGTAGCTCTCCGCCCACAGAAACGACGCCTCGCCCCAGGGCCGACCCCACAGCCCGGCACCCCATTCCGACCATTGCGCGGCGTCATCGGCGGCCGTGACCAGGGGTTTCAGGACGCCGTCGGTGCTCTCGGACAACAACTCCCGCAGCGCCGCCGATTCGGCCGGACCATAGGGATGGGCGGCGAGCACCTGCTCGATCAGCTTCGGGTGCCGCTCGTGGAATACGCCGCGAGCGAAGGAACCAGGGACTCCGGCGAGGATCGGCGGGGCGATGGTCATCCGTCGATCATGGCCTACGTCCGGTGGAGCAATCGCGCGGGGAGTGCAGTTCGTTTGCCGCCGTGACTATCTCGTTGCCGTTTTCTAAGGAACTCCACGGCTGACTTTGGTGCGAGTAACGGCCGTACCAGGTTCACTGGCACTAGTGCTGATGGGCAGCACCTGACCAGTCGAGGAGGTCGGGACGTGCACAATGCAGTGACCACCGCCATCACCCGCCGCGAGCTGAGTCGGCTCGTCGGAGTCGAGGCCGATTCGGTGAGCCGCCGAGGCGGCCGCTCGATCAACGCGGATGCCGTGGCCACCCATACCGATCCGGTCGTGGGCCGCACCGCCTTCGTCGTGGCCGACGGGATCGGTGACCATCTGCTCGCCGCGCGCGCGGCGAGATCGGCCGCAGCCGTGGCCGCCGAGGTGGGAACCCGCCGCGGGGCCGTCGCCGCGATCCTGGCCGCCCGCGACGAATTGCACCGGCAATTCCCGGAACCCGCCGCCGATACGGTCCTGGCCGTCGCGGTGATCCCCGCCGCTGACCAGCCCGACGGCCCCTGCGATATCGCCTGGGTCGGCGACTGCCGCGCCTATCGCTGGAACGGCCGTGTCCTGCACCAGATCACGACCGACCACACCGTCGCCGAACTCCTGCGCGCCCACGGCCGCGAGCCCCAACCACGCATGAGTCACCTGGTCACCACCTCCGTGCGCACGGTGGCCCCCGAGGCCGTAGGCCATTTCATCACCGGCTCCAGCCACGGCCGCCTCCTGCTGTGCACCGACGGCGTCCACAAACGCCTCGAAATCGCCTCCATCAAGGAATTCCTCGCCACCACCCTCCCCGCCGCCCCCACCGCGGACGCGTTGGTGGACATGGCCTTACGCACCGGCGGCACCGACAACACCACCGCCCTGGTGGTCGACCGCGACTGAGCGATGCGTGGCCCACGCTCGATCATGAGTCGATGATGGCCCGAAACCGAGAAGTGTTCAGCCCCAACGTCGCAGCGGCCAGAATGCGGCGTGACGACCACGGGAGCGAGGCGAACAGGGCTGTCATGGCGGCGGCCGTGGCGGGGAGATCGGCTGTGCCGGAAAGGTAGGCGCGCTGATGGTGTGGGGGAAGGGTGAAGAAGGCGTCGAAGAAGTCGGGGAGGGTGGTGGGGGGCAGGGCGAGCAGGGCGCGTAGGCCCGCGGTGCGCAGGAGGTGGACCGGGCGGGAGTGGGGGAGGGGGACGGGGTTCGTGGCGAAGTGGTCGGCGGCGGCGAGGGCGGTGGTGATGCTGTAACCCGTTGCGGGGTGGAGCATTCCGCCGGTCGCGCCGAAGCGGCCGGGGGCGGGGCGGCCGCCCTGGAGGGGGAAACGGACGTATTCGGTGGGTTCGGTGCCGCGCAGGGGGATGCCGCGGGATCGCAGGCGGTGGTGGAGGCGTTCGCGCAGGACCGATGTCGGTAGGGCGGGGCGGCCCGCGAGGCAGGTCTCCTCGAGGAGGAATCGGTTGTGGCCCAAGGGAATCGCGTAGAGGAAGGACGGGGGGTCGGTGGGGGGTGCGCCGTTGTCGGCGCGCCAGTCCATGAACAGCGGTTCGGTCCACAGGTCGTCGGGGACCACGATGCCGAAGGCGGTCTGTTCGGCGCGGGCGGGGGAGCGGGTCAGGCCGCGGGCGTCGATCACCTGGCGGGCGGTCAGGACCTCGCCGGAGGACAGTCGAGCCCACTGTGATCCGCGGCCGAGGGCGACCGCCCGGTCGGTGCGCACGCGGGCCCCGGCGAGGGTGAGCGAATCCCGGAGTGCCGCGGTGTCGAAGACGATATAGCGGCGATCGATCTCGAATCGCCGCGTCCCCCAGGCGATCGGCCGCTCCACCGTCGCCGCGATCGCGCGCGGATCGAGCCACGCGGGTAGCTCGTCGGCCCACCCGGCGTAGGTGGCCGTCCAGCGGCGGTCCGGATGCGGGTCGACGACCGTGACCGAGAGCCCCTGCGCGAGGGCGCGATGGGCGAGCGCGCGCCCGGCCGGTCCGAGGCCGCAGACGAGGAGGTCGGTGGTCACACCGGAATTGGATCAGATCGCGATCGGCATTTGGCGCCGGGTTCGGCGCGTCGGTAGGGTCTCTAGTCCATGCCCGGGGGGACGGCCGCGGAGTGCGCAGGGCGGCCCGGGCGCGGAAGGTGGCAGTCATGACGTATCCCCCGGGTTCCGGCCCGCACGGCTACCACCCTCAGGAGCAGCCCGGCTGGGGTCCCGAGCAGCAACCGCGCTGGGACCAGGACCCGCAAGGCTGGGGTCAGGATCCGCAAGGCTGGGGCCAGCCCACCGGATATCCGCCGCCGCAACCGGTCTGGAATCCGAATCCGGGCTATCCGGGCGGATATCCGCCGCCGCGGCCGCCGAAGAACAACAACGGCCTCGTCATCGGCATCGTCGTCGCGACCATCGCCGTGCTGGTGATCGGCGTGGCCGCGGTGGTGCTCATCACCCGGAACAAGAGCGACGACACCAATCGCGCCACCGCGAGCACCCCCGAACTGGTGACCGCCACCGACAGCTCCACCCCGCGCCCGCGTCCGAGCGCGCCCGCGCAGTCCGCATCCGGGAAGTTCAGCTACCGCGAACAGGCCAAGGACTGGGACTTCAAGCTGGGCGGCGTTGCGCTACATGCCGACTGGGTCGACGGCCGCGACGATCCGACCTGCGGTGATATCGAGGTCGACGGCAAGCTCACCGCATTGGGCTGCCGATACGCGGCCGAGATGGTGTATCGATCCGAGCGCGGCGGCCTGATGCTGACCCAGTACGTGCTCGGCATGGCCGACGCCGATAAGGCCGCGGCCGCGATCGGTCGGTACACCGACGAGGATCTGCAGCCGCGGCCCGGCAGTTATATCGAGAACTTCTCGGTCGGCAAGTGGAAGGACGACAGCGAGAAGCAGTTCCTCGTGATCACCCTGGTCACCACGACCCCGGCCGTCGACGAGGACACCGCCACCAAGTATCTGCGCTACCTGCATCAGGACATGCTGGGCGCGTTGGCCTTCCGCTAGAGCCCGCCGGTCGCCAGCAGGCCGCCGTCCACCCGGACCACCTCGCCGGTGATCCACGCCGCGGCGTCGGAGACGAGGAAGCCGACGAGTCCGGCCACATCCTCGGGCGTGCCCAGCCGCTTCATCGGATAGCCCGCCGCGGCCGTCTCCTCGCCCTCCGAATAGAGGGCATCGGCGAAGCGGGTCTTCACCACGCCGGGCGCGACCGCGTTCACGCGGATGGTCGGGCCGAGCTGCCAGGCCAGCTCCTCGGTGAGCCGGATCAGCGCGGCCTTGGAGGCGCCGTAGGCGGCGATCACGCCGGTGGACCGGATGCCCGCGACGCTCGCGATGTTCACGATCGCGCCGCCGTTGGCGTGCATCCAGCTCCGATACGCCTCCTGCACATAGCCCAGCGCGGCCACGACATTGACGTCGAAGATCTTGCGCACCGCGTCCAGATCCGCGTCCATCAGCGCGCCGTAGACCGGGTTGATGCCGGTGTTGTTGATCAGGATGTCCAGCGAACCGAATTCGGCGACCGCGGTGGCGACCTGATCGGCCCGGGCCGTGGCATCGCCCGAATTACCCGCCACCGCGACGACTTTGCCCGGATGGCCGAGCGCGCGCAGCTCGGCGGCGGTGGCCTCGAGCGGTTCGGCCTTGCGCGCGGTGATGACGACGTTCGCCCCGCGCGAGAGCAACTCCGCCGCGATCGCCTTGCCGATACCCCGGCTCGCGCCCGAAACCAGCGCCCCGCGGCCCTTCAGATCCTCGCTCATGCTCATGCTCACGCCTCGCTGACGCTCGGCGTGTGCACGAGCGAGGCGCTCGCTGTGCCCATTGTTCGCTCACTTCGTTCGCTCATGGAACCGCACGTTACCCCGAGCGTGTCCCGCGTTACGGCCCCGTTTTGCTCTCATGGGTAAAATCGGTGGTTCTTGCGTGTGCCGACGTTGCACACTCGAGCCCATCGACGCCGATATCCTGAGGAGACGTTTGTGATCACCGCGACCGACCTGGAGGTCCGGGCCGGAATCCGCACCCTGCTGACCGCGCCGGGTTCGGCGCTGCGGGTGCAGGCCGGCGACCGGATCGGATTGGTCGGGCGCAACGGCGCCGGCAAGACCACCACGCTGCGCATCCTTGCCGGTGAGGGTGAACCTTACGCCGGCAAGGTCATCCGTTCGGGCGAAATCGGTTATCTCCCACAGGATCCGCGCGAAGGCAACCTTGATATCCTGGCCCGCGACCGGGTGCTGTCCGCCCGCGGACTCGACACCCTGATCCGTGAGATGGAAAAGCAGCAGGCGCTGATGGCCGAGGTCGCCGACGACGCCGAGCGGGATAAGGCGATCCGCAAGTACGGCCGCCTCGAGGAGCGCTTCTCCGCGTTGGGCGGCTACGTCGCCGAGAGCGAGGCCGCGCGCATCTGCAACAGCCTGGGCCTGCCCGATCGCGCGCTCGGCCAGGCGCTGCGCACACTGTCCGGCGGACAGCGTCGCCGCATCGAGCTGGCGCGCATCCTGTTCTCGGCCTCCGACGGTAGCGGCGGCAAGTCCGGCACCACGCTGCTGCTCGACGAGCCCACCAACCACCTCGACGCCGACTCCATCACCTGGCTGCGCGGATTCCTGCAGGGCCACGACGGCGGCCTGATCGTGATCAGCCACGACGTCGAACTGCTCGAGGCCGTGGTGAACAAGGTCTGGTTCCTCGACGCCGTGCGCGGCGAGGCCGATATGTACAACATGGGCTGGAAGAAGTACCTCGACGCCCGCGCCACCGATGAGCAGCGCCGCCGCCGCGAACGCGCCAACGCCGAGAAGAAGGCCTCCGCGCTCAAGACCCAGGCCGCCAAGCTCGGCGCCAAGGCCACCAAAGCCGTTGCGGCACAGAATATGATCAAGCGCGCCGAGCGCATGCTCTCCGAGGTCGACGAGGTGCGCGTGGCCGACAAGGTGGCGCGGATCAAGTTCCCCGAGCCCGCCACCTGCGGTAAGACGCCGCTGATGGCCGAGAATCTGACCAAGATGTACGGCTCGCTGGAAATCTTCGCCGGTGTCGACCTGGCCATCGATCGCGGCAGCCGGGTGGTCGTGCTGGGTCTCAACGGCGCGGGTAAGACGACGCTGCTGCGCCTGCTGGCCGGTGTGGAGACCCCGACCGCGGGGCATCTGGTGCCCGGGTACGGCCTGAAGATCGGTTACTTCGCCCAGGAGCACGACACCCTCGACGATCAGGCCACGGTCTGGGAGAACATCCGCCACGCCGCGCCGGACGCGGGCGAACAGGATCTGCGCGGCCTGCTGGGCGCGTTCATGTTCTCCGGGCCGCAGCTCGAACAGCCCGCGGGCACGCTGTCGGGAGGTGAGAAGACCCGCCTGGCGTTGGCGGGTCTGGTGTCCTCGGCGGCGAATGTGCTGCTACTCGACGAGCCGACCAACAACCTCGACCCGATCTCCCGCGAGCAGGTGCTCGACGCGCTGCGCAGCTATGCCGGCGCGGTCGTGCTGGTGACGCACGATCCGGGTGCGGCCGACGCGCTGAATCCGGAGCGGGTGATCATGCTGCCCGATGGCGCCGAGGATCACTGGTCCCAGGACTACCTGGAGCTCATCCAGCTGGCCTGAGGCGGCGACGGCGTTGCCGACGACATTGGCGGCAACGCCTGTGCCGCAACAGGACTTATCCCACTGCAGTCTCTGTATCGCCGGAGTCCGAAGCGGAATCCGAAGAAGAGTCCTCTTCCGGTTCGGGCTTGGCGTGCTTGGGCGATGACTTGCTGACATCGGACTTCGGGGTGAAGCCCGAAATCAGTCCGGTGCTGGCCTTGCTGACCCCGGCACTGCCGGTGCCCAGCGCGGCGCTACCGGAGCCCAGGGCCTTGGCCAGCTGACCCAGCGGTCCGCCGATCGCGCTGCCGCTGCCCATGCCGAGCAGCTCACCACTGCCCGAGCTGAGCATGTCCGCGATGGGTGCGGCCGAGGCGCTTCCGGTGCCCAGGGCCGAGCTACCGGAACCGAGGGCCTGCGCCAGCGAACCGCCCGCACCGGCGCCGGCCTGGACGACCTGGGCGATGCTGGTCAGCAACCCGCCGAGATCCGGGGCCGCGGGGGCGGCCGGAGCGGGGCTCTTCTTGCGGGCGACGGTATCGGTCTTCTTGGCATGCTTGCCGCCGGTGTAACCGCCGGTCAGGCGCTCCGACTTGGGCTTGCTGCTGGTGTCGGCCACGGTCGTGACCGTGCGCTCGGTCTGCTGTTCGGGATTGTCGTAGGTGAGCGGGATTCCCGGCTTGGTGGCCGTGTCCTCGGTGGCCATCGGTGCGACGACCGCGGGTGCGGCGGCGACCCGCTCGGCCACGACGGGTGTGGACGCCAGACGGTCGGCGTTCGCCTTGGCGAGAACACCGGTCGCGCTGTCGAGATCGGTCCAGCTGGTGGTGGCCTCGACGGCCCGATTCTGATTCTGCTGCGCGCCTTCGGTGGAACCGTGTTCGGCGGCGACCGCCGCGGTCGCCAACGCGGTCATCGATAGCATGGCCATCCGGACCGGGCCGAGGGAGGTGCGCTTCGCGCTGTGTTTACCCATCAGTTGTTCCTTAGTCGAGAGTTCGGTACGCCGCGACGCAGTTCCTCGGGGAATTGTCGGCCGTCGGATCAGGCTGCGGCGCCTTGTAGATCTCCGTTATTCATCCGTGATGTAGATCGAATAGTAAAGGGGGCGAGTGGAAGTCGGCCACCCGAGTTAGGTCGGACTTAACTCGAGTTAACCTGTGCGGCCCGCGACCGGGCAGGATGCACGGTGATCTTGTGCGCAGCTCATGCCGACTGCCTGGCAGTTCTCCGGTTCGGGCGCCCGATCGTTAAGGCGGGCCTTCAAAAGTCTTCAGCTTCAGAGCGTTACGTTGCGATCTGATCACGAATTGAATACCCTTCGGGCACAGAACGATTCAACGAGCGTTGCGAGATACATCAGAAATCTCGTCAGCGTTGTTTTCATATGCGTATGTCCGTAAGAACATCAGGACTTTTCGAAGGGAACCATGAGTTTCTCGCCGGCCACCAAGCGTTCACTGTCGGCCACCATCGGCCTGTCGGCCTTTGCGATCGCTACCCTAGCCGGGGCCGCGTCCGCTGTCGCGGCGCCGCAATCGGATTCCTCTGCCGATGAAGTCATCCGCCTCACCAATGCCGAACGCGCCAAGGCGGGTTGCTCGCCGCTGAAGGCCGAAAGTCATCTGACCAAGGCTGCCCAGGCGCATACCGAGGATATGGCCTCGCACGGTTTCATGGACCACAACTCCTCCAAGGGTGATCCGGGCGACCGGATCTCCGCGGCGGGATATCGCGCGCAGACCTGGGCCGAGAATATCGCCCAGGGCTACAGCAGCGCCGCCGATGTGGTCGACGGCTGGATGAACAGCTCGGGTCACCGCGCCAACATCCTCAACTGCGGCCTGCGCGATATCGGCGTCGGCGTGGCCAAGGGCAAGGGTGGCACGTACTGGACGCAGGACTTCGGCACGTCCACCGGCGGCGGTAGCGACGACTCGGATAAGCCGGGCAAGCCCGGTGGCGATAACCCGGATAAGCCCGGCAAGCCCGGTGGCGGCGGCGATACGGACCAGCCCGGTCAGCCCGGCGATGGCGGCGATACGGACCAGCCCGGCAAGCCCGGCGATGGCGGCGATACGGACCAGCCCGGTCAGCCGGGCGACGGCGGCGATGACGGCGGCGACGGCGGCGGCTCGAACCCCTGGGACGACTGGTTCCCCAAGCCCGGCAACGGTGGCGACAACACCTCGAACCCGTGGGACGACTGGCTGCCCAAGCCCGGTAAGCCCGGTGGCGGCAAGCCGTCGAATCCGTGGGGCGACTGGCTGGGCGGCTGGTTCGGCAACCAGGCCGGCGGCAACGGCAACGTCTCGTGGGATCCGTGGAGCAACGGATTCGGCGGGCAGGGCAACGATTCCGATTCCGGGGGAGAAGACCTGGGCCAGCTTGCCGGTCAGGGCGGCAACTGGTCCAACGGCCCGCAACGGTGGTAGCGGGCGTGGCCGCTGCCCGGTGAGATGTTTTGGACCGTCTCACCGGGCAGCGACCCGACTCAATCCCCTTGGGCCAGACGCTGTTCCCCTGGCCCGTACGGGCCACTCCGGTGGCCCGCGCTGAGCGTTCTCGAGCCATGTTCCGGCCGTCCGCGATCTCGTGGGCGCGGGCGAGACGGCCGGAGAAAGTCATCGAATTAGGGGTTCGACGCCGGATTCGTGATGCGAATCACACGGAGGCGTTGATCACTGAACGCAGAGTGTCTAGCCTTGAATGAGGCTGCAGGGCGACCGGAGGAAGCCATGAGTGACAGGCCCGCACAAGGGAAGTCCACGTTGGGTAAGGGCACGCGCGTGACCGGAAAGTCGCGAGACCGCCTGCAAACCCAGCTCAAGAAGCAGTACGAGTCGGGTGCCAGCATCCGTTCATTGGCGCGGGAGACCGGCCGCTCGTACGGATTCATCCACAACGTGCTAGTGGAGTCGCATGTGCAACTCCGCAGCCGTGGTGGAGCCAATCGCCGCAAGTCGGCCGCGAAGTAGGGCCCGGGCGCTTTCGAATCATGGTGGCCGCGTGTGTTTTTCGTGGCCGATATGCGTGAGACTCGTCTCGCGGATTCGAGGCGCCGGGCTCCTTCACGCCGGTGGAGCGTAGCGCTGCTGGGTGATCGGGTGCGAACCGGTCGGTCCGTGCGCTAGAGTGCTTGCGCCGGTGTGATTCTGGGTCGGCGGATCGAATCGGTCAGTGCCGGTTGGCGTTTCGCTCGGCGCTCCAGTGTGGGGTGTCGACGAAGTGATTGTCGAATTCGTCCCCGCATCGCGGCCAATTCAGCGAGCGTCGCCTCACCGTGCGCGTCGCACTGACCGAGGCGGCCCGCGAGCTGGTCGACGCGGTCGTCACCGCGCATACCGACAGCGAGACCCGGCTGTTGCGCGTGCTGCTGGGCAGCCTCGAACAGGAGTAGCCGCGCTCAGCGCCCCGGCACCGCGGCGTCGGCGTTGACCAGGAAGTTGGCCAGGCTGTGGAAGATCGGCAGTCCGGTCTTGATCTCCAGATAGGCGAACTGCCCCTGCGGATTGACCTCGAGGAAGTAGTACTCGCCGTCGAGGCCCAGGCGGATATCGAGCACCCCGAACACCAGCCCCAGCGCCCCCATCAGTGTCGCGAGCGATTTGCTCACCGCGGCGGGCAAACGCGCGGGCGCGAACTCCACGGCCGTGTCCAGCCGTGAATCCACCCGTCCCACACCGGATTGCGAGTCGATGCGCACCGTCCACTCCAATCCGTCGATCCACACCACGCGCAGATCGCAGTCCGCCTCGATGTAGTCCTGGAAGGTGGTCGGCGCGGAGCGGATGGTGGCCAGGCGATCGAGATCGGCCGGGCCGAGCAGGCGGGTCTCGGAGAATGCCGCGCGCCCGGTTCCGGTGCGCTTGTAGACCACCCGGCCCGGCCGGGCCGCGACGAATTCGCGGGCCTCGTCCGGATCGTTGGTGATGAGCGTGTCGGGGACGGCGAAGCCGGAGCGGCGGGCGGTCTCCAATTGCACGATCTTGCGGCAGGCCGTGCGATCGGCCCCTGGGTCGTTGACCCACAGCGCGGGAATCGACCACAGCAGGCCCTGCAGGAAGCCATCGCATTCGGCCTGGCGGAAATCGTCGTCGGCGCTGGAGATTCCGTTCGCGACCAGGCTGCGGTGCGGGCGCCGCCACCAGACCGCGGTCACCGCGTCCAGGCCGGGGATATGCGAGAGCGTGCGCGCGGTGCCGATCCGGCCGAGGCGGAAACTGCCGCTCTCCCGCGGGAAGTCGCGCATATCGAGCCGAATCGGCGTGATGCCGTGCAGATTTCGCAGCGTCGCGGCCATCGCGTCGGCGTGTACGTCGTGGGTTTCGGTGACGATCAGCACCGAGCTCGCCGGGCTGCCCGCCATACCGTGCTGCCCTCAGTCCAGGCTGTCGCAGGCGGTGCCGTCGTCGCTGCGCGCGTCGGTCCTGGTCTGGCAGTAGGTGAAGGTCGCCCCGCCGACGCCGGGTGCGGCGGGCAGACGCAATTCGCGGGCCCAGTGCTCGGTGAGCCGGGCGAGCAACGCGTCGCCGCGGGCCGGAGAGGGCGCGTGGGTCAATGTCATCGGGCGTTCGGTCAGGTCGATGCGCAGCCGCCGGGTGAAATCGGCGGTCGCGCCCGGCCGGACACGCACCCGCACGCGGCGCTCGAAATGGCTTGGGCCGCCGCCGTATTCATCGACGGACAGGACATCGGCACGATCGAAGGTCCAGACGCCGTCGGTCACGCGCACACTGACCGACCGCTCCGATTGGGCCACCAGATCCCCGGAGATCGGTGGCATGACGGCGTGAAGGTCGGCATCGAACATGGGCTGGTCTCCGATCTGCTCGCGGTTTGCCACGGAGGCTGAGCGTGATCTGGATCATATCCCGCGCCGGGTGCTGATCGGTTCGCAACGAAAGATTTCAGGTGTGTGTGCGGACGGGGCGCGTGCGCGCGGAATCCGCTATCGCCGAAAGACGTTCGGTTGAGCGCTCAACCGTTCACAGGCCGAGCAGATCCGGTGCGTCGGTCAGTTCGCGGAACCGCTCGACCGGATTCGATACGAGTTTGCGCGTGGACAGGTCCATCAGTCCGGTCACCACCGTGATGTCGGCGGATACGGTGCCGTCGAGCTTGACGACCTGCTGGCGGAATCGGAAGATCTTGCCCGTACCCCACTCGAAGGCGCTGGTCACATTCACCTCATCGCCCAGATGCAGTTCCCGCAGGTACTTGATGGTGGATTCGAGGACCACCGGGCCCAGCCCGGTCACGCGCATCTTCTCCGCATCCACTCCGGCCGCCCGGAAGTGCTCCCAGCGCGCGTGCTCGGCGTACTGGTGATAGACGGCCTGATTCAGGTGGCCGTTGACGTCGATTTCGTATCCACGGACGGTGACGGGCACAGAGAAGGTCATACGTTCCAGAACCTCCAGTCGATCACCCGGTATTTCCGGATGGGCGGTGTCGTGTGTCACGACCTGCGATCACAAGGGTATTCATCGATTAGTGCACGCATTGCGCGCATACCTCCCCAATCCGGTGCTGCCCGGCGGCCCTCGGACCTACCGTGGCGAGACAAGGGTGTTTCATGCGGACGAGGAGTACACGATGATCGACGTCATCACGTTTCGTGGGACCAATGAGACGCGCAATCCGGATGGTTCCCCCGCGGGAATGCTGGCCGCCATCGCCGATCTGCTCGATCCCGGGAGTTTCCGCTGTTTCGAACCGGTGTGGCCGGCCTCGATCGGGCCCGACCCCGCCGTCTGGGGGCCGTCGCTGGACACGTCGGTCGCCGACGGCATCAGCGCCGGGGTGCAGGCGATGCAGGAATCGACGAATGTCTGTGGGGTGCTGAGCTATTCGCTGGGCGGTATCTGCGCGAGCCGGATCCTGGAGGGGGTGCAGTCCGGTCAGTACACCAATACCGACGGCAGTCCGCTGGAGATCGCCTTCGCGGTGCATATCGCCAATCCGCTTCGGCGGGCCGGTGATTCGGTCGACGATCTGTGCCCGCCGACGACGTTCGGACTGCACGGACAGCACGGCGACTGGCCCGCGCAGGTCGCCACCAGGGAGTACGCCAATCCGGACGACATCATCACCGCCTCCCTGGCGGATTCGCCGCTGCGGATCATCGATGTGGGCATCTCGCCGTTCTCGTTCGTCGAGGGTGCCCGCTTCGGGAATGTCAGCTACCTGATCTTCGGCGAACTGACGCGGTGGCTGGTGACCGATCCGGTGGCCAATCTCGAGCGCTATGTGCAGGCGGTCAACGGCGCTGTCGGCCTGCTCACGACCGGCGGCCCGCATGTGGCCTATGCGACGCAGACGATGCCCGGTACGAACGTCGTCTGGACCACCCACGCGGCCCAGTACATCAACAGCACCTTCGCGTAGTCAGGGCTTGCGGCGCACCGACGCCTCCACCAAATCCAGGATGGCTTCGAGGTTTTGGTTAGCGTGGCCGGAGGCGATGCGGGCGATGAGGCCGTCCAGGACGAGGTCCAGATAACCCAGCAGGACATCGGTGGGGACGTCGTCGCGCAGGGCGCCCGCGGCCTTGCGGCGTTCCAGTCGCGCCAGGGTGGCCGCGGTGAGTTCGGCGGAGCGCTGGGTCCAACCGGCGGCGAATTCGGGGTCGGTGCGCAGGCGTCTGGCGATCTCCAGGCGGGTGCCGAGCCAGTTGTACTGCGCCGGGTTGGCGAGCATTTCGCGCATCACCTGCACGATGCCCTGATTGGCCGCGACCTCGGCCATCCGCTCGGCATCCTCCTGCGCGAGCGAGAGGAACAGCGCGTCCTTATCGCGGAAGTGATGGAAGATCGCACCCCGGGACAGGCCGATGGCCTCCTCCAGACGACGTACCGTGGCACCCTCGTAGCCGTATTCGGCGAAGCAGCGTCGTGCCCCGTCCAGGATCTGGCTGCGCCGGGCGGCGAGATGGTCGTCACTGACCTTGGGCATGGGCTCCTCCAAACGGGGTGTGCGCGAAACCCCCGCTCCCTGCGCGGGGAGCGGGGGTCTTGCACGAGCGACGAGCGGAGATCCTGGTCCCCGACAGCGAATTCGGGGACCAGGACATGATGGCAACTTCCGATCAGCCCCGGATCATGTTGCGCAGGACGAACTGCAGGATGCCGCCGTTGCGGTAGTAGTCGGCCTCACCGGGGGTGTCGATGCGGACCACGGCGTCGAAGGTGATCTTGTCTCCGTTCTCCTTGGTGGCGGTCACCTTCAAGGTCTTCGGAGTCACCCCCTCGTTCAGCTTGGTGATGCCCTCGATGTCGAACACCTCGGTGCCGTTCAGCTTCAGCGACGCGGCCGATTCACCCGCCGGGAACTGCAGCGGGATCACGCCCATGCCGATCAGGTTGGAACGGTGGATGCGCTCGAACGATTCGGTGATCACCGCGCGCACGCCCAGCAGGCTGGTGCCCTTGGCCGCCCAGTCGCGCGAGGAACCCGAGCCGTACTCCTTGCCGCCCAGCACGACCAGCGGAGTGCCGGCCTTCTGGTAGTTCTGCGAGGCATCGTAGATGAACGCCTGCGGGGCGCCGTCCTGGGTGAAGTCGCGGGTGTAACCACCCGAGACGTCGTCGAGCAGCTGGTTGCGCAGCCGGATGTTGGCGAAGGTGCCGCGGATCATCACCTCGTGGTTACCGCGACGCGAGCCGTAGGAGTTGTAATCCTTGCGCTCCACGCCGTTGGCCTCGAGGTACTGCGCGGCCGGGGTGCCCGGCTTGATGTTGCCCGCGGGGGAGATGTGGTCGGTGGTGACCGAATCGCCCAGCAGCGCAAGCACTCGCGCGCCGGTGATGTCGGCCACCGGCTTCGGGCTCTGCGGCATGCCGTCGAAGTACGGAGGCTTGCGCACGTAGGTCGACTTCGGCGCCCATTCGAAGGTCTTACCCTCCGGGGTGGGCAGCGAGCGCCAGCGCTCGTCGCCCTTGAAGACGTCCTTGTAGTCCTCGAGGAACATATCGCGGGAGATGACCCGGTCGATGGTGTCCTGGATTTCCTGCGGCGCGGGCCAGATGTCGCGCAGGAACACGTCCTTGCCGTCGGTGTCGGTGCCCAGCGCGTCATGCTCGAAGTCGAAGTCCATCGTGCCCGCGAGCGCGTAGGCGATGACCAGCGGCGGGGAGGCCAGGTAGTTCATCTTCACGTCGGGGGAGATGCGGCCCTCGAAGTTACGGTTACCCGACAGCACCGCGGTGACGGTCAGGTCGTTGTCGTTGACCGCCTTGGAGATCTCCTCCGGCAGCGGGCCGGTATTACCGATACAGGTGGCACAGCCGAACGCGACCAGGTTGAAGCCCAGCTTGTCCAGATACGGCCACAGGCCGGCCTTTTCGTAATACCCGTTGACGACCTGCGAACCCGGCGCCATCGAGGTCTTGACCCACGGCTTGCGAGTCAGGCCCTTCTCCACGGCATTACGCGCCAGCAGCGCGGCGCCGATCATGACCGACGGGTTGGAGGTGTTGGTGCAGGAGGTGATCGAGGCGACCACCACGGCGCCGTGATCGAGGATGAAGTCGCCGTACTCCTCGGTCTGCACCTTGACCGGCTTGGACGGGCGGCCCACCGCGCCGTTGGCGGCGGTCGGCAGCACGGCGTCGTCGTCGGCGAAGGAGAGCGCGGCCGGATCGCTGGCCGGGAAGGACTCCTCGATCGCCTCGTCCAGATGCGAATGCGGCGCGGCCTCCGGATCGGAGGTGTAGTTGTGGATGTCCTTGCGGAAGGCGATCTTGCTCTCCGACAATAGGATCCGGTCCTGCGGGCGCTTCGGGCCGGCGATGGAGGGCACCACGGTGTTCAGGTCCAGCTCGAGGTACTCCGAGTAGGCGGCCTCGTTATCCGCGTCGTGCCACAGGCCCTGCTCCTTGGCGTAGGCCTCGACCAGCGCGACCTGCTCATCGGAGCGGCCGGTCAGCTTCAGGTAGTCGATCGTGACCGAGTCGATCGGGAAAATCGCGGCGGTGGAACCGAATTCGGGGCTCATATTGCCCAGGGTGGCGCGGTTGGCCAGCGGCACCTCGGCGACGCCCTTGCCGTAGAACTCGACGAACTTGCCGACCACACCGTGCTTGCGCAGCATATCGGTGACGGTGAGCACGACGTCGGTCGCGGTGACGCCCGGCTTGATCTCACCGGTCAGCTTGAAGCCGACCACGCGCGGGATCAGCATCGAGACCGGCTGGCCCAGCATGGCCGCCTCGGCCTCGATACCGCCGACGCCCCAACCCAATACGCCCAGGCCGTTGACCATGGTGGTGTGCGAGTCGGTGCCGACACAGGTGTCCGGATAGGCCTGGCCGTCGCGGATCATCACGACGCGGGCCAGATGCTCGATGTTGACCTGGTGCACGATGCCGGTGGACGGCGGGACGACCTTGAAGTCGTCGAAAGCCGTCTGGCCCCAACGCAGGAACTGGTAGCGCTCGCCGTTGCGCTGGTATTCGATGTCGACGTTGCGCTCGAAGGCGTCCGCGCGACCGAATACGTCGATGATGACCGAGTGGTCGATGACCATCTCGGCGGGGGCCAGCGGGTTCACCTTGTTCGGGTCGCCGCCCAGGGCCGCGACGGCCTCGCGCATGGTCGCCAGGTCCACGATGCAGGGCACGCCGGTGAAGTCCTGCATGATGACTCGCGCCGGGGTGAACTGGATCTCGGTGTCGGGCTGGGCGTTCGGATCCCAGCTCGCGATCGCGCGGATGTGATCGGCGGTGATGTTGACGCCGTCCTCGGTGCGAAGCAGATTCTCCGCGAGGACCTTCAGTGCGTAGGGCAGCTTCTCGGTGCCGGGCGCGGCAGACAGACGGAAGATCTCATACGACCGATCTCCGACCTGCAGGGTGCCCTTGGCGCCGAATGTATCGATGCTCGTCATACGTTCAGCTCCACTCGTCGTGTCTGATGGGGCCCGTACGGGGCCCTACGTGGTTTAAGCTCGCTGCCTCCCCCGGGCCCTGATGTCCAGGCCCCGAAGGAGGGGGTGGCTACCGGCGGGGCTGTGCCGGCGGCCGAGGTCGAGGGCGCAGTCTTGGGCTGTGCGCCTCGTACTTTCAACGGTAACAGTACGCTTGTCCTGTGAAACGCGGGGGGCACGTCCAGCGAGGCGTCCCGAATCCATCATGCCCCGGTCGCGTACTGTGCATTCGATCGCCTGAACTGTGTTGGATGCCCGTCGCCCTGGGAGGCGGCTCGACAGACCGGATGGAAGATGACCGTCTCGCACGCCTCGGTTTTCACCCCCATGGCCGCGGAGCTACCGCCGGACACCGATCTGAGCGCGATGCTGGTCGATCTGGCCGACAATCATGTCGCCGCGCCGAAGGGTGTCGATCAGGACGGCATGGCCGCGGTCGCGCAGGATGCCCTGGATCACGGAATCCCGTTGAGCATCATCGTCGTTCCCGGCAATCCGGCGCCGGATTCGAGCCTGCGCGACCTCGCGACCCAGGTCGGGCAGTCCGAGCACGGCACGGTGCTGGTGCTCAGTGACGACTGGGCGGGCACCTACAGCGATTCGATCAGCCGTCATCAGCTCGAGCGGGCCGAGGATGTCGCCAAGTACCGCGGGCACGGGCACGGCGCCGAGGCGGCGCAGGCCTTCGTCGCCCGGCTCGAGAAGCCGGACATGGTGTCCTGGACGGCCGTGACCGGTGTGCTGCTGGCGGGCATGGTGATCGTGATCGGCGGGCTGTATGTCCTCAAGTCCCGTCGCGCCGCACGGGAGCAGGCCGCCGCCACGGCGTCATAACTGATCGCTCGCCCAGTCCGTAGCGGACCCTGTTTACCTGACATCCGGTCCGTTCTGTCCGGCAGAACCCTATGGCGTATCAGGCTATCGCCAGGCTACTTCCGAAAAACCCGGCGACGATCCCGTCGACTCTGCGTCTTCCGGGGCTGAAGTGTCGTACCGTTTTCCGAAGACACTTTTGGGGAAGAAGTGTCGCATGGGTCACCAGAGGCCGGTGCTGCTGTGGGTTCGTATGTTGCTCGTGAGGCAGTGCCGGTGACCGATCGCTCCAGAAGTCCTGGCCGGACCTTGTTCCCCGGGAGCTGCGGCGGGATGCAGGGAGGTGTCATGCGAGTGTCGGCGAGGCGATTCGGCGGCCCGCTGCGGGTCGCCATGGGATTGCTGTTATGTGCGGCCGCGCTATCGGCGAATATCGCCGTCGCGGGTGGGGTGCCCACACCCCCGCCGAATCCCAGCGACGGCGATATCGCCGCGGCGGGAGGTCAGGTCGATGCCTCGCTGGGCCAGGTGGGGGGCCTGATCAACGAGGTCGCCGCGGTCGAACAGCAGCTACAGCAGCTCGATACCGAACTCGCGGGCAAGCGCGAGGCGGTGAACAAGGCACTGGTCGATCTACAGGTCTCCCGCGAGGCCGTCGACGCGGCCGCGGCAGTGGTCGCGGGCACCCAGCACGATCTGGCCGATGCTGGGGTCAAGGTCGGCAAGGCGCGGGCGGATTTCGACCAGTTCGCCATCGAGGCGTATACCCGGCCGGGCACCAATGCCATGGTCAACGTGCTCGCCGGGGCCGATCCCGACCTGGCCCTCGAGCGGGCCCAGTTGCTGTCGGTGGCCTCCAAGACCCAGCAGGACGCCCTGGACCGATTGCGCCGCGCGCAGGTCGAACAGGCCAACCGCGATTCGACCGCCCGGCAGGCCAAACAGGCCGCCGATGCCGCCGCGGCGGCCGCCGAGCGGAAGAAGGTCGAGGCGCAGAACGCGGTCGCGGCCGTGAAGGCCGCCCAGGATCGGCAGGTCGGCAATCGCATTGCCCTTGTCCAGCAGCGTGATTCGGCTCAGCAGCGACTCGATGCCGCGCGGCAGCGGGTCGCCGGTCTGCAGGGGCAGCGCGATGCGTATCTGTCCTGGGATCGCCAGCGCCGGGCCGAGGAGGCCGCCGCCACGGCCGCCGCGGCAGCGGCCGCGGCCCGGACCGCGGCGAATAAGGACGCCCGCGATCGGGCCGAGCAATTGGGTGCGGGCAAGCGCCCGCACACCCAGTTCGACAACTCCCCGCCGCCGCGGCGATCCCTGATCCATCCACCCCATCGCCCCACGGGAAATCGCGGTCAGCTGATCGAGACCGTCGTGGACCGTGCCATGTCACAGCTGGGGGTCACCTATTCCTGGGGTGGCGGCGACGAGGACGGTCCGACCAAGGGCATTCACGACGGCGGCGTCGCCGACAGTTACGGCGATTTCAACAAGGTCGGCTTCGACTGCTCCGGACTGATGATCTATGCCTTCGCGGGTGTCGGAATATCGCTGCCGCATTACAGCGGCTATCAGTACCAGATGGGCACCCGGGTGCCGGTGGCCGAACGCGAACGCGGCGACATGCTGTTCTGGGGAACCAATGGCAGCGAACATGTGGCGCTGTATCTGGGCGACGGCAGGATGATCGAGGCACCGGAATCTGGTGATGTGGTGAAGATCTCGCCGGTTCGCGAGGGTGGAATTATGCCTGACGCAGTCCGGCTCATAGCGTGATACCCGTTCCACATAAAGCGAGGAAATCGGACGGTTCTACCATTCGACAATCGGACAATCGCGTCAATGCGGAGGAAGAAATCGCCGCGTGAGCAGGCGATCGTCCCAGTTGCTGCCAGGTGGAAGCACTGTTAGCGTGCGATCGGTGATCACGATGAAACCTGTTGCACCGGAGTCGGTTCGGTCGCAGCTGTGATCACGACCGACCCGCCGCCCGCGTGAAACACAGTCACATTCCTACGACGCTCGTTCATCGAACGAGCGCCGGGAATGGCGCACGCCCGCGAACGTGACGGCGAAACGTGAATGCATTTCCCGCATTTACGCAAAGAATTCCGGAACATATGGGAGTCCCCGCATGACCACGCCCGAAATCACGCGTCCCCTGGCACCCAGCGAGGCGATGTTCGCCGGCAATCAGCTCTATGTCGGATATTCCGTCCGCACCTCGGGCGAGCTGGATCTGACCGCGCTCGCGACCGCCTACGAGGCCGTCTGCCGTACCTATCCGGTGCTCGCGGCCCGCCTGGACACCACCGCCGACGGCGAGGCGGTCCTCGTGACCTCCGATATCCGGCCCACGCTGGGTGTCGGCACCGGACCGCTGGATCGCCCGCTGTCCGGGGTCGATCTGGACCAGGCGCACGCATTGAGCGGGCTGAGCGTCACCTACGACGGCACCGAGGCGAGCGTCACCCTGGCGACGCATCACAGCGTCGCCGACGCCTACCACTCCTTCGGCGTGCTCACCGCGCTGTGGGATCGCTACATCGACACCGTCGAGGGCGTCTCGGCGACACTGCGTCGCCATCCGTATCCGAAATCGGTCGAGCAGTTGCTCGCCGAACGCGGCATCGATCAGCTCGCGCCCGCCCCGGCCGATCCGAGGACCGCGCCCGCCGACGCACCGGCCGCGCCGAATTCGCCCGCGACCGAACCGATCACGTTCGCGATGGCCCGCCACCGCCTGACCGCCGCGGAGACCACCGCCCTGGCCGACCTCGGCCATCGCGAGCGCCTCACGATCAACGGCCTGCTCTCCGCGGCACTCCTGCTGGCGGAGGCCGAGATTCGCCGGGTGTCGCTCGCGGAACTGATCTACGTGTACCCGGTGAATCTGCGCACCCGGCTCACCCCGCAGATCGGGCTCACCGAGGGCACCAATGTGCTCGGCTTCGCGCACTTCCAGCCCACCACCCCGAGCGCCGATCCGCTCACCCTCGCCCGCGAGATCAGCGCCGGACTGCGTGCCGGACTCGCCGAGGGACTCATTCAACGCAGCACGCTGGCGCTGAGCGATCCGCAGGCGATGGCCCAGGCCGCGGCGGCGATGTCCGCGGGGGCGGTCGTGATGACCAACTGGGGTCCGGTTCCGGCGCTGCGCGCACCGGCAGAACTGCGGCTCACCGACTTCCGCGGCACCTTCCACGCGAAGGTCGCGGCCGATCTGCCGGACGCATCGCTGTACGGCGGTTGCTATCTGGTGAGCACCTTCGACGGACGGCTCAGCATCGAGATCCCGAGCACCGACGCCGACCCCGAGGCCGGACACGCCCGCATCGACGCACTGCGCGATCGGCTGAATCACCTGCTGTCGCGGGCCTGATCCGAGCGCCGCCCAGCGGCCGCCGCCGATGATGTGCGTTACTGTGCAAAGTGTCGCGCAACACGCGGCGAGCCGCCGGGCACGCGGTCGCTGCCTGGGAAGACGGCAGGCCCCCGAACGGGAGCCGCGCGGAATCCCCCGGCCGCGTTGGGGGAGGATGCCAAACCTGGAATAGTTGTGGGAAACACACTTCGGTGCGAACCACGAATGCAGCGACGAGCCTCTCGGGGCCGGACTAGGCGAAAGCGGGGATGTTGGTGACTTCGACGGATGGTGTGAGCACGGTGAACTCGGTGCAGGACGCGCCGGCGCCCAACACCCTCGAGCGCGATGTCCAGATCCTGGAGAAGGCGATCTACGAAGTCAAACGGGTGATCGTGGGCCAGGACCGCCTCGTGGAGCGATTGCTGGTCGGCGTGCTCGCCCGCGGGCATGTGCTGCTGGAAGGCGTGCCGGGCATCGCGAAGACCCTGGCCGTGGAGACCTTCGCCCGGGTCGTGGGCGGTTCGTTCTCGCGCGTGCAGTTCACGCCGGACCTGGTGCCCACCGACCTCGTCGGCACGCGCATCTACCGGCAGGGCCGCGAGGAGTTCGACACCGAATTGGGCCCGGTCGTGGCGAATTTCGTGCTCGCGGACGAGATCAACCGCGCCCCGGCCAAGGTGCAGTCGGCGCTGCTCGAGGTGATGGCCGAGCGGCATGTGTCGATCGGCGGTAAGACCTACCCGATGCCCGATCCGTTCCTGGTCATGGCGACCCAGAACCCGATCGAGAGCGAGGGCGTGTACCCGCTGCCCGAGGCGCAGCGCGACCGCTTCCTGTTCAAGGTGGTCGTCGACTATCCCTCGGTCGAGGAGGAGCGCGAGATCATCTACCGGATGGGTGTCACCCCGCCGGAAGCCAAGCAGATCCTCGATCCCACCGAGCTGATCCGACTGCAGAAGTTGGCCGCCAGCACCTTCGTCCACCACGCGCTGGTGGATTACGTGGTCCGGGTGATCGCCGCGACCCGCAAACCCGCCGAATTCGGCATGACCGACGTCGCGGGCTGGATCGCCTACGGCGCCTCGCCGCGCGCGAGCCTGGGCATCATCGCCGCCGCGCGCGCGGTGGCCCTGATCCGCGGTCGCGATTACGTGGTCCCGCAGGATGTGGTCGAGGTCGTGCCCGATGTGCTGCGCCACCGCCTGGTGCTGTCCTACGACGCGCTGGCCGACGAGGTCAGCCCCGACGACGTGATCCGCCGCGTGCTGCAGACGGTCGGCCTGCCGCAGGTCGCCCCGCAGGCCAACGCACCGGGTCAGCCGGCGGGCCAGCAGCCGGGCGGACCCGCACCGATGCCCGCCGCACCGCAGCAGCCCGCGCCGCCGGCGCCCAACGGTCAGCAGGCCGCCGGGCAGCCACAACAGCAGCGTCAGTGAGCGAGGCATCGGATCCGGTTGCACCAGTGACGATTCCAGCGAACGTTCCCGCCCGGGGCGCGGCGCCGCCGTCGTTTCGTTCCGGTGGGCTCACCGACCCGCATCTGACCGCGGCGCTGAAGACCCTGGAACTGACCGTGCGCCGTCGCCTCGATGGCGTTCTGCACGGTGACCATTCCGGCTTGATCCCCGGCCCCGGTTCCGAACCCGGTGACGCGCGGCTGTATCAGCCGGGCGACGATGTGCGCCAGATGGATTGGTCGGTCACCGCCCGCACCACCCATCCGCATGTGCGGCAGATGATCGCCGACCGTGAGCTCGAGACATGGCTGGTGGTCGACCTGTCGGCCAGTCTCGACTTCGGCACCGCGCTGTGCGAGAAGCGCGATCTGGCGGTCGCCGCGGCGGCCGCGGTCACGCATCTGACCGGCGGCGGCGGTAACCGGATCGGCGCGGTCATCGCCAATGGCGAGCGCCTCTATCGAATTCCCGCCCGCAGCGGGCGAATTCACGCGCAGTCCATGCTGCGCGCCATCGCGACCACACCACACGCCGCCGACGGGGTGCGCGGGGATCTGCGCGGCGCCATCGAGGCGCTGCGCCGCCCGCAGCGCAAACGCGGTCTGGCCGTGGTCATTTCGGACTTCCTCGGCGATATCGACTGGCAGCGCCCGCTGCGCGCCATCTCCGGCCGCCACGATCTGCTCGCGGTGGAGGTGCTCGATCCGCTGGATCTGAACCTGCCCGATGTGGGCGATGTGGTGTTGCACGATCCGGAGACCGGGCGCACCCGCGAATTCACCGTGACCCCCGCGCTGCGAAGCGATTTCGCACACGCGGCGCAGCAGCATCGCGACCAGGTGGAGCAGACGCTGCGCAGCGCCGGCGCGCCGGTGATGACCCTGCGCACCGATCGGGATTGGATCGCCGACGTCGTCCGGTTCGTGTCCACCCGGCGCCACACCTTCGGCGCCCCGTCCGGACGGGCTCCTCGACAGTGAGCATTTCGCATTTCTCCGCGGCCATCTGGCTCGGCTTCCTCCTCGTCGTCGCGCTGCTGGCGTTGCTGTATGTGCTCAATCAGCGCCGCCGCCAACGACATCTGCTGCTGTTCTCCAATATGGAGACCCTGGAGCGGGTCGCGCCCAAGCGGCCCAGCGCCTGGCGGCATGTGCCGGTGGCGCTGCTGCTGGCGGGCCTGGTGCTGTTGACGATCGCCGCGGCCGGACCGCAGGCGGCCAAGAAGGTGCCGCGCAACCGCGCGACGGTGATGCTGGCCATCGACGTCTCGCTGTCGATGGAGGCCACCGACGTGCCGCCGTCGCGAATCCAGGTGGCCAAGAAGGCCGGTAAGGATTTCGTCGACGAACTGCCCCGCGGCATCAACCTCGGACTGGTGTCGTTCGCGGGCACGGCCTCGGTATTGGTCTCTCCCACAACCAATCACGAGGCCGTCAAGGCCGCCATCGACAACCTCAAGCTCGCCGAGCGCACCGCCACCGGTGAGGGCATCTTCTCCGCGCTGCAGGCCATCGACACCCTCGGTTCGGTGCTCGGCGGCGCACAGGATCCGCCGCCCGCGCGGATCGTGCTGATGTCCGACGGTAAACAGACCGTCCCGGCGTTCGAGGATTACGAGAATCCGCGCCACGAGTTCGTCGCGTCCCGGGTGGCCAAGAGCAAGAACATCCCGATCTCGACGATCTCGTTCGGCACTACCTGGGGCCGGGTGCAGATCCCGCTGCCCGACGGCGGCAGCCAGGACGCACCGGTTCCGGTCGACAACGACGCCATGCAGCAGATCGCGAAACTGTCCGGCGGCGATTTCTTCACCGCGTCCACGCTGCAGGAATTGACCAAGGTCTACGACACGCTGCAGAGCCAGATCGGGTACGAGATGACCATCGGCGATGCGAGTCGGCCGTGGTTGTTGCTGGGTCTGCTGCTGACGGCCGCGGGCGTGCTGACGAGTCTGGTATATCGGCAACGGCTGCCGTAGCGGGCTGTTGCCTCGGCCCCTGAACACGGATTTCAGAGGCGAATGCGACACTCTTGCAGGCCTTTGCGCGATGGCGACGGGCCTCGGGCCGAATCCGGCCCGGTCGCAGCGGATCGAGCGGACGAAGGTAGGTTGATGCCCATGTCGAACATCACATCTCGATCGGTACTGGTCACGGGCGGTAACCGGGGCATCGGCCTGGCCGTCGCCCAGCGCCTGGCCGCCGACGGGCATAAGGTGGCTGTCACCCATCGTGGATCGGGCGTGCCTGCGGGTTTGCTGGGTGTGAAATGCGATGTGACCGATACGGAGTCGGTGGATGCGGCCTTCGCGGAGGTCGCGGAGAAGCAGGGTCCGGTCGAGGTGCTCGTGGCCAACGCGGGCATTACGGACAACACGCTGCTGATGCGGATGAGCGAGGATCAGTTCACCCGGGTCATCGACGCGAACCTCACCGGTGCGTGGCGCTGTGCCAAGCGGGCTACCCGGGATATGCAGAAGGCCAAGTGGGGCCGCATGATCTTCCTGGGTTCGGTGGTCAGCATGTCCGGCGTCCCCGGACAGGTCAACTACGCCGCGTCGAAGGCGGGCCTGATCGGTATGGCGAGGTCGATCACGCGAGAAATCGGTTCGCGCAACATCACCGCCAACGTGGTGTCGCCCGGGTTCATCGATACCGATATGACCCAGGAGATGGAAGCCAGATTCATCGACGCGGCCATGCAGGCCATTCCGGCCAAGCGCATCGGTAAGCCTGAAGAGGTCGCCGCCGCGATCAGCTTCCTGACCTCCGATGACGCCGCTTACATCTCCGGTGCCGTCATTCCGATCGACGGTGGCATGGGCATGGGCCACTAGCTTTTCGCATTACGCACACATCAGACCTCGCACCGACACAGGAGATCCCAATACCCATGAGCGGATTGCTCGAAGGCAAGACCGTCCTCATCACGGGCATCATCACCGATTCCTCGATCGCCTTCCACGCCGCCAAGGTCGCGCAGGAGCAGGGCGCGAAGGTGCTCATCACCGGAATTCCGGAGCGGCTGCGGCTGATCGATCGGATCGCCAAGCGCCTGCCGCAGGAGGTTCCGGCGGCGATCGGCCTCGATGTCACCAGCGAGGAGGATCTGGCCGCGCTGCCCGACAAGGTGCGCGAGCTCGCGCCCGAGGGCGTCGACGGCGTGCTGCACTCCATCGCCTTCGCACCGCGCACCCTGATGGGTCCCGACGCCAAGCCGTTCCTCGACGGCCCGGGCCCCGACGCGTCCAAGGCGTTCGAGATCTCGGCCTGGAGCTACGCCTCGCTGGCGCGCGCCGTGCTGCCGATCATGAACGAGGGCGGCTCGATCGTCGGCATGGATTTCGATCCGCGCACCGCGATGCCGTACTACAACTGGATGGGCGTGGCCAAGGCCGCGCTGGAGTCGGTGAACCGGTACGTGGCGCGAGAGGTGGGCGAGGCCAAGCGAATTCGCTCCAACCTGATCGCCGCCGGCCCGATCAAGACCCTCGCCGCCAAGGCCATCGCGGGCACCGCCACCGATGACGCCAAGCAGCTGAGCATGCTCAACACCTACTGGGACGGCGCCTCGCCGATCGGCTGGGATGTCGACGATCCGACCGTGGTGGCCAAGTCCATCGTGACGATGCTGTCGGATTGGCTGCCGGGCACCACCGGCTCCATCATCTACGTGGACGGCGGCGCGAGCCACAACACCTGGTTCCCCGCGGACGGATTCCCCGCGAACTGATGACCACGTCCGTCGACGCGCTCCTGCTGCTCTCCTTCGGCGGACCCGAACGCCCCGAGGACGTACTGCCGTTCCTGGAGAACGTCACTCGGGGCCGGGGTGTGCCGCCGGAGCGGTTGGCCGAGGTGGCCGAGCACTACCTGCATTTCGGGGGAGTGTCGCCGATCAACGCGCTCAACCGGGACATCATCGCGGCGATCGAGGCCGAATTCGCCACGCGCGGAATAGATCTGCCCGTGTACTTCGGCAACCGCAATTGGCATCCGATGGTCGAGGAGACCGTGGCGCGGATGCGCGGCGACGATATCGGTGCGGCGCTGGTGTTTCCGACCTCGGCCTGGGGCGGCTACTCCGGCTGCCGCCAGTACGACGAGGATATCGTCCGGGCGCGCTCAGCGGTCGGCGAGGGTGCGCCGACGCTGGTCAAGCTGCGGCAGTACTTCGATCATCCGCTCCTGATCGAGGCCTTCGCCGACGCGATTCGCGCCGCGCGCGAACAGCTTCCGGCCGATTGCTGCGATCGGGCGCGGCTGGTGTTCACCGCGCATTCGATTCCGGAATCGGCGGACGAGGCGGCCGGTCCGCCCGCCGACGGCGGGCGCCTCTACAGCCGTCAGGTCGCCGAGGCGGCCCGATTATGCGCCGCGGCAGGCGGATTCGACGATCATGATGTGGTGTGGCAGTCGCGTTCGGGTCCGCCGCAGGTGCCGTGGCTGGAGCCGGATATCGTCGATCATCTGGATGCGTTGTCCGGCAAGGGAATCGACGCCGTGGTGGTCTGCCCGGTCGGCTTCGTCTCCGATCATCTCGAGGTCGTCTGGGATCTGGACAACGAGGCCGCGGTGAGGGCGGGCGAGCTGGGCATGGCGTTCGCGCGGGCCGCGACGCCGGGATCGGATCCACGCTTCGCCGCGCTGGTGGCCGAGCTGGTCGCGGAGCATCTGACGGGTGCGCCCGCGCGGCGGCTGGGCGAGGTGCCCGGATACGGATGCACCACCGACGGTGTGCCGTGCGCGGTCGGCTGCTGTGCACCGGCGCGGCGCGGGCGCTGATTCCGTCACGGAAAGTGCAAGAGCCCCGGATGGTTCAGGCGTCCTGCGCGGTAACGGCCCGGGGGCGCTTCGTCGCTCGGCGACTCCGCGTCCTCGCCCACCGACGGCTCGGTCTCGATCGATGCCGAAAGCTCCTGCTGCGCGGCGGCTTTCAGTAGAGCATCCGCTCTCGTCGGCGATATCGCCGCACTGGTGCCCGGGATCGCCGCCGTCCGCGTCGCGGTTGTCGTCCCGGTCGACGGCAGGAACAGCGACGCCGCCGCGATAGCGACCACCGCGGCTACGGCCGCGCCCGCCAGCGCGAGCGGCCGTCGCGAGCCGACTCCGGTGAGCGGTGTGGCCCGTCGCGCCGCGTAGCGGGCGGCGCCGATGGCGACGCAGTGGGCGGGATCGGCCGAGATGACCACCGGCCCGAGCTCGGCCAGCACGCCCGCCACCTCCGGTGCCCGAGCGGCGCTGCCCACCAGCAGAATTCGATCGATCTCGTCGAGCGATACCCCGGCCGACCGGATCCCCGCACGGATCACCGCGAACGACGCTCGGACATACGCGGCGCGCGGCCCGTCGTACTCGTCGAGAGCGGCGTCGTCCTCGCCGAGCGGGATCGGGCTGAAGCCGGGCGCCCGCACCGGCGTCCCGGCGATCACCGCCTCCCCGGAACCGACCCGGACCACCGCGATATCCAGACTCGTCGCCTCGAGGTCGTAGACCAGCACCAGCCGCGGTGGCCGCGGGCCGTACTCGTATTCGAGGTATTCGACGGCGGCGATCGGCGCCGCGATCGGCGCCACCCGCGCGGGCAGCGGCTCGCAGCCGTCCTGCGACCGTGCCACGACGACATTCACATCGGCGGGTACCGACGTGAGCAATTCCCGCACCAGGGACGATTCCGGGGTCCCGGCCGTGCGGCTACCCACCGTCACCCGGCCGCCCGCGGTCACCGTGGCGAATACGGTCGTGACCGGGCCGAAGCTCACCCCCACACCGGTGATGGCCGTCGTGCCGACCATGCGTCTCCCCTCGGGTCGAGTTATCGATCAGTGGACGCAGTTCGATCGCCAAATGTTAGCTAGGGGAACGATGTCCGGTCGAGGGTCCTGGCGAAGATGTTGTGCGAATCATGTTCTACCTTCAAGGAAGATCGTTCGAGGGAAATGAGGGGCCACATGTCCGACGCGGGCGTCCGCACGACGGTCGATTTCTGGTTCGATCCGCGCTGTCCCTGGGCGTGGCTCACCTCGCGCTGGATCCTCGAGGTGGAGAAGGTGCGGCCGATCGAGATCCGCTGGCACATCATGAGTTTGGCCGTGCTGAACGAGAATCGGCTCGACGAGCTGCCCGAGCAGTACCGCCGCTGGAATACGACGGGCTGGTATCCGGTGCGGGTCTGCGCCGCCGCCGAACAGGCATACGGCGGTGAGGTTCTCGGCCCGCTGTACACCGCGCTCGGCACCCGCATCCATAGTCGAGGCGAGAAGCAGACCCGGGAGACCTTCGCGGCCGCGCTGTCGGAGGCCGGCCTGCCCGGCGGCCTCGCCGATGCCGCGTATTCCACCGACTACGACACGCTCGTGCGCGCCTCCCATCACGAGGGAATCGGTCTGGTCGGGGAGGATGTGGGCACTCCCGTTCTGGCGGTGCCGGGTCCCGGCGGCGCGCGGATCGCCTTCTTCGGGCCGGTCGTCACGCCCGCCCCGACGGGCGAGGCGGCGGCGCGACTCTGGGACGGCGTTCTGCTGGTCGCTGGTACGCCGGGTTTCTACGAACTCAAACGGAGCAGGGACGCCGAACCGACGTTCGACTGAGAGAGATGGGTGGCTGATGTCGCGGTTCTTCGTGGTCGGGTTTCTCGCGATCGCCGTCGTGGTGGTCGGTGTGGTGGCGTCGATCGGGTCCTGGGCGTGGTGGATTCTGGTGGCCCTGGTCGCGGCGGCGCTGGGGGTCGGGGTGTACGACGTGGTGCAGACGAAACATGCGGTGCTGCGGAACTATCCGATCCTCGGCCATCTGCGGTATCTGCTGGAGGGTATTCGGCCGGAGTTGCAGCAGTACTTCATCGAGCGCAACGTCGACGGCCGCCCGTTCGACCGCGATGTGCGCACCATGATCTACGAGCGCGCCAAGGGCATTCACGGCGAGCTGTCCTTCGGCACCGAACGCGATGTCGAATCGGTGGGCTATGAAGCGCTGGTGCATTCCACCGCTCCGGTCGAGGAACCGGACGAGTCGCCGCGCGTGCTGATCGGCGGCCCGGACTGCCGCCACCCCTATTCGATGGCGCTGCTGAACATCTCGGCGATGAGCTTCGGCGCGCTGTCGGGAAATGCGTTGCGCGCCTTGAACCAGGGCGCGGCCGCCGGCGGTTTCGCGCACGACACCGGGGAGGGCGGGCTGACGCCCTATCACCTCGAGGCCGGGGCCGATGTGGTGTGGGAGATCGGTTCGGCGTATTTCGGCACCCGCACCCGCGACGGCCGATTCGATCCGCTCGAATTCACCGACAGGGCCGCCTACGACCAGGTGAAGGTCATCTCGATCAAACTGAGCCAGGGCGCGAAACCCGGTCTGGGCGGGGTGCTTCCGGCCCCGAAGGTGAGTGCGGAGATCGCCCGCTATCGCGGCGTGCCCGCGCACGAGAAGGTCGTGAGCCCGGCGGCGCATACGGAATTCCATACTCCGCGTGGGCTGATCCACTTCGTCGCCCGCCTGCGCGAACTGTCCGACGGTAAACCCGTCGGGTTCAAGCTGTGCGTCGGCTCCCGCATCGATATCCTCGCGATCTGCAAGGCCATCCTCGCCGAGGGCACCGCCCCCGATTTCATCATCGTCGATGGCTCCGAGGGCGGAACCGCCGCCGCCCCACTGGAATACGAGGACAACATCGGCCTGCCCCTGACCGATGGACTGATGACCGTCCACAACGCCCTGGTCGCGACGGGCCTGCGCGAGCGTATCCGCCTCGGCGCCAGCGGTAAGGTCGCCACCGGCACCGATATCGTCAAACGCCTCATCCAGGGCGCCGATTACACCAATTCGGCCCGCGCCATGATGATGGCCATCGGCTGCATCCAGTCCCAGCGCTGCCATACCAACAACTGCCCCGTGGGTGTGGCCACCCAGGACCCGCGCCGCGTCCGCGCCCTGGACGTCGCCGATAAGGCCCTGCGCGCCCAGCGTTTCCAGGAGGCCACGGTGCGACAGGCGGTGCAGATCATGGCCTCGCTCGGCGTCGACGACCCCACCCTGCTCACCCCGCATATGCTGCGCAAGAAGATCTCCCCGACGATCATGCGCTCCTATTCCGAACTCTACGAATGGCTCGCGCCGGGGCAGATGCTCGACGATCCGCCGCCCGGATGGCGCGCGGATTGGACTGCGGCGGATCCGGATTCGTTCCGGCCGGTCATGCGTTCGTGAGCCGGTAGACCGAGACGTGGGATGGGGACCGCGCCGTGAACGGGGTTCCCGTCCAATCCGCGTGCCGGGCTTCCAATGCGAAACCGGCCATATGGGCCATCAGATCCAATTCGGCGGGCCAGGCGTAGCGGTGCGGGCTGCGGTAGACGCGGGCGTGCGTGGTGTCGTCGAAGTAGAAGTGGTGGGAGATCAGACGTTGCTCGACGACATCGTAGGTGTCGATGCCCAGATAACCCGGTTCATTGTGGAAGACCGTTGCCTGTGTGCCGGGTTCCGGTCCAGTGGTTTTCAGGGTACGAGTTCCGACTCCTCGTCCAGGGGGATGCCGCCCTCGATCGTATGCGGGGTGCGGCGGCGGTTGGGGGAGCCGAGCGCGGTGATCAGATCGGTGCCGTCGTGCTCGGCGAGCAGAGCGGTGGAATCCCACACGAGCAGGGTTGCGCTGACGGTGTTCTCGGCCGCGGAATGCGCCAGATCGTAATGCGCGCAGGCGGGCACATGATCGTAGGTGATCCACAGGTCGTAGCCGGTCATGAACAGATCGAGATCGAAATCGACCGACAGGCCCAGCAATTCGCTCTTACCGTTGTCGTCGACACCCGCGAAGGCCTCGTCGAGGGCCAGCAGGCGGGGCGCCTGCGGATCGGCGGAGTCGAGCATGACATGCGCGGCCGCGAACAGCGGCAGATGCAGTGATACCGACTGCTCGCCGCCGGACAGCGCGCTGTGGCGGGCCACCGTGAGGCGGTCCTCGGCGCCGTCGGCGGTGATGAGCGTGAACGAGAACACCCGCCAGGTCCGGTAATCCAGTGTGGTGGCGAGGATTTCGGGATAGGAGCGCTCCGGATGCGCGGCCCGGGCGGTGCGGATCTCGGCGGCGAAATGCGCGCGGATGGTCGCCAGATCCTCCGGCGACAGATCGGCGGAGTCGTGGTCGAGCAGCTTGCACACCGCCCGCGCCGACTCGGCCAGATTATCGGCCAGCACCCAGTGCACGCCGATGGTGTTCCCCGAGGACATCCGCCGCTGCTTCATCTCCGCGCCCATCCGGGTGATGAGATCGCGTGCGTCGCTGGTGCGTTCGTGGATCTGCTGGGCCAGCCCGGTCAGCAGCGCATCCTCGAGAATGCGGCGTTCGGCGTCGGTGAGCAGCAGTTCCTGATCGCTGCGGGCGCGGCCGATCCGATCGGCGAAGTCGGCGAGCGCGGCCACGCCCTGATCGTCGTGCACCTGCACCACGGTCAAACCGTCGGCGGCATCCCACTGCAACCGGTAGTCCTGCCGGGCGGCGGCCAGGGCGGCATCGAATTCCTGCAGGGCCGCGGTCACCGCGCTGCGGGTCGACTTGCGCGCGACCTCCCCGGCGCGCACGGAAGCCGTCGCGGTGGACAGGCTTTCGAACAGCGCGTGCACCTCCTCGGGCAGCACCCGCAGCTCAGTTTCGGGCCCACCCGTCTCGATCCGGTACAGCAGCTGCTCCGGCGTGGACCATGCGGCCTCGCTCGCGGGCCAGCGGCCATCCTCCGGCGCGCCCAGCAGGCTCAGTAGATCCGGCCGGGCATACGGCGCGAGATGGCGGACGTCGGCGAGCAATTCGGTCAGCGCGGTGCCGAGCGCATCGTGCGCGGCGCGGTAGGAACCCTCGGCCGTGCCCACACCCTCGATGGCGTCGGCGGCGGCCTTGCGGGCCGACTTCTGTTCCGCGCGCGCGGCATCGATACGCATCCGGGCCTGTTCCAGCTCGCGATCGATATCGGCGGCGCCCGCGCCGAGTGCCTCGCGCAGCGTCTCCAGCTTGCGCAGCTGCTCCTCGTAGCCGGTGCGGGCGGCCTCGGCCTCCTCGGCGAACGCCTCGGCCAGATCGCGCGCCTCGGCGAGGCGGTCCTCGGCCTCCCGGGTGCGTTCGTGTTCGCGCAGCTGATCCCCGCGCAGCCGCAGCAGGGCCGTGCCGGTGTTCTCGAAATGCCGGATGGCCGCGGCCAGGGCGTCGAGTTCGGCGAGATCGCGGGGCGCGCGATGCGAGGCCGCGACGGCGCGCACCTTCTTGTCGGCGGCGCCGAATTCGGTGACGGCCTGATCGAGATCGCGTTCGGTCTGACCCGCCGCCTCCGACCGCGACCGCAGCATGCCCGCGGCCTCGGAGACCGCGCGCAATGCGGTGGTGACCGCGCTGGTGCGCGGTAATGCCTTGGTGGCGGCAGAGATTCGCGTCAGCTGGGCGGTCGCGGAGTGCTCCTCGGCGCGGGCGGCGGCCTCGGCCTCGGTGGCGGCCTCGACGGCCGCGGCGATCTCGGTCAGTCGCAGCTCCCGGCGGCGCGCACGGGCGGTGGCGCCGAGGAACTCGGCATGCGCCTTGGTGTGCCGCCCCAGCTGGACGCCCTGGCGATAGCGGCCGTCGGGGGTGACCGCCACGGTCGCGGCCTCGTCGACACCGTCGCGCAGGGCGATCGAGGCCAGCACCTCGGCCACGGCGGCGACGCCGCAATCGTCCTCGACGACAAGCACATCGGCGAGGGTGCGACCGGACGGGCGCTGCTTCGGCGGCAGCGGCACCAGGAACTGATCCGAATCATGGTCGGGCACATCGTCGCTCACCCAGCCGTCGAGCAGATCGGCGGCCTGCAGCGCGGCCTCGATACCCGCCGCCTGTTCGGGCGATACCGCGTCGGCGAAGCGCACCAGCCGCCACAGCGGCGCGCCCGCGCGGCCGTCGCGCGCATCGGTGCGGGCCGCGAAAGCCGGTGGCGCGTCATCCTTTTCGGCCGCGACCTGCTGCTGCTCGGCACGCAGTTCGCCCGCGCGGGCGACGGCCTGTTCGGCGGTGGCGCGGGCGGACTGGCGGCGGGTCCGGATCTCGTCGGTGAGCGATTCGGTGCGTTCGGTGAGCACCTCCGCGAGGGTGGGCGCATCGTCGGAGCCGGCGTCGGCGAGCGCGGCGTCGAGGGCCTCGAACAGTCCGGATCGCACGGGGGACAGGATCTCCCGCTGCGCCTCCCACCATTCCCGCAGGGCCGCCGCGGTATTCGAGCGCGCCAGGGTGACCGAGGCCTCGGCCTCGGCGAGGGCGGCCGCGGCCGCATCGCGCTGTTCGACGGCGCGCTGGGCGGCCCGCTCGGCCCGGGACCGATCGGCCGAGGCGGTATCGACCAGCGTCAGCGCCTGACGGACCGCCCGCACGTCGGCGTCGCGCTCCTCGGCATGGCTGCGCACGGTCGTGGTGAGCTGTTCGGCGCGGGCCTGCTCCGGCAGTGCGGCCCAGGCGATTCCGGCCTCGTCGGCGGCTGCGCGCAATTCGTCCTCGCCGCGCGAGAGCGCGCCCACCGCCGATTCCACGGTGGTCCGGGCCCGTTCCGCCTCGCCGGTGCGCTGCGCGACGGTCTGCTGCGCCTTGGTGGCCTTATCGCGGTGTACGGCCGCGGAGGTCTCCAATCGGCGCACGGCGTCGGCCAGATCGTCGAGTTGCTGTTTACCCTCGTAGGCCCCCGAACGCTGCAGGGTCTCGCGATCGGATTGGGCCTGCTCGTAGGCGCGGTCGGCCTCCTCGGCGCGGATCTCCGCGGCGGAGCGCTCGGATTCGCGGCGCTCGCGCAGCGCGGTCGCGGCGAACAGGGCGGTTCCGGCGTGGGTGACCGCGTCGAGCCGGGCGCGGACCTGATCGACATCCGATTTCGCCTGCACCCCAAGGTATTTGCGATACACATCGACGAAGGTGCGGGTGGCGGAGTCGGCCTGCACCAGACCCTCGAGGGTGCGCCCGACCTCCTCCATATCGCTGAACGAGCGCGCGGCGTCGAGGATCAGCTGCTCGTCGAGCGGGCGCAGGCCGTCGGTGAGCGCCTGCGACAGGCCGCGCGGATCGAGGTTCTTGGCCAGCTGCGGACGGCGCAGCGTCAGAATCAGATTGATCAACTGGTCGTAGCGCTGCAGGCCCAGCCCGAACATCCGCGCATCGATGGCGGCGCGATAGTCGACCGGCCGATCGGTGATGGCGTCGGTGCCGATCTGTTCGGCCAGCTGCTTGCGGGTCAGCGGCCGATCGTCGGCGCCGATCAATGAGAAGTCCACGCCCACCCGGCCGTCGGCGACGAAGTACCAGCGCGTCACCTTGTCGTTGGACCGCGTGGCCCGCATGCCGATGCCCACGGTGACGACCTCGGGCTCGGCCCAGCCCCCGCGCGCGAACTCCATCCACACGTAGGAGTACGCCGATTCCTGCTTGCGGTACAGCAGATTCGACTTCATCGTCCGTTCCTCACCGGCGAACGGATTGAGCCGGCGCGGTTCGATGCGGCCGTCGAAGACGAACGGGAACAGCACCTCGAGCGCCTTGGTCTTACCCGAGCCGTTGGGCCCGCGCAGCACGAGACGCCCGTCGGCGAAGCTGAACTCCTGATCCCGGTAGTCCCACAGGTTGACGATTCCGGCGCGGGTGGGGACGAACCGAACACCACCGTGAATGAGGTCCATCAGCTAGTCCCTTCCCACATGCGTTGCCGAGGCGAACAATTCGGTCTCGGCGCGGGTGCGCACCGTGACGACCGCGCCGCGATAGCGGGCCAGCGCCGGCAGGATCAACAGATGCTCGTCGAGTACCTCGACCAGCCGCAACCGCGCCAGCAGCGCCACCACCTCCCTGGTCAGACCCGGCACATCGGCCTGCCACTGCGCGGCGAAGGTGGCGCCGTAGCGGTGCGTCAGCGCCTGCACGGTCTCCTGAATCCACGACCGGGCGATGATCGGATGCGCGGTGACCTGCGCCTGTTCGTCCGGATCGGCGTCGTCGGCATCGATCGGCTCCGATACCACCATCGGTGCGAACACGGTGGACTGCGGAATCGCCTGATCCAGTTGATCTATCAGGGCCGTGCCGGGTTCCGGGCGTGGCCGCCGCTCGACCGGATTGTCGAGATCCAGGACCAGATCGGCGATCTCGCCGACCAGCAGCAGCGCCACCTGAGCGAGGGTGCCCGTGCCCGGAAAGCGCACATCCGACAGTCGCCCCGAGACGTCGATCAGCGCAACGCCTTCCGCGCGCCGCTCGGCCCGCAGACCCGTGATCAGCTCGACCTCGGCGACCAGCTTCTCGGTGCCCAGCAGGGTGCGCTCGTCGGCAGGCAGCTCCTCGCCGTAGACCACCGGCCGCTCGACCAGTGCCCGGCGCACCCGGCGCGCGGCGGCTCCCCGGTGCGCCGAACCCGCTGCGCCACCGTCGGATTCGTCGGCGAGCAGGCCGCGCACACTCTGCAGATGCTGCAGCACCCGAGGCGGGCGGAACAGGGCGAACACCACCGCGCGGTCGATATCGTAGAGCGCCTCGCCCGCCTCCGGATCGGTGGCCCAGCTGCCCGCATCGCCGTCGGCGAGGGTCAGCGCGCCGCGCGCGCCCAGCCAGGCGACGGCATCGACGAAGGCGTCGCGGTCGGCGGCCCGATCGGTGGACAGCTCGAGTCCGTCCACTCGCGTGGCATAGGCGGCGACCTGATCGGCCAACTCCGATAACGTGATCTGATCGCCCGCCCGTCCGAGCGCCGCCAGTGCGAGCGCCAGATACGCGTAGCGGCGGCGATCGAAGACCCGTTCGGCGGGCGTGCGCGCCGGGCGTCCGGCGTCGAGACGGTCGACGACCGGGAACAGTCGCGCGGTGGTCTCGGTGACCTCCAGCCGATAGCCGAACAGTTCGGCCAGATCCTCGCGCAGTTCGGTGGCCCACCGCCGAATCAGCGCCAGCGCGATGCGATCCGGATAGGTGCGTGTCACCAGATGGTTGGCCAGTAGCATGCGGGCGGCGCGCTGATAGCTGTCCAGGGCCAGCGAGTCGATCGTGCGGGCGTGCATCACGAACTTCCGGAAGATGTTGTGGCGCGCGAATTCTCGCGCACGGTCAAGCGCCGGTTGTTCAGATGCAACAGTCCCCGCGCGGTCCGGACCACCGTCGAGCCGGTGTGCTCGGCGACGGTGAGGGTGACGCCGCTATCGGAACCCGTTGTGCCGCTGACTTTTCCGCTGACCGGCACCCAGGCCGTGGACGCGGCGTCGAGCAGGCGCAGCAGCACCTCGGTCTCGCGGTCGTCGAGTACGCGCTCGTGCACATCGGCCGAGGCGAGCGAGCGCGCCGCCTCCGCGCGTTGCCGCTGCGTCTCGAGCTGCGCCTCGCGTAACCGCCGAACTCCCGCGTCGTTGCGCTGAATTCGCGACGGCGCGCCGGGGGAGGGCGGGCGGCCGGTTTCGGCGAGGGTGCGCGCGATCTCCAACGGCGGTGCGTCCCACCAGGATCGGATCGGGGGGATCACATCGGCGTCGGGATGTTCCATCGCCAGATGCCGGGGCCGGCCCAGTCCGAAGACCGCGTCGAACAGCGCGTGCGCGCATTCGGCGCTCGGCGCGGCGGTGAACCAGCCGGCCAGATGCCGCAGCGCCGATTCGCGGCTCACCCCGCCCTTGCGGGTCTCGGTGACCCGGCGCAGCAGCGACAGCACCGCGGCGATGGCGCTCATCGTCGCCTCGCGCAGCCGCTCCGCCTCGGTGCCCGGATTACCCTCGCCCGCACCGATATCCGCGGCCGTGGCGACGAACCAGCCGCGCAGGCCCTGCCAGCGCGCCCGCCAGTCGGCCTCGCGTTCGACCCGGGCGAGCAGCACCCGCTCATCGCAGGCGCCCGCGCGGGAGATCAGCTCCGCCACGCCGGTGTCCTCCACCTCGGCGATGGCCGCGGCCAGCCGCGGCGCGAATCGGGCCAGATCCATACTGAATTCGCGCATATGCGCCAGCAGCGCGTCCTTATGCGCGAGAAACGCCTCCGGCGTCGCCTCGGTGGTGCGCACGAGATCGCCGAGGGTCAGATAGAAATGGGCGGCGCGATCGGCCAATTCGGACAGCGCGGTATCGAGACGGTTGAGAATGCGGTAGACCCGCTCGGCGTCGCCGGTCCGATTCGCCTGCGCGAGCGCCTGCAGATCCGACAGCAGTTCGGGCAGCACCAGCCGCGACAGCGAGGCCTCGTCCAGCCGCGCGCCCAGCACCTCGGCGACCGCCCGATACGCCTGATATCCGGCCTGGGAGAACTGATAGACGAAGTGGCGGTTGCGATATTCGGCGAGCGTCGCCGCCCGGGTGCCGTCATAGCTTCGTTCCAGCACACCCCAGTGATGGAGCTGTTCGAGCAGCGGGCCCACCTCGGTCGCGGTCAGTCGCGGCGCCTCCGGGACACGGGTCAGGGTATCGGCGACGTCGCTGGCGTGCAGCAGCACGATATAGGCGGCGCGCGCGTGGTCGAATGCCCGTAGCACCCACAGGTATTCGCCGCGCTTCTCGGCGGTGGCGAAGGAGAACAGCCGCAGTCGATCCTCCACGGCCGCCGCGTCGAACCCGGTCGGCGCGAACACGACGCGGCCGCGCCCGACGGCGGAACCGTCGAACAATGCGTCGGGCAGCAATCCTGTAGCGGACTCGGTCACCGGGAAGAGGGTAGCCGATCAGGCGGCGTTGTCCGCGACGGCCGCGCGTTCGACGGTGAGCAGACTCTCCTCGCTGTGTTCGGCGTGGTAGGCGCGGCCGCCGCCGTTGAGACCGAACAGTCGCTTCGACCACAACAGCCACAGTACGGCCGCGATGTTGATCAGCAGCGCGCCCGCCCGCAGCACAGTGATCTTCTCGGTGAGCTCGTAGATCTCGAGCGGCAGGAAGATGCCGGTCGCGATGACCGCGAAGTATTCGCCCCAGCGCTTCACCAGCCAGAGGCCGACGGCCTCGACGAGTTCGATTGCGGCATAGGCGAGCAACCCGACGGCGATCCAGGTGAGGGTGGTCGGCGAGAGCGTCCAGCCCTTCTCGATGAAATGCACGATCTTCGAATTGTCCGGGTTCCAGCCGATCTGATCGGCCAGCGGCCGGATCAGCGGCATATCCGCGTCGAAGGCGGCCTTCAGCCGATGCTGGGAGTTGCGCACCTTGAACACCCCCACCGCGAGCGCGATGAACACCAGCCCGCGCAGCACCCGCTCGACGGCCAGGAAGCGCATGATGAACCGGTCCCGCAGCAGCCGCCCGCGTGGCACCTCGGGCGCCGCGTCGGCCGGACCGCGGCGGCGCGGCTCGCCGACGACGAAGTCGCCGCAGCGCAGGCAGCGCCAGGCCTCCCCGGCGGGCGTCGAAACATGCAGGCGCGCGGCGAGTTCCGCCTCATCGGGCGCATAGGTGGCATGTCCGTGCCACGAACAGCTCCGCAGACTGAAGTCCATTCGTGGGAGGGTAGCAACAACTCAACTCGCCGCCAGGGAACGCAACTGTTCGAGATAGTCGCGGGTGCGCGGATCGCCCGGGAAGCGTTCGATCATCTCGCGCGCGGCCTCCCCGGCGATCCACAGCAGCGAGGGCAGTGAGCGGCGCTTGCCGACGAAGGCGCGCATACCCTCGTCGACGGCCAGTTCCAGATCGCGGTCGCGCACCGCGACCACGGCCAGGGTCAGCTGTGCCTCCGCAACCCGCATCGGTTTGCGGATGCTGCCGTCCGGGCCGGTCGAGGTGCGGATGACTTGGCGGGCATAGCTTTCGGCGAGGCGGTCGTCGCCCGCGACGCGGCAGCAATCCATGGCGTAGAAGTCGAACTTCTGCGGATCGACGACGAAGTGATTGTCCAGATTGGTCGGATGGTCCAGACACTCCAGAATCGATCGGCCGTGCCGCAACGCGTTCTCCATGGCCTGCCGATCGCCGATGCGTGCCCAGGCCTTCGCCTGCTGTGCGGCCAGCTGCACGCCCACTCCATGTTGCCCGGTGGTCGCCAGAGCGTTCTTCGCCGCATCGATCGCACCGCGGTAGTTGCCCTGGGTGAGGGCGAACCAGGCCGCCATTTCCGCTCCCCAGCCCTGGATTTCGAGATGTTCGGCCTCCTGGCCCAGTGACAGCGCGGCGCGGCGGGTGGCCTCGGCGGTGGTCCGCCAGCCCAGGTCGTAATCGACGCAACCGACCAGCAGCGCAACCCATCCCGCCAGGACGAGTACCTCGCGATGCTGTGCCAACGTAAGCCGACCGTCCAGTAGGGACGTGATGCGGCGCAGCCACGCCGTGCCCTCGGCATGCAGTTCCATCGGGTCGGCACAGGGGTATTCGCAGCACATGCGCTCGGCGGTGATCCGGATGGCGTCCAGCGTCGCCGAGGAGACGTCCGACATCCGCAGTCGTCCGATGAATTCGAGGGTGTCCATGCCCGTTGACGAGAGCAGTTCGTCATCGCGATTGGGCCGGGACTTCGGGAAGAACGCGGCGGTCACGGTGTCGAAGGCGGCGGCGATGATCGGGGCGTAGAAGTCGTCCGGGCGCGACTCGCCGGACTCCCAGCGCCGCCAGTTGCGCAGCAGCGTGCTGTCGGTGGGTAGGTTGTGAGATGACTTGGCGCGCAGCGCGCGAACGGCGTCGGCTTGTGACCACCCCCGAGCATCTCGCTCCGAACGCATCCGAACAGCCCAGACGGGTCGATCGTCACCAGCGGTCACCTCAGTAGTATCCCACCAGTTAACGAAAGATGGCCCGGATAGGGCACAGAGATGTCCGCGTATTGACATCTGCAATTGCATCTGTGAGTACTGCACACTGATCACTGCACGAGATTCGTTACAGCAGGAGCCCGATTCGGCTATAGCCGCGATCGAGCGATCCAAACAAGAGACAGCGAATCAATCCACATCCAAACGGAGGTTCGGGTGGAAGCGTTGATCTATGGATACGTGCGTGACGACTTGGCCGACGGCCAGTCCGAGGAGCTCGAGGACGCCATGTGCAGCCTCGCGCGCTCGGCGGGGCTGTGCTTCGCCGCGACGTTCCATGAATCGACGCCGGGCGACGGCACCGCGTTCGCCGAGCTGACCGCGGAGCTCAAGCGCGCCGACGCCCACCACGTGGTGGTTCCGTCGCTCGATCACCTTGCCGGCCAGACCATTCCGCGCGACCTGCTGATCGCCAAGCTGGCGCATGAGGCCGAGGCGCGGGTGTGGACGGTCGAACGCCGCCCCGAGGTTCACCTCGCTCCGTAACTCGCGATATGCCACAAGCGGATTCGTCACGAACCGACCGGTGGGTCCCTAGGGAGAAATCGTCCGCTCCGGACGAGCGGACGAACCCTTACAGCCCGAATCCGCCCGGGCGCCCCCGTCGGCGCAGATACTTCTCGAACTCGGCCGCGATGGCATCGCCATCGATCTTGGCCATCGCCTCGTTCAGATCGATCGCCGCGTCGCCGCGCTCCTCGAGCGAGCGCACGTATTCGGTGACCTCCTCGTCGCCCGCGGTCATCTCGTCGACCGCCTCCTCCCAGTCCTCGGCCTGGGCGGGCAGCTCGCCGAGCGGAACCTCGATATCGAGCACATCCTCGACCCGGTGCAGCAGGGCGATGGTCGCCTTGGGATTCGGCGGCTGCGAAACATAGTGCGGCACCGCGGCCCAGAACGAGATGGCCGGAACGCCCGCACGTACGCAGGCGTCCTGCAGTACGCCGGTGATACCGGTCGGTCCCTCGTAGCGGGTCTGCTCGAGGTTGAACCGCTCGGCCGCCTCCTTGCTGTAGGCGGTGCCGGTGACCGGAACGGGCCGGGTGTGCGGGGTGTCGGCCAGCAGCGCGCCGAGGATGACAACCGTTGTGACACCGAGCTGTTCGACCAGTTCGAGGATGTCGTTGCAGAAGCTGCGCCAGCGCATATTCGGTTCGATGCCGTGTAGCAGGACCACATCGCGCTCGCTGCCCGGCGGCGAACAGACCGACAGCGTCGTCGAGGGCCAGCCGATCTCGCGGGTGACACCGTCGACCTGGCGGACCGTGGGCCTGTTCACCTGGTAGTCGTAGTAATCCTCGGAATCCAGTTCGGCGAGGGGTTCGGCATCCCAGATCAGTTCCAGATGTTCGATGGCACCACTGGCCGCATCGGCCGCGTCGTTCCAGCCTTCGAAGGCGGCGACGAGGACCGGATCACGCAGCGTCGGCAGTTCCGGATCGGGTGTTGCACTGGGGTTCACTCGCACAGCCTACGGGGTCTGGGCCTTGCAGTTCATGGCATAAGCTCCGAACCTGCGTGTCGCCCCTGCCCGCTCGGAGGGGGTCGCGAGGAGCGAATCCGGCAAACGGCCCGGCGTCGAGTGGGCGGATGTGGTGAGGGACACGTCGGGGCCCGTAGTGGCCGCTCTCCGGTCGGGTATGTCGGTCACTCCCCTTACTCTTGAGTACATGTCTGTGTCCTCCCGTGCCGCGTTCGATACCTCGCTGCTCGACACGTTGTCCCAGCGTGTCGTCATCGGTGACGGTGCGATGGGAACGATGTTGCAGGCAGCGGACCTGACGCTGGACGATTTCCGGGGTCTGGAGGGCTGCAACGAGATCCTCAACGACACCCGCCCCGACGTGCTGCGACATATCCATCGCGCGTACTTCGAGGCCGGTGCGGATGCGGTCGAGACGAATACGTTCGGTTGTAATCTGCCCAACCTCGCCGATTACGACATCGCCGATCGGATCCGGGATCTGTCCGAGCGCGGCACCCGGCTGGCCCGCGAGGTCGCCGACGAGATGGGCCCGACCGCGTACGGGACGCCGCGGTATGTGCTGGGGTCGATGGGGCCGGGCACCAAACTGCCCACGCTGGGGCACGCGCCCTATGCCGCGCTGCGCGACGCCTACGCCGAGGCGGCGCTGGGCATGCTCGACGGCGGTGCGGACGCGATCCTGATCGAGACCTGCCAGGATTTGTTGCAGGTCAAGGCCGCGGTGACCGGTAGCCGGCGCGCGATGGTGACGGCGGGGCGGCGGATTCCGATCATCGCCCACGTCACCGTGGAGACCACCGGCACGATGCTGGTCGGGTCCGAGATCGGTGCGGCGTTGACCGCGATCGAGCCGCTGGGTGTGGAGATGATCGGGCTCAACTGCGCCACTGGCCCGGCCGAGATGAGTGAGCATCTGCGGCATCTGTCCAAGCACGCCCGGATCCCGGTGTCGGTGATGCCGAATGCGGGGCTGCCGGTGCTGGGCGCGCATGGTGCGGAGTATCCGCTGACCCCGGAGGAATTGGCCGTGGCGCTGAGCGGATTCGTGAGCGAATTCGGGCTGTCGATGGTCGGTGGCTGCTGTGGCACCACGCCCGAACATATCCGCCAGGTGGCCGAGGCGGTCGCCGCCACCCGGCAGGCCATGCGCACGCCCGCGCACGAGCCCGCCGTGTCGAGCATGTACTCCGCGGTCCCGTTCGAGCAGGACGCCTCGATCCTGATGATCGGCGAGCGTACGAATGCCAACGGCTCCAAGGCATTCCGCGACGCGATGCTGGCGGCCGATTGGCAGAAGTGCCTGGATATCGCGAAGGATCAGACCCGCGACGGCGCGCATATGCTCGATCTGTGCGTGGACTACGTCGGCCGCGACGGCGCCGCCGACATGTCCGAGCTGGCCTCGCGGCTGGCGACTGCCTCGACGCTGCCGATCATGCTCGATTCCACCGAAACCCCGGTGCTGAAGGCGGGTTTGGAGCATCTGGGCGGCCGGTGCGCGATCAACTCGGTGAACTTCGAGGACGGTGACGGACCGGAGTCGCGATTCCAGCAGACCATGGCGCTGGTCGCCGAGCACGGCGCCGCGGTGGTCGCGCTGACCATCGACGAGGAGGGCCAGGCCCGCACCGCCGAGCATAAGGTCCGCATCGCCGAGCGGTTGATCGCCGATATCACCGGCAACTGGGGGCTCGCCGAATCCGACATCATCATCGACACCCTGACCTTCACCCTGGGCACCGGGCAGGAGGAGTCGCGCCGCGACGGCATCGAAACCATCGAGGCCATCCGCGAACTCAAGCGTCGGCATCCGGATGTGCAGACCACCCTCGGGTTGTCGAATATCTCCTTCGGCCTGAATCCGGCCGCCCGGCAGGTGCTGAACTCGGTATTCATGCACGAATGCGTCCAGGCCGGACTGGATTCGGCGATCGTGCACGCGTCGAAGATCGTGCCGATGAGCCGGATTCCCGACGAGCAGCGCGAGACAGCGCTGGATCTGGTCTACGACCGCCGCGGCGAGGACTACGACCCGCTGCAGAAGCTGATGGCGCTGTTCGAGGGCGTCTCGACCTCCTCGTCGAGGGCCTCGCGCGCGGAGGAGCTGGCGGCCCTGCCGCTGTTCGAACGCCTCGAACGCCGGATCGTCGACGGTGAGAAGGCCGGTATGGACGCCGATCTCGACGAGGCCATGACACAGGTGCCGCCGCTGCGGATCATCAACGAGACGCTGCTGTCGGGGATGAAGACCGTCGGCGAACTGTTCGGGTCGGGGCAGATGCAGCTGCCGTTCGTATTGCAGTCGGCCGAGGTGATGAAGTCTGCGGTGGCGTATCTGGAGCCGCATATGGAGGCCACCGACGATTCCGGTAAGGGTCGGATCGTGCTGGCCACCGTCAAGGGCGATGTGCACGACATCGGGAAGAACCTGGTCGACATCATCTTGTCCAACAACGGCTACGAGGTCGTGAATCTCGGGATCAAACAACCGATCTCGGCGATTCTGGATGCCGCGCTGGACAAGAAGGCCGATGTGATCGGCATGTCCGGACTGCTGGTCAAGTCCACGGTGGTGATGAAGGAGAACCTCGAGGAGCTCAACACCCGCGGGGTGGCCGATCAGTATCCGGTGCTGCTGGGCGGCGCGGCGCTGACCCGTTCCTATGTCGAGAACGATCTCACCGACGTGTACGAGGGCGATGTGCATTACGCCCGCGACGCGTTCGAGGGCCTGCGGTTGATGGACGACATCATGACCCGCAAGCGCGGCGGCGGCTCCGAACAGGGCTCGGGGCAGGCGCTCGCGGAGAAGGAGAAGGCGGCCGAACGCAAGGCCCGCCACGAACGCTCCCGGCGCATCGCGGCCGAGCGCAAAGCCGCCGAGGTACCGGTCGAGGTGCCCGAACGCTCGGATGTGGCTGCCGACGGGCCGGTCGCGGTGCCGCCGTTCTGGGGTACCCGGGTCATCAAGGGCCTTGCGGTGGGCGAGTATTCGGGACTGCTCGACGAGCGCGCCCTGTTCCTCGGCCAATGGGGCCTGCGCGGCCAGCGCGGCGGTGAGGGACCCAGCTACGAGGAACTGGTGGAGACCGAGGGCCGCCCGCGGCTGCGCTACTGGCTGGACCGGCTGACGGCCGAGGGTGTGCTGCAGCACGCCGCGCTCGTCTACGGGTATTTCCCGGCCGTATCCCAGGGCGACGATGTGATCGTGCTGACCGAGCCGAATCCCGAAGCGGCCGAGCGGTATCGGTTCACATTCCCGCGCCAGCAACGCGACCGTTTCCTGTGTATCGCCGATTTCGTGCGCTCGCGTGATCTCGCTGTTGCGCGGGGGCAGGTGGATGTGCTGCCGTTCCAACTGGTTACGATGGGTCAACCCATCGCCGATTTCGCGAACGAACTGTTCGCGGAGAACAATTATCGCGATTACCTCGAGGTGCACGGTATCGGCGTGCAGCTGACCGAGGCGCTGGCCGAATACTGGCATCGCCGCATCCGCGAAGAACTTGTGCTGGAAGGCCATTCGGTCGCCGAGCAGGACCCGTCCGACGTGGCGGATTACTTCAAACTCGGATATCGTGGCGCCCGTTACTCTTTCGGCTACGGCGCCTGCCCCGACCTGGAGGACCGCGCCAAGCTTGTGTCGCTATTGGAATCCGAGCGCATCGGTGTGACATTGTCGGAGGAGTTGCAACTGCATCCGGAGCAGTCGACGGATGCGTTCGTCCTACTGCATCCGGAAGCGAAATACTTCAACGCGTAAGGTTTTTCGAGATTTCCGGGCTTCACGCAGAGTGGCATGGCGGCTCGGCGTGTGAGCGCAGGAGGGTTACAACAACATGACGTCAGACCGGCTCATCGCGGGACGGTATCGACTGGGCGACCCCATCGGCACGGGTGCGATGGGCGTCGTCTGGCGCGCCAGCGACGTACGTCTGAGACGGACCGTCGCCGTCAAACAACTGTTACTCGCGCCCGGTCTGACCCGCTCGCAGGCGGTCGAGGCGAAGATGCGGGCCATGCGGGAGGGCCGCATCGCCGCGCGCCTGCACCATCAGAACGCCGTCACCGTCTTCGACGTCGCCGAGGAGGACGGCCAGCCCTGGCTGGTCATGGAGTTCGTCGACGCGCCGAGCCTGGCCGCGCTCATGCGGGAGAAGGGTCCGATGGACCCGCGCGAGGTGGCCCGCATCGGCGCGAAGGTGGCCGCCGCGCTGGCCGCCGCCCACGACGCGGGCATCGTGCATCGCGATGTGAAGCCCGCCAATATCCTTGTCGCCGATAACGGCACGGTGAAGATCACCGATTTCGGCATCTCGCGCGCGGTCGGCGATGTCACCGTGACCTCGACCGGATTCCTCGCCGGGACCCCGGCCTATCTGTCGCCCGAGATCGCCCGCGGTGAGAATCCGGAACCGCCCTCGGACGTGTTCGCACTCGGTTCGACGCTGTATGCCGCGGTGGAGGGTAAGCCTCCGTTCGGTGAGGGCGACAATCCGCTGGCCATACTGCATTCGGTCGCGGGGGCGCAGGTGCCCGAGCCGAAGCGGGCCGAGACGCTGGGCCCGGTGTTGATGGCGCTGCTGGCGGCCGAGGCGAGCGACCGGCCGAATATGGCCAAGGCGCAGGAAGAGCTCGAGGCCGTCGCCGAGGGCCGCGCCCCGGCGATCGTCCCGACGGCGACGAAGGTGCTTCCGGCCGCGGCGGTGGACGCGGCCGCGGCGACGACCGTGCTGTCCGTACATGCCGGCGCACCCGCGGGCAATGCCGACGATCCGACCGTGCACGTGCCGACCGTCGCGGCCGGTGGCGGAACCACACCCACTGTGCCGCAATCGAATTGGAGCGGCCCGGCGCAGCGCCGCCGCCTGCTGGTGTTCGGCGCCGCGGCCGCGGCCGTGCTGGTGGTCGTGATCGGCATCGTCGCGATCGTGCTGTCGGGCGATAAGAACAACGGCGGTACCGGCCCGCAGCCCGCCGCGGTCGGGCCCGCGATCAGCACGCCGAGCAGCGGCGGACCATCGGCCGCGGCGCCGCCATCGGCCGCGGTCACCGGCACTCCGTCGGCGGCCGCCCCGCCGAGCGGCAGCGCCGCGCCGTCGACCGGGCCGTCGGCCACATCCTCGGCCGCCCCGTCGGCGTCCGGCTCCGCGCCGAAGCCGAGCACGACGACGACCACGCCCGCTCCGCCGACGACCGCGTTCGGACCGGCTCAACCGGCCGATATCAGCGGGTTCATCTACAGTTACTACGCGAATCTGCCGGGCAATACGCAGGGCGCGTGGAACATGCTCGGGCCCGGGTATCAGGCCCAGACCGGTGGATATCAGGCGTACAGGAGCTGGTGGTCGACCATCGCCGCGGTGAGTGTGAACAGCGTCACGCTCTCCGGTCCGGGCAGCGCGAACGCGGCACTCACCTACCGCAAGACCGACGGGCAGGTCGTCACGGAAAACCGGTCGTTCACGGTCGACTCCTCGACCGGCCGGATGCTGATCACGGGCTCCAGCGCCTAGGGCGAGAAAGGGACGTGCGCGAGTGAGTGTGTTCGAGGCCGGTGTGGCGGCCGTGCTGTGGGATATGGACGGCACCCTGCTGGACTCGGAGAAGCTCTGGGATATCGCCATGCGGGAGTTGTCGGTCGAACTCGGCGGGGAGATGACCGATGCGACCCGGCACGCGCTGATCGGCGCGGCGGCCCCGGACGCACTGCGAATCACGTTCGCGGGCCTGGGTATCGAGCCCACCGCCACCCAGTTGGACGCGGCCGGTGACTGGATGGAACGCCGCGTCGTCGGCCTGATGTCCGGCCCGATCCCATGGCGGCCGGGCGCCCGCGAGGCGCTGGCGATGGTGCGTGCGGCCGGGCTCGCCTCGGGCCTGGTCACCAATACCAAGCGGTCGGTGACCGAACTATGCCTCGAGACCCTGGGCCGGGAGCATTTCGACATCACCGTCTGCGGGGACGAGGTCGACCGCGGCAAGCCCGCGCCCGATCCGTATCTGCGCGGCGCGCGGCTGCTCGGCCTGGCGCCGGAACGCTGTGTCGCCGTGGAGGATTCGCCCACCGGATCGCTCGCGGCCGCCGCGGCCGGATGCGCCGTATTGGTGGTGCCCTGTGAGATCGCGGTCCCCCCGCGCCCGGGGCTGATCTTCCGCGATTCGTTGATCGGCCTCACGGCCGCGGATCTGGCCGAGGTCCATCGGGGCGCGCGCCGCTGAGTTTGCGGAAGTGTTGCCTTGATCACAGAGATTCGGTAGCGATATGCGGCAGTATTGCTGGCGAATGGTCGTGACTTCGTCAGAAGGGCCGATTTCCATGACCGCTTTCCAGGCATTTCCGGGCGTGAGCACGGAATGGGCGCTCGGTGACTATCACCGGTTCGCTCGCGCTGCACTATGGGATCTCGGTCCCCAGCTGGTTGCCGCCTGCGAGATCGGGCCCGACACGCGAGTACTGGACGTGGCCACCGGCACCGGCAACGCGGCGATCGCGGCCGCGGCGGCGGGCGCGGAGGTCATCGCCGCCGACAGCACGGTCGAGAACTTCATCGACGGGCGGGTCGAGGCGGCGACGCGCGGCGTGGCCGTGGAATGGGTCGAGGCCGATGCGCAGGATCTGCCGTTCCCCGATTCCTCCTTCGACGTCGTCACCTCCTCGGTCGGGGCGATCTTCGCGCCGCGGCATCAGGACGTGGCCGACGAGCTGATCCGGGTCGCCCGCCCGGGCGGACGGCTCGGCCTGATCAGCTGGACCCGCCGCTCATGGATCTGCGAAATCCTGGCCGTGCTGAACTACTACGTCCCGCCCCCGCCGCAGGCGCTGCCCGCGCGCCTGTGGGCCAACTCCGAACATGTGCTGTGGCTGTTCGGCGATCGGATTTCGACCTTCGAGGCGACCACGCACAGCTTCCGTCTGTTCGCCCCCAGCCCGATTCGTTTCATCGAATTCTTCGAAACCTCTTTCGGCCCCATCCAGGCGACCTTCGCCGATCTGCTCGATCACCCCGAGCGTGCCGCCGCACTGCATACCGACCTGATCGACCTGGCCGAACGCCTCAATCTCGGCATGCCCGGCGGGCCCGCCGAGTATCTGTTCGAGTACGTGCTGATGAAGGCGACCACCGCGGGCTGATCCGTCGTCCGGGTTGTGGACGCGAATAGTTCCGACCGGCCTTGCTACTCATGGGTTTGTGAGCTGTCCAACGATCCGAGCAATCCGCCCGGGCATTCGGTGTGGCCGGGTCACAATGGTCGGATGGTGTCGGGTAGTGGGGGTAGGGCTGCTGCGGGTGGCACGGAAGGGGATGGGGCAGAAGGTAATTCGGCGTCGCTGGCGACGGTGATCGATACCGTTCGGTATCCGCTGACGGCGGACGGTGCGGGCCGCGGCGAGGTGGTGCGGCGGGCGCGGGCGGAGCTGGCGGCCGGTGGATGCACCGTACTGCCGGGATTCATCCGGTCCGACCTGCTCGAGACGCTACGGGCCGAGGGGGCGGCGCTGGCGCCGCGGGCGTATTACACCGTCGAACGGGTCAACGCCTACAACATTCCGATCGACACCGAGCTGCCGCCCGACCATCCCGGGCGTATCGTGCTCGAGCGCGGAAATGCCTTCGTGGCACGGGATCTCATTCCCGGCGATGCGCTGATCCAGGTGCTCTACAGCAGCCCGGTATTCCAGCGATTCGTCGCGGACTGCTTCGGACTGGCCGAATTGCATGAATTCGCCGACCCGTTGGCCGGTCTGTGCGTGAACGTGGTCGCGCCGGGGAACTCCCATCCGTGGCACTTCGACACCAATGCCTTCACGGTCTCCATGCTGACCCAGGAGCCCGAGGGCGGGGGAATCTTCCAGTACTGCCCCGATATTCGCACGCCGCGGGCGGAGAACCTCGCCGATGTGCGGGCGGTACTGACCGGCACGGGGCAACGATTCGTGCGCGGGCTGCGGCTGCGGCCGGGGGATCTGCAGCTGTTCCAGGGAAGGTACTCGTTGCATCGGGTCTCGCCGGTGACCGGGGATACCCAGCGGCATACGGCGATCTTCGCCTACAGCGAGCGGCCCGGAATCATCGGGACCGTCGAACGCACCCGGCAGTTGTTCGGGCGGGTGCTTGCGGATCACCACGCCGCGGCCGGTCAGTCCGTGCGCGGCGATCGACTACTCGACTGAGAAGGATGTGCCCGTGCCGGTTTCGTTGCACAGCACCGGAAAAGCCTCGTTCGACGATATCTACGACCGCCCCGACCCGAGCGTCTACTACAGCCGACTGTCCGAATTGGACTACTGCATCCCGGAATTGGCGAAACCGCATTTCCAGCGGTTCATCGCCGAGTCCGGAGCCGCACTCGACGGTCCGCTCACCGTCCTGGACCTCGGCTGCTCCTATGGCGTGAACGCGGCCCTGCTGCGCTTCGACGCGACCATCGGCGAACTCGTCGAGCACTACCGCGCCGGGGACACCGCCGCGCGCATCGCGCGCGACCGCGAACGGCTCGCCGCCGACGACCATCAGCCGGATGTCCGTTTCATCGGAATGGACGCCTCCGCACCGGCTTTGAGCTATGCCGTGGCCGCGGGTCTGCTGCACGAGGCGGTCCATGCCGACCTCGAGACCGGCGATCCGACCGAGCCGCAGCGGCGACTGCTCGCCTCGGCCGATCTGGTGATCTCCACCGGCTGCATCGGCTATGTCACCGAGCGAACCCTGCTGCGCGTGGCGCGGGCGCATGGCCGCCGCCTGCCGTGGATGATGCATTTCGTGATGCGTATGGTCGACTTCGAGCCGGCGGCCCGGCAACTGGCACGCCTGGGTTATCGCACCGAGTGCCGGCCCGGAACCTTCCGGCAGCGCCGATTCGCCTCTGCCGAGGAGCAGGCCCAAGTGCTGAAGACCCTGTCCGCCAAGGATATCGACCCGACCGGGCTCGAGGCCGACGGATGGCTGCACGCCCAGCTGTATGTCTGTACCCCCACCGACACTGACCCCGAGGATCGCCAGTGACCGACCGTACCTTCGCCTTCGACGATCAGCTGCCCCGTGTGCCGCTGCCCGGCCTGGCCGACAGCTGTGCGCGCTTCCTGGACTGGTGCGCGCCGCTGCTGACCGAGGACGAGTATGCCGAGACCGAGGCCGCACTCGCCGATCTGCAACGACCCGACGGGCCGGGCCGGATATTGCAGGCCGACCTCGAACGGTTCGACGCGACCCCGGGCGTGGGCAGCTGGCTCGACGAGTTCTGGCCCTCGCGCTATCTGGGCCGGCGCGATCGGATCGCGTTGAACGCCAACTTCTTCTTCCTGTTCCGCGACGACACCCCGTTGGCCCGGTCGACCTCCGCACAACAGGCCGATCGCGCGGCCGCCCTCATCGCCGCGGCGGTGGACTACAAACTGCTGCTCGACGCTGAGGCCGTCCCGCCGGTGACCCAGCGCGGACAGCATCTGTCGATGGCGCAGAACAAGTTCCTGTTCTCCGAGACCCGGATTCCGGGCGATCCGCAGGACACCGTGCGCGTGCCCTACACCGACGCATGGCCGGGACCGTCGCGGGCGCGGCATATCGTTGTCTTCTTCCGCGGCAACATGTTCCGGATGGAGGTGATCGGGCCCGACGGTGCCCCCTATGCGCCCGGCGATCTCGTCGACGGGCTGCGGGCGGTCATGAAGGCCGGTACCCGGCGCGCGCCCGTCGAGACCTCGGCGGGACATCTGACCACCCTCGCCCGCGCGCACTGGGCCGGGGTCCGGTCCGCGCTGCGTGCCGAGCCCGCGAACGTCGAGGCGTTCGACAGCATCGAAACCGCGCTGTTCTGTATATGTCTGGAGGATTTCGCGCCGCGCGATACGCTGCACGCCTGCGATCAGCTGTTGCACGGCGACAGCGGTAATCGGTGGTTCGACAAGGCGGTCTCGTTCGTTGTCTTCGCCGACGGGCAGGCCGGAATCAATGTCGAGCACTGCGGTCTGGACGGCACCACCATCCTGTCGTTCGTCGACGCGCTGCTCGAGACGCCGGTGACCGACCATGCCGAGCGGTCCGGGGCCCAGCCGCAGGGCCTGCCCGCGGTCGAACCGATCGAATTCGTCCTCGACCATCTGCGGCGGGCCGAGATCTCCTCGGCCGCCGCGGCATTCGCGCAGTTCGCCGCCGATAATGCCACCACCACGGTCTCGTTCGAGGAATTCGGCACCCAGCGGGCCAAGGCGCTGGGCATCTCGCCCGACGCGTTCGCGCAGCTGTCTTATCAGCTGGCCCATCGGCGCAGCAAGGGTCTCACCGGCGCGACCTACGAATCCATCGCCACCCGCCAGCTCCGCAACGGCCGCACCGAGGCCATGCGGGTGGTCACCCCGCAGATCGTGGAATTCGTTGCGGCCATGGACGATCCGGGCGCGGATCGGACGGCGCGAGTGGTCGCGGCGCGGGCCGCCGCCGAGGCGCATGTGGCCCGCGCCAAGGAATGTCAGCGCGGCGACGCGCCCGAACAGCATCTGTGGGAACTGCAACTCATCCAGCGTCGCCGCGGCGACCGGCTCGGCGCCACCGACCCCATGCCGTTCTACGACAGCCCCGGCTGGCGCATCACCCGCGACGACTACCTCAGCACCAGCTCCGCGCCCTCGGTCAACATCCGATACTTCGGCTTCGGCTGCACCAGCCGTAAGTGCATCGGCATCGCCTATGTGCTGCTGCCGGACCGATGGAATATCTACCTGGCCACCCCGACCGAGGTCGCGGCGCAGATGCACGAGTTCGCCGACCAGCTGCGCATTGCCGTGCGGGAGCTCGAGGAGCTGCTGACGAACGCCGAGTGACGACGGTCCCGTAGTTCACTACCCGATCGACCGGCCCGTATGGACCGGTCGATCGGCTGGATAACCGGTTGCGGGATGTACGCGCGCGTCTGAAACAATGGCTCTCCGTGAAGAACTTCGAATCCCTGTTCGCCGAGCTGCAGGATCGTGCGGTCAACCGCCCCGAAGGGTCCGGAACCGTCGCGGCATTGGACGCCGGCGTACATGCGCAGGGGAAGAAGGTGCTCGAGGAGGCCGGCGAGGTGTGGCTGGCCGCCGAGCACGAGAGCGACGACCACCTCGCCGAGGAGATCTCGCAGCTGCTCTACTGGGTGCAGGTGCTGATGGTGGGCCGCGGACTGCGGCTCGAGGACGTGTATCGACATCTGTGACGGGCACATATCGAGCTATTCGAATCCGTCCGTCATACGTCCCGAAAGGACATCCTCATGCTTCGCGTCGCCGTTCCCAATAAGGGCGCTCTGTCCGAATCGGCCGTCGAGATCCTGTCCGAGGCCGGCTACCGCCGGCGCACCGACTCGCGCGACCTGTCGGTCATCGACAATGCCAACAACGTCGAGTTCTTCTTCCTGCGGCCCAAAGACATTGCCATCTATGTAGGTTCGGGCGAGCTGGATCTGGGTATCACCGGACGAGACTTGGCTCTCGATTCGGGTGCGCCGGTCCAGGAGCGGCTGAGCCTCGGGTTCGGCCGCTCCACCTTCCGCTACGCCGCCCCGGCCGGGCGCGACTGGAAGGTCGAGGACCTCTACGACAAGCGCATCGCCACCGCCTATCCCAATCTGGTGCTGCGCGATCTGCAGCGGCGGGGGATCGAGGCCGAGGTGATCCGGCTCGACGGCGCGGTGGAGATCTCGATCCAGCTCGGCGTCGCCGACGCCATCGCCGATGTGGTCGGCTCGGGCCGAACCCTGCGGCAGCACAACCTGATCGCGTTCGGTGACTCGCTGTGCGATTCGGAGGCGGTGCTGATCGAGGCGGCCGGATCCGACCACCGCGACCGGGGGCGCAACCAACTGGTCGCCCGCGTGCAGGGCGTGGTGTTCGCGCAGCTGTACCTCATGCTCGACTACGACTGCCCGAGGGAGCTGCTCGACGCCGCGGTCGAGATCACTCCCGGCCTGGAGTCGCCCACGGTCTCGCCGCTGACCGATCCGGGGTGGGTCGCGGTGCGCGCACTGGTCCCGCGCAAGCAGGGCAACGATGTGATGGATCAGCTCGCCGAGCTCGGCGCCAAGGCCATCCTCGCCACCGACATCCGTTCCTGCCGCGCGTTCTGAATCCTGTCCGAGGCCTCACCGACTCCTTAGTCTCGTCCGGCAGACTGCCTGGCAGGTCGGGGCTCGAGGACAGGAGGACATGGATGATTCCCGTGATCGTGCCCGCCAAGGTGCCGGAGACACCGGTCGAGTGGCTGGTTCAGCTGGTCTGCCGGATCACCGGCGGGGTCTGCATCGCCTGAGATTCGGCGGTAGGCCAGCCCGGGTACGGCGGCGGTGTGCCGCCGTACGCCGGGCACAGCGGTTTGTAATCGCAGTATTCGCAGACCCAACTCGGATTGGGCGGGAAGTCGCCGGTGCGCCCGGCGGTGCTGATCGCCGCCCACAGCGCCGACAGGATGCGCTCGAAGCGCAGCAGCTCGTCCTCGTCGGGGGTGTAGGTGAGGATCTGGCCGTCGGCGAGGTAGATTAGGCGCAGCTGGCTCGGGACCACACCCCGCGAGCGCAGCATGATCAGCGCGTAGAACTTGAGCTGGAACAGCGCCCGCCCCTCACCACGCTCCATCGGAGACCGTCCGGTCTTGTAATCGACCACCCGCAGCTGGCCCGTCGGCGCGATATCGATCCGGTCGACATAGCCGCGCAGCGGCGAACCGTCCGGAAGTTCGACCTCGATCCGCGATTCGCATGATTCGGGATCGAACGCGGTGGGATCCTCCAGCCGGTAATAGCCGCGGACCAGCCCGTGCACCTCGTCGAGGAACTGCTCCGGCCCGTCGGGCACCAGCGACACCAGCTCGGGATGCTCGGCCAGCAAACGCTCCCAGGCCGGCGCCACCAGCGCCGCCGCCCGATCCGGAACGCGTTCACCGCTGGGTAACCCGTACAGCGATTCGAGCACCGCGTGCACGACCGTCCCGCGCACCGCGTACCGCGCGGGCTGCTCGGGAATCCGATCGATCGCCCGCAATCGGTATTTCAACGGACATTGTTTGAAATCGTTTGCCCGCGACGGCGACAGGGCCAAGCTGTGTCTGTCGGCGCCGCCTCCGGCGTCGCGGTTCGCGGCCCCCGGAGGCTCGTTTCTTCCCTCCTCCGCTCCTCCGCTTCGCTCCCCCGCTCCGTCAGTCCAGAAACGAGCCGGGCCGCGAACTCCACGGTCGGCGGGATCACCGAAGCCCGGGGTCGGCGTCGAGGGCGCTGTCATACCTGGCAGGCTATCCGGGGGCACCGACATATCCGGCGGCCTCACATCAACCCTGGAAAAGACGCAGCAGAACGGAGATCCATGACGGCCAGACGGACCGGTCCATTCACCACCGGTGACCGGGTGCAGCTGACCGATGCCAAGGGCCGCCAGCACACGGTGGTGCTGGCGGAAGGTAAGGACTTCCACACCCACAAGGGCCAGATCAACCACGATGATCTGATCGGCGCCGACGAGGGCAGTGTAGTCCAATCCGCCAACGGCACACCGTATCTCGCGCTGCGTCCGCTGCTGGTCGACTACGTGCTGTCCATGCCGCGCGGCGCCGCGGTGATCTACCCCAAGGACGCCGCGCAGATCGTGCACGAGGGCGATGTCTTCCCCGGCGCGCGGGTGCTCGAGGCCGGGGCGGGCTCCGGTGCGCTGACGTGTTCGCTGCTGCGCGCGGTCGGACCCGAGGGCCGGGTGGTCTCCTACGAGATCCGCGACGACCACGCCGAACATGCGGTCCGCAATGTCGAGCGGTTCTTCGGCGAACGACCCGCTAACTGGAGCCTGACCGTCGGCGACGTCGCCGACTACGACGGTCAGGTCGATCGCGCGGTGCTGGACATGCTCAAGCCCTGGGAGGCGCTGCCCGCGGTGGCCAAGGCACTGATCCCGGGCGGTGTGCTGCTGGTCTACGTGGCCACGGTGACCCAGCTGTCGGAGGTGGTGGAGGCGCTGCGTCAACAGCAGTGCTGGACCGAACCGCGGGCCTGGGAATCGCTGATTCGGCCGTGGCACGTCGTCGGCCTGGCCGTGCGCCCGGAACACCGCATGCAAGGGCATACGGCGTTCCTGGTCAGTGCGCGCCGGCTGGCCGACGGTGTGACGCCGCCGAAGCCGCAGCGCCGCCCGTCGAAGGGCTGAGGACGGGCCGCGGCGCGGAAGAGGCTGGGGGAGAAGGCCGTTACGCCTGGCAGGGGGCCATGCCCATGGCCAGGATCTGGCAGGTGCTGGCATCGGAGAGCTGCCAGCCGTCAGCGGCGTGCTGCCAGGTCATCGGCATGGCCGGGGCCGGGCCGTGCGGGGAGGTGATGACGACCTGCGCGGTCGCGGTATCGCCGGAGGTCTTGACATCGGACACGGTGAACCCGATCTTGCCGTAGTTGGCCAGGCCCTTGGTCATGGTGTCGATATTGGCCGCGCGCTTGTGGCCGTCGACGACCAGCTTCTCCTTGTCCGCGGTCGGCTTGGCCGGATCGACGAGTCCGTCCAGCGTGGCCTGCAGCGATTCCGGGCTGGGCGCGGCCGCGGACTGGGCGCTCGCGCCGGCCGATGCGGTGATGCTCGTCACAGCCGCGGAGGCGTTGGCGGTACTGCTCGCGGGCGCGCTATCGGACTTGTCGGACCCACAGGCCACAATGCCCGTAACGGCGAAGGCCGCGAATGCGGTAGCAACGGAAACACGAAGAGTCCGTGCGACGTTGCCACTACAGCGGGTACCACCGAGGAGAGGGAACATCGAATACACACCTTTCGGTCGGTCCGGTGAAGTTAACTCGCCGGAAACAGGTTAGGGCAGGCTAACATGGTTGCTCGGCCGCAGGCCGCAGCCGAGATGTGATCACGACGAAACCATGTCGGAAAGCGAGAACGGTTCGCGCCCGGTAGCGTTGATAGACCGGGACTGGGAGGAGCAGCATCATGAGCCCCATCGAGAATTCGGATTCGGCGGCCTGGAGGGAACTCGAGGCAGTACGCGCCGAGGCGGCTGCACTCCGAAGGCAACTCGCCGACTCTCCGGATCGCGCAAGAGAATTGGAAGCGCGCATCGATTCGCTGACGATTCGCAACACCAAACTCATGGACACCCTGAAGGAGGCCCGCCAGCAGCTGGTGGCCCTGCGCGAGGAGGTCGATCGCCTCGGCCAGCCGCCGAGCGGCTACGGCATCCTCATCGGCGTCTACGACGATCAGACGGTCGACGTGTTCACCTCCGGGCGCAAGATGCGGCTGACCTGCTCGCCGAATATCGACACCTCGGTCCTGCGCTACGGGCAGACCGTCCGCCTCAACGAGGCGCTCACGGTGGTCGAGGTGGGCAGCTACGACCAGACGGGTGAGATCGGCACGCTGCGCGAGATCCTCGACGACGGCCGCCGCGCGCTGGTGGTCGGGCATGCCGACGAGGAGCGGGTGGTCTGGCTGTCCGGTCCGCTGAGCCGGTTGGTCGACGTCGATGACGTCGACGATCCCGATCAGCCGATCCGCAAGCTGCGGCCGGGCGATTCGCTACTGGTCGATACCAAGGCGGGCTTCGCCTTCGAGCGCATCCCCAAGGCCGAGGTCGAGGACCTCGTGCTGGAGGAGGTGCCCGATGTCGGCTACGAGGACATCGGCGGCCTGTCCCGTCAGATCGAGCAGATCCGCGACGCGGTGGAACTGCCCTTCCTGCACAAGGATCTGTTCCGCGAGTACGCGCTGCGCCCGCCCAAGGGCGTGCTGCTCTACGGTCCGCCCGGATGCGGTAAGACGCTGATCGCCAAGGCCGTCGCCAATTCGCTGGCCAAGAAGATCGCCGAGGCCCGCGGTGAGGACGCCAAGGAGGCCAAGTCCTTCTTCCTCAACATCAAGGGTCCCGAGCTGCTGAACAAGTTCGTGGGTGAGACCGAGCGCCACATCCGCATCATCTTCCAGCGGGCTCGGGAGAAGGCCTCCGAGGGCACCCCGGTGATCGTGTTCTTCGACGAGATGGACTCGATCTTCCGCACCCGTGGCTCGGGCGTCTCCTCCGATGTGGAGACCACCGTCGTGCCGCAGCTGCTGAGCGAGATCGACGGCGTCGAGGGCCTCGAGAATGTCATCGTGATCGGTGCGTCCAACCGCGAGGACATGATCGACCCGGCCATCCTGCGGCCCGGCCGCCTGGACGTGAAGATCAAGATCGAGCGGCCCGATGCCGAAGCGGCACAGGACATCTTCTCGAAGTATCTCACCGACACGCTGCCGCTGCATGCCGACGATATCGCCGAATTCGACGGCGATCGGGTCAAGTGCGTGAAGACGATGATCGAGCGCGTCGTCGAGCGCATGTACGCCGAGAGCGAGGACAACCGCTTCCTGGAGGTCACCTACGCCAACGGTGACAAGGAGGTCCTGTACTTCAAGGACTTCAACTCCGGCGCCATGATCCAGAACATCGTGGACCGCTCCAAGAAGTACGCCATCAAATCGGTCCTCGAGACCGGCAACCCCGGCCTGCGCATCCAGCATCTCTACGATTCGATCGTGGACGAGTTCTCCGAGAACGAGGACCTGCCCAACACCACGAATCCCGATGACTGGGCCCGCATCTCGGGCAAGAAGGGCGAGCGGATCGTCTACATCCGAACCCTCGTCACCGGCAAGAACGCCTCGGCCAGCCGCGCGATCGACACCGAGTCGAACACCGGCCAGTACCTGTAGCCGGAGTCGTAAAGGCCGCGCCTGAGTTGAGGCGCGGCCTTTCGCGTGGCGCAAGCTTGGCCGTTTCGGTTACACCGGAATAAGGTTGGCTAGCGATCCGCCTTACCAAACCTTAGCCCGATAAGGTTTGGTAAGGTCCGGATGTGGCAAACGATCCGGTAGTGACCACATGGCCGGTGGTCGGGTACGAGCAGCGCTCCTGGGCGATGCCGGACACCCACGCCTCGCGGACGCAGCTGCGCAGGCATGCGGGCCCCTATTTGGCAGCGGTCGGTCCTGCGATCGCGGAGGTGCCGATCCGGCTGCCGGTGGCACTGCTCACCGAAGCGGAGGAAGCTGCGCACGAGCTGGCTCGGTTCGATGCTCATGTCTCCAGCGAACTCGGTTCCGAGTGTGAACTCGGGCCGATGAGTGCGGTGCTACTTCGGACGGAGAGCTCGGCCTCGTCGCAGATCGAGAATCTGACTGTCGGCGCCCGACAGCTGGCATTGGCCGAACTCGGGGAGCATTCGAACCGGAACGCACGCATTGTTACCGCCAATGTGCGCTCTATGGAGGCCGCCGTGGCACTGAGCCGCCATGTCGACGCGGAGACGATCCTGGCGATGCATCGGGAACTGCTCGCCGAATCCGATCCCGATCATGCGGGGCAGTGGCGCACCGAACAGGTATGGATCGGCGGCAGCAACATCGGCCCGCATGCCGCGGATTTCGTTCCACCACACCAGGACCTAGTGCCTGCCGCGATCGATGATCTGATCGCCTTCGTGCATCGGGACGATATCCCGGCGCTCGCTCATATCGCGCTCGCACACGCCCAGTTCGAGACCATTCATCCGTTCACCGACGGAAACGGTCGCACAGGTCGTGCGCTGGTCCATGCGATGCTGAGCGGAAGGGAGCTGACTCGGCATGTGACCGTGCCCATTTCGGCCGGGCTTTTGGTGAGCACGACCAGCTACTTCAATGCCCTGATGAGCTATCGTGCCGGAGATCCGGAGCCGATCGTCCGCCAGTTTGTCGACGCGACGTTCTTCGCCATCGGCGGCGGCACGCGGCTCGTCGAGCAGTTGTCGGCTGTGCGGCGGGACTACCGCGAGCGGGTCACTGCCAGAAGGGATTCCGCGGTGTGGCGCATTATCGATGCACTCGTCGCTCAACCAGTAGTGAACACTCCGTTCGTGGTACGCACATTCGGAGTCAGTGAGGTGGCGGCCCAGCGCGCCGTGGACCGGCTGGTTGAGGCCGGCGTCCTGCACCAAACATCGAAACAGGCTCGTAACCGAGTGTGGCAGGCCGACGAGATCCTCCATGCGCTCGACGATTTTGCGGCGAGTATTCGCCGCGTACGGGGATAGTGACGAGGGCCGGTACCTCCGAATCGGATATCCACGAGGCCGCGTCCCCATCAGGGGCGCGGCCTTTGTCGTTGCCCCAGGAAGCTGTGGGTTGAGCGATCTTGGCCGCCAGGACTAAAATCTGTCCATGCGGCCAGAAAATGAAACGGAGGGCCGGCGACGGTCGTTCATCGAGGAGGCGCGGCGGCGGCAGATCATCGCGGCGGCTGTCGAGGTGATCTCCGAGGTCGGGTACGCCAATGCCTCGTTGGCTCGGATCGCGAAGCGGGCGGGGATCTCCAAGGGCGTCATCTCCTATCACTTCGACGGCAAGGACGAGTTGATGGCCGAACTGGTCATTCAGCTCTACGTCTCCGGGGGAGAGTTCATGACTCCGTTGATCGGCGCGGCCGTGGGGCCCCATGACCAGCTGATGACCTACCTCGCATCGAATCTGCAGTTCATCGACGCGAATCGGATATATGTGGCCGTGCTGACGGATGTGGTGCTGAATCTGCGCAATGCCGACGGCACGCTGCGGTTCACCTCCGAGGGCGGCGAGGAGCCGATCATCCGGCCCCTCATCGACATCCTGCGCGCCGGACAGGACACCGGTGTCTTCGGCGATTTCGATCCGGTCGTGATGGCGAAGGTCATGCGCGACACCATCGACGGGGCGGCCGGGCGCGCCATTCGCGAACCCGACTGGGATGCGGGCACATACGCCGACGAGGTGTGCCGGTTGTTCGATCTGGCCACCCGGAAGGGGAAGGGCGAATGAGCACTGGGTTGGAAACCGATGTGCGGCACCCGGATACGAGTGTCGAGCGGCCGCCGTTCGCCACGGCGGGGGTCGCGGCGGTGGTCGTCGTCGCGGCGGCCGCGTTGCTGGCCTCGATCGGGCGCTACGGATTCTTCGGCGATGAGCTGTACTTCATCGCCGCCGGGCGCCGGCTGGCGGAGAGCTATGCCGATCAGGGGCCGCTGCTGCCCGCGATCTCCCGTCTCATGGATATGATCGCCCCGAATTCGATGGTGGCGCAGCGTATTCCGGCGGTGCTGGTGACCCTGGCGGCGATCGTGGTCAGCGCGCAGACCGCCCGCGAACTCGGCGGATCGCGCGCGGCGCAGGTGCTGACCGCGGTCGCCTACGCCAGCTCGATATTCCTGCTGGTTCAGGGAGATCAGTTGTCCACCAACGCGATCGATACCGCGCTGTGGGTGACGCTCGGCTGGCTGCTGGTGCGCTGGGTGCGCACTCGCCGGGATGATCTGCTGCTATGGGCGGGAGTCGTCACCGCGATCGATATGCAGGTGAAGTGGCTGGTCCCGTTCTTCTGGCTGGCGGCGGCGATCGGCGTGCTGAGCTGCGGGCCGCGCGAGCTGCTGCGGCGACCGGCGCTGTGGTGGGGTGCGGCGCTGACGGCATTGACCATGCTGCCCAGTCTGTTCTGGCAGGCCCGGCACGGCTGGCCGCAGCTGGGGATGGGCGCTCAGGTCGCGGCCGAAGCGGACACGAGCGGCGGGCGGGTGACCTTCGTTCCGCTGGCCTTGCTGGCCGCCGGTGTGCTGGGACTCACGCTGGTGGTCTGCGGGATGGTGGCGCTGTTCCGCTTCGAGGCGCTGCGCCCGTACCGGTTCCTCGGCGTCGTGCCATTGGTGTTGTTCGCGGCGTTCATGATCACCGATGGCCGTCCCTACTACGTCGTGGGGAGCTATCCGGTGGTGATGGCGGCGGGGGCGGTGCTGTGGACGCGGCGCGCGGCGCGCTGGCGCACGATCGTGGCGGCACTGCTGGCGGTGGTCTCGGCGGTGACCGTGGTGGCCGCGTTGCCGTTCAAGCCGGAGCGGGATCTGCGACCCGCCGCCGACGCCGATGCGGCGGCCGCGCAGCTGACGGTCTACGGCAAACTGGGCTGGCCGGAATTGGCCACATCCGTCGCCGCGGCCTACCGCGCGCTCCCCGAGCCGCAGCGCGCACATGCCGTGATCGTCACCGACTCCTACTGGCAGGCAAGCGCATTGGACTTCTATCGCACCGACGACGGCCTGCCCGCCGTCTACAGCCCCAACCGCGGTTTCGGCTACTTCGGCACGCCACCGGATTCGGCGACCACCGTGCTCTGGGTCAACGGTGACGAAGCCGATCTGCGCTCCCACTTCGCCACGGTGACGCCGATCGGCCACGTGCACACCCGCCTCGGCTTCCCGACCGTCAACAGCGACCTCACGATCTGGCGCTGCGACAACCCGAAAACCCCGTGGTCCCAGGCATGGCCGGGGATGCTGCGCCTGGGCTGAGGACGGGACCGCCGTAGTGGAGCGGGCCGATCCACGCTGCGGACCGGTCCACCCATTCGAGTCGGTCGACCTATGCGAGTCGGTCCATCCATGCGGGCCGGTCCACTCATGCGGGCCGGTCCACCCATGCGCGCCCGGTTCGTCCCGTTGCGGCAGATGGGAAACCGGGCCCGCCCGACGGGCACCTCCCCTGGAGCTCTGCGGGTTCGATTCCACGGTCCCGCACGGAACTTCCGCGGGATTCGCGGGTGCGTCGGTCCCGGGTGTTACTCGGTGGTCTTCACCTGCTGCAGGACGATATCTGTGGCGGGTGCGCCGTCGGGTGCGCCGTCACGGGTGCCGCCTGCCGCGATGTTCTGCAGGACGTCCATGCCCTCGGTGATGCGGCCGAAGGGGGTGTAGCTCGGGGGCAGGGCGGAGTTGGCGTAGACCAGGAAGAACTGGCTGCCGTTGGTGTTCGGACCGGAGTTGGCCATGGCGACCGTGCCCGCGGGATACGTTGCGCCGGCCAGGTTCTCGTCGTCGAATCGGTAGCCCGGCGTGCCGGTGCCGGTGGCCGTCGGATCGCCGCACTGCAGGACGAAGATGCCCGCGGTGGTCAGGCGGTGGCAGCGGGTGTTGTCGAAGTACTGCTGGTCGGACAGGAACTTGAAGGAGTTGACCGTGCGCGGGGCGTGCTCGGCGTCCATCGACAGGGCGATCGTGCCGCAGTTGGTCTGCAGGCTCGCCTTGTAGGGGGCGTCCTGATTGATCGACATGCCGGGCTCGGCGGGCCACGACTCCTGCTTGGGCTGCGCGTCGGCCGCGGTCATGCAGCCGGGCGTCGCGGTGTGGGCCGGGGCGGGCACGGCGAAGGCACGACCCGTGACCAGGATCGCGATACCGACACCCGCGGCCACCATGCCGAGGCGTCGAAGCGTCGTGCGGCGGCGGCGAATTCGCCGGGCCGGGGTGGTGGGGTCGAGCTCGGAAATCTGCGGAACGCTCTGCACCGGGGGGAGCCTCCTTGATCCGGTCGCACAGGGAAGATGTCGTCGGGATCATTCCATGTCCGACGCCGCGCCGGTCGAGGGAGTCCGTGAATCGATGCGGAAAAGATGGCAGCCGGTCGGTGTGTCTTCGTTCGGGCATGGCGAGCCGAGGACACCGTCGCGACGCTCTACAGTGTGCCGAAGCAGTTGCTCGTTGATAACCATTGGCCCGGCGGTGGCCGGGGGCGAGAACGGAGCACGGATGAAACGCATCGCTGTGGGTGTGACGGGAATCGGTATCGCGGTGGCCGCGGCGGGTCCGGCGACGGCGGCCATTCCCGACGGGGTGTACTGCGCGGCCTCGATCTGCGTGAACAGCACCGCCGAAGAGCAGACGGTCACGGGCATCGCCATGTGCCCGACCGCGCAGCTGCCGGTGACCTGGCTGATTCAGCCGATGAGCGCGGCGTCGATGGGCATGACCTGCCCGACCGGTGTTGCGCCGCAATCGGTTCGGTTCTGAGGATCGTCGTGGCTGATCGCCTGCGGGCGGTCAGCCCCGACGGATGCGGCGGTAGGTCGGCAGCGCGGCCGCGGCGGCCGCCAGATGTGCTGCCACCGAGGTGATCTCGCCGTCGGGAATGGCCGCGACCGTGATCCGCAGATGGTCGCTCGCGCGCCGATCGGTCACCTCGAACGGGCCGCCGGGCGCGGCCTTGATACCCGCGGCGGCCAGCGAGATCATCGCGGCGTTCTCGTCGGCGACCGGCAGCCACAGGTTGATCCCATCCGGTCGCGGTAGCGAAATGCCCTGACGTGCAAGAGCTTTGCGGAGCGCGTCGGTGCGCGCCCGATAGGCGTCGCGCGCGCTCGCGACGGCCGTGCGGGCCGCCTCGTCGGTCAGCATATGCAGCAGCACGCGCTGCAGCAGCCGGCTGGTCCAGCCCGGGCCGAGCATGCGGCGTTCGACGACCGGATCCAGCACCTCGGCGGGTCCCCCGGCCACGGCCAGGCGCAGATCGGCGCCATGGGATTTGGAATAGGACCGGATGTGCACCGTGCGATCGGGGAGCTTTGCGCCCAGCGAGCGCGGTGGTGCGTGGGCGATACCCGCGGCGTGATCGTCCTCTACGACGAGTACGTCTGTGCCCGAGAGCGTTTCGGCGAGCTCGCGCATCCGTCGCGCCGTCGCCGACACTCCGGTCGGGTTCTGTGCGCGTGGCTGCAGCAGCAGTGCGGTCGGATCGTTCGCGGCCACCGCGGCGGCGAGTTCGCCGGGCAGCAAGCCGGATTCGTCCATGGCGACCGGTACGGCCCGCGCTCCGAGCCGGGCCAGCAGATCGAGAAACGGTGGGAAGCACGGGTTTTCGACCAGCACCGCATCGCCGAATCGCACATGCGCGGTGAGCACCCGGTCGATCGCGTCGAGCGCACCGTCGAGGACCGTGAAACGCTCAGCGCGACAGGGCCATTCGTCGCGGACCCGCGTCTGGAGCTCGGGCAGCATGGCATCGCCCAGATAGGTCGCCGACAGATGATCGATCGCGCCGTCGCGGGCGAGCACCCGCATGGCGGCGGTGAGATCCGGAAGCAGCTCGGGATCCGGCACGCCCCGGGACAGATCGATCCGAAAGGCGTTGTCCGAGCGGGGATGGAGGCGTTGATAGCGCCCGATCGGGATCGCGGCCGGTCCGGGCGCCGGCGTTCCGACGAAGGTGCCCGCCCGACCCCGGGCCACGATCGCCCCCGTGGCCGCCAGCGCCCGCCAGGCCTGATTCACCGTCGCGGGGGAGACCTTGAGTTCCCGGGCCATCTCCCGCACGGTCGGCAGCCGAGCGCCCGATTCGAGCGTGCCCGACCGAATGGCCCGGCTCACCGCCGCCGCGATCCCCGCCGCCGTCCGATCGCCGAGATCGGCCACGACCGCGATCGGCTCGGCCGGGGCGTCGCCGCGGGCGAGCGCCGGTTCGGAGGCGGCGGGCGCCATCAGAAGCCGCCCGGGCGGGCCGCGGCGAAGCGTGGGGCCGCCGGGGGTAGCGGGTAGGGGTCGGTGGTCACAAGCGTCATTCTCCGGGGGAGCGCGGGCACGGACCATCATCGGGACCAGGATTTACGATCTCGAAACTGTTTCCTCGCCGTTGTAACACAACGGAACTGCTTCAGGGTGCACAATCACAAAGCATGGCAATCGTTCGAGCCGCTCTCGTCCAAACCGACTGGACCGGCGATAAGGAGTCCATGATCAAGGCGCACGAGGACTATGCGCGCCACGCCGCCGCGGCGGGTGCTCGGGTGATCTGTTTCCAGGAGTTGTTCTACGGGCCCTACTTCTGTCAGCTACAGGACGCGAAGTTCTACGACTACGCCGAATCGGTGCCCGGACCCACGACCGAGCGTTTCGCCGCGCTGGCGAAGGAACTGGGCCTGGTGATGGTGCTGCCAGTGTACGAGCAGGAGCAGCCGGGCCTGCTGTACAACACCGCGGCGGTGATCGACGCCGACGGCAGCTACCTCGGTAAGTATCGAAAACACCACATTCCGCACGTGAGCGGGTTCTGGGAGAAGTTCTACTTCCGGCCCGGCAATCTGGGCTGGCCGATATTCGACACCGCGGTCGGCCGGATCGGGGTGTACATCTGCTACGACCGGCACTTCCCGGAGGGCTGGCGCGCGCTGGGCCTGGCGGGTGCGGAGATCGTATTCAACCCCTCGGCGACCTCGCGCGGCCTGTCGGCCTATCTGTGGAAGCTCGAGCAGCCCGCCGCGGCGGTCGCCAACGAGTACTACATCGGGGCGATCAACCGGGTCGGCGTCGAAAGCGATTACGGCGACGACGACTTCTACGGCACGAGCTACTTCGTCGATCCCGAGGGCAAGTTCGTGGGCGAGGTCGCCTCCGACACCGCGCCCGAGATCGTCGTCCGCGATCTGGATATGGACCTGATCAAGGTCGTGCGCGACCGCTGGGCCTTCTACCGCGACCGCCGCCCCGATGCCTACGGACCGCTGGTGACGCCGTGACTCGAACTCTCATCCGTGGTGGAATCGTGGTGTCCGCCACCGGATCTCAGGCGCTCGATGTCCTGATCGACGGTGAGACCATCGCCGCGGTCGTGCGGCCGGGCGCGTCGATCTTCGGCGCGGATCCGGCGGCCGCGGCCGAGACGATCATCGACGCGACCGGGAAGTACGTGATTCCCGGCGGCGTGGACGCCCATACCCATATGCAGATGCCCTTCGGCGGTACCGAGGCCTCCGATACCTTCGAAACCGGCACGCGTGCCGCGGCGTTCGGCGGCACGACGACCATCGTCGACTTCGTGGTGCAGACGCCGGGCGTGCGGGTGCAGGATGCGCTCGGGGCCTGGCACGGCAAGGCCGACGGGCAGTGCGCCATCGACTATGGCTTTCATCAGATCATCGGTGACGTCAACGACGAATCCCTTAAGGGTATGGCCGAATTGGTGGCCGAGGGCGTGACCAGTTTCAAGCTGTTCATGGCCTATCCGGGCGTGTTCTACTCCGACGACGGCAAGATCCTGCGGGCCATGCAGACCAGTGCCGACCTCGGCGCGCTGCTGATGATGCACGCCGAGAACGGTATCGCGATCGATGTGCTTGTCGCGCAATCGATTCAGCGTGGTAACACCGCACCCTACTTCCACGGCACGACGCGGCCCTGGCAGATGGAGGAGGAGGCCACGCATCGGGCGATCATGTTGGCGCAGTTGACCGGCGCGCCGCTGTACGTGGTGCACGTCTCGGCCAAACAGGCCCTCGAACAGATCGCGGACGCGCGGGGCAAGGGGCAGAACGTCTTCGGCGAGACCTGTCCGCAGTATCTGTACCTGTCGCTCGAAGAGCAGTTGGGCGCACCGGGTTTCGAGGGCGCGAAGTGGGTGTGCTCGACGCCGCTGCGTGCCCGCGCCGAGGGTCATCAGGACGAGCTGTGGCGCTATATCCGCACCGGCGATGTCACCTCGGTCGCCACCGATCACTGCCCGTTCTGCATGAAGGATCAGAAGGAGCTGGGCATCGGCGATTTCAGTAAGATCCCCAACGGTATCGGCGGTGTCGAGCATCGGATGGATCTGATGTTCCAGGGCGTCAAGGACGGCCGGATCTCGCTGGAGCGCTGGGTCGACGTGTGCGCCACGACACCGGCGCGCATGTTCGGGATGTATCCGCGCAAGGGCGTGATCAGTCCGGGTGCGGACGCCGACGTCGTGATCTACGACCCGAACGGGCACACCAGCATCGGGCTCGGCAAGACCCATCACATGAATATGGACTACTCGGCCTATGAGGGGTTCGAGATCGACGGTCACGTCGACGCGGTGCTTTCGCGCGGGAGGATGATCGTCGAGGACGACCGCTATCTGGGCCGCGCCGGTCACGGCCGGTTCGTCTCGCGCGGACTGTCGCAGAACCTGATCTGACAAGACCGGAAACGGAGTGTGCCCCATGGATATCGGTGTGGTCCTGCAGTGCACGCCGCCCGCCTCGCGGGTGGTGGAGCTGGCGAGAATCGCTGAGACACACGGCTTTTCGCATGTGTGGACGTTCGATTCCCATCTGCTGTGGGAGGATCCCTATGTCATCTACAGCCAAATCCTGGCGGTGACTCGCAAGGTCATGGTGGGTCCGATGGTGACCAATCCGTCCACCCGGGATTGGACGGTCACCGCGTCGACCTTCGCCACCCTCAATGAGATGTTCGGCAATCGGACGGTCTGCGGTATCGGCCGGGGCGATTCGGCGCTGCGCACCATCGGCCACCCACCGGCGACATTGGCTCGGCTGCGCGAATCCATCGGCGTGATCAGGGAATTGGGTAACGGCCGCAGCGCCCGGGTGGGCGATACCGAGGTCCGGTTCCCCTGGGCGCGGGACTCCCGGCTCGGGGTGTGGGTGGCCGGATACGGCCCCAAGGCGCTGGATCTGACCGGTGAGGTGGCCGACGGATTCATCCTGCAGCTGGCCGATCCGGATATCACGGCGTGGACCGTCGCGCGGGTGCGGGCGGCCGCCGAGCGGGCGGGCCGCGATCCGGACGAGGTCACGATCTGCGTGGCCGCCCCGGCCTATATCACCGACGGATCCAAGGAGGCGCTCGCGCACGCCCGCGAACAGTGCCGGTGGTTCGGCGGCATGGTCGGCAACCACGTCGCCGATATCGTCGCGAAATACGGTGCCGACAGCGAGGTTCCGGCCGCGCTGACCGACTACATCGCCGGTCGCACCGGCTACGACTACAACCAGCACGGCCGCGCGGGCAACACCCACGCGGACTTCGTCCCCGACGCCATCGTGGACCGCTTCTGCCTCCTGGGCACCCCCGACGAACACGTCCACCGCCTCCACGAACTGGAGGCCCTGGGCGTCGACCAATTCGCCGTCTACCTCCAACACGACGCGAAGACCGCCACCCTCGACGCCTACGGCGAATCGGTCCTCCCCCACCTGACCCACCCCCTCCCCGCCACCCAGAGCGCCGGATGACATCCCAACGTCGCACCCCCTCCCGCACTTCGCACCCCCTCCAGCCGCCCGCAACGGGTGCGAAGCGCGGGAAAGGGTGCGACGTTGGGTGGTTGGGGTGGCGGCTGGGTGGATCGGGTGGCAGAACATCGATGGCAGACCGTGACGCTGACCGAAGGCGGTAAGTGATGGACCATGTCTTCTACCCCTGGAGCGCGCAGGCGGCGGTGAATCCGGTGCCGATCACCGGCGCGTCGGGTTCCTGGTTCTGGGACGCCACCGGAAAACGGTATCTGGACTTCGCCTCGCAGCTGGTGAACGTCAATATCGGCCACCAGCATCCGGATATCGTGGCCGCCATTGTGGCGCAGGCGAATACGCTCACCACGATCTCCCCGACCGTCGGCAACGAGGTGCGCAGCGAACTCGCCCGCATGATCGTCGACCGCGCGCCCGGAGCGCTGAACCGGGTGCTGTTCACCACCGGCGGCGCGGAGGCCGTCGAACATGCGGTGCGGTTGGCGCGCAGCTACACCGGGCGCACCAAGATGCTGTCGGCCTACCGCTCCTATCACGGGGGCACCGGCACCGCGATCGGCCTGACCGGCGAGCCGCGCCGCTGGGGCGCCGAGCCCACCAATGTCGACGTGATCCGCTTCTTCGGTCCCTATCCGTACCGATCCGCCTGGCAGACAACGAGTCCCGAGGAGGAGACCGCCGCCGCGCTGCGGCATCTGCGGCAGGTGATCGAACTGGAGGGCCCGCAGCATATCGCCGGGCTGATCCTGGAGACGGTGGTCGGCACCAACGGCGTGCTGGTGCCGCCGCCCGGCTATCTGGCCGGGGTGCGGGAGCTGTGCGACGAATTCGGCATCGTCTACATCGCCGACGAGGTGATGGCCGGCTTCGGCCGAGTGGGCGAATGGTTCGCCGTACAGGCCTTCGACGTCGCCCCGGATCTGATCACCTTCGCCAAGGGTGTGAACTCCGGCTATGTGCCACTGGGCGGGGTGCTCATCGCCGAACCGATCGCCGCCCGCTACGACCACACGGTCTATCCGGGCGGGCTCACCTATGCGGGGCATCCGCTGGCGTGTGCGGCCGGGGTGGCCTCGATCACGGTGTTCGAGCGCGACGGCATCCTCGACCATGTGCGGACCGTCGGCGCGGATGTGCTCGGAAAGGGCTTGCAGGACTTGGCGACTCGGCATCGGTCGGTCGGCGAGGTGCGCGGGCTGGGCTTCTTCTGGGCGCTGGAGCTGGTCCGCGATCCGGTCTCGCGCGAACCGCTGATTCCGTTCGCGGCGGCCGGTCCGGCGGCCGAACCCATGGGCCGGGTCGTAGCCGCCGCCAAGGATCGCGGGCTGTGGCCGTTCGCCGCCGCCAACCGCCTGCAGCTGGCCCCGCCGCTGACGACCAGTGCCGACGAGGTGCGCCACGGCCTCGGGATCCTCGATGAGGTGCTCACCGTCGCCGACGCCTATGCGCGGTAGGCCGGATCGGTACCGAGCACTGTTACTGTCGCCCGCATGAAGGCGGAATTGCGGCACAATCCCTCCTCGACCATCGCGCGCTGCTTCCTCGCGGGGGGCGAGCCGATGCGGGTGGAAAGCGGTGCCATGGTGGCACATTCGGCCGGGGTCACGCTCACGGCCAAGGCCGAGGGCGGGCTGCTGGCGGGGTTGAAGCGGTCGGTGCTGGCGGGCGAGTCGTTCTTCGTCTCGACGTTCACCGCGCCGCCGCAGGGCGGGTGGGTCGACGTCGCGCCCGCCCTGCCCGGCGATATGCTGGCGGTGCCGCTGGCGCAGGAGCGGCCGTATTTCATCAGCCGCGGCAGCTGGATCGCGAATTCCCATGGTGTGCAGGTGGAAACGAAATGGGGCGGGCTGGCCAACCTGTTCGGCGGCGAGGGCGGCTTCGGGCTGCGCGCGCACGGGCAGGGGGAGGTGGTGCTGGGGGTGTTCGGCGCGATCGACGTATTCGATCTGCGACCCGGCGAACCGGTGACCATCGATAGCGGACATGTGGTCGCCTACGACCTGGCGGTGAAGTTCAGTATCCGGCGGGCGGTCTCGGGCCGGTCGCTGCAGTCGCTGAAGTCGGGGGAGGGCCTGGTATTCGACTTCACCGGGCCGGGGCGAGTGCTGCTGCAGACCCGTAATCCGGGCGCGTTCGCCGCATGGGCGGGCGCGGTCACCTCACCCGGATAATCGTTAGCCTAAGAAATGTTATAGGGGTTCATGACTCGTTGGTCCGTTCCTGGGCCGAAAACCGCTTCTGTCCAGAAGTGAATCAGGCATGCTTCAGTCGTTGCTACGTAACGAGTAGCGGCGACCCGGAGATGAGGAGAACACCATGGACACAGGTTCCGCAGCGGGCCTGCTGGCCGACCTGCTGGCCCGAACCATCCTGAAGCTGCTGTCAGGCAGCGCCGAATAGACGCGCGAAAGCGCACAACCGACAGCCCACCGGCCCCGCAGACCCGGTGGGCTGCTCGGTGTTTCGGGGGCGCCACATCGGTGTCTCAGCCCAACATGTCGGAAATCAGCACTCGCGTATCGGGCACGAAGGGCCAGGTCGGATCCGACAGGCGGGCGCGTAGTTCGGTATCGGTCCACCACCACCCCGCGGCGATCTCCTCGATCTGATGCCGGATGGGGCCGTCGTAGCGCAGTTCGTAGGCGAACAGGTGGCAGCGCATGGGCCTGCCCGCCCATTCGCCGTCCCAGGAGGCGCTCGCCAAAGGCAGTGGGCCGTCCTCGTTTTCGTCGATCTCGATGCCCAATTCCTCGCCCAGCTCGCGCACCGCGGCGGTCAGCGGATCCTCGCCGGGGCCGACCACGCCGCCCGCCAGGCAATCGTGCATTCCGGCGAATACGGCCTTGGTCTCGGTGCGTCGGTGCACATAGAGCCGCTCGCCGTCGCCCGAGCGCACCAGCACACCCGCGCTGGCGTGCCACAGCCCCTCGGCGTAGACGACCGACCGTTCCTCGGCGCCGATCGGACGCCCGGCGCGGTCGTAGACCGCGATCATCTCACCCATGCGCGGCAGCGTACGCGGCGCGCAGCTGCGCCTCCGCGTCGCCGAGGTAGTCGGCGAGCAGCCCGGCCGCCGCCTCCGCCGACCCGCCGGACAGCGCGTCGAAGACCTCGTGATTGCGGTGCAGATACGGCCGGTGGAACGTCTCCGGATCGTCGACCACGTGGAAGATCAGCCGCAGCTCGTTCCACACCCCGGCCATGAGCGAATCCAGCAACCGGCTGCCGCCCAGCGCGGTCACCGCGCGGTGGAAGTCCACGTCCGCGGTGCCGACACCGGTCCAATCCTCTTGGGCCGCACAGTGATCCGCCCGTTCCAGGGTGGCCGCGACGGGTGCGGTATCGGTGCCGATGCGCGGCTGATCGCGCAGCGCGGTGCATTCCACGATGCGGCGGCACCGATACACCTCGGCGATGTCCTCGACGGTCGGAACCCGCACGAACACACCGCGATTGAGCTCGTGGACGACCAGTCGCTCCTCGATCAGGGTGCGGAACGCCTCGCGCAGCGTATTGCGCGACACCGTCAGCGCCGCACAGATATCGGGCTCCGACAGCCGCGTGCCCGGCCGGAAGGTGCCGTCCAGGATGCCGTCGCGGACGATGTCGGCGACCTGTGCGCTGCGGCTGGCGCGATCGAGTTTGGTGCGATGCGCGGCCAGGGTCGCATAGGTCGCCACGGCCGTGCGGGTCATCGCATATCTCCTCGGTACCGATCCACGTGCGGATTATCGGATCCGAGATTACCGTGCCCGAATCGGGCACTGCGAATCCGATCGCAGTATTGCAGGATCGTTCAACGATTCGTACGATGAGACCCCTGCCGGCCCCGGCGGCTATCCGGCCGGAACCTCGTTCGGGCCGACGGGTGCGATGCTGTTCGGGGTGCCCGATCGCGGCGTCGCGATGCCGGCGCTGCTCGGCCTGCCCGAGATACGTGGGTGAGAGTTGGTGTGAGACAGGACATGTCACGAATCGAGGGAGTGCGATGATCGATCTGAACAGTGATCTCGGTGAGGGTTTCGGCGCCTGGGCCATGGGTGACGATGCGGCCCTGCTCGACATCGTCACCAGCGCCAACATCGCCTGCGGCTTCCACGCCGGGGATCCGTCGATCATGCGGCGCACCTGTGCGCTGGCGGTGGCGCGCGGGGTACGGATCGGTGCGCACATCTCCTATCGGGATCTGGCGGGCTTCGGCCGCCGGGCCATGGCGGTCGCGCCGCGGGAGCTGGCGGATGAGACGCTGTACCAGATCGGCGCGCTGGACGCCTTCGCCCGGTCGGCGGGGGACCGGGTCCGCTATGTGAAACCGCATGGGGCGCTGTATCACTCGGCCTCGGCCGAACGCGATATCGCCGATGCGATCATCTGCGCGATCGCCGAATACGGGCAGTTGAGCGTGCTGGGACTGCCCGGCTCGCAGCTGCAGGCGGCGGCGCAAGATGCGGGAATCCCGTTCCACGCCGAGGGATTCGCCGATCGCGCCTACACCCCCGCCGCGACGCTGGTGTCGCGCAGCGAGCCGGGTAGCGTGCTGGGCGAGGAATCGGCACTGGCGCAGGCGATGTCGATCGCGGTCGACGGTGCGACGCGGGATATGGCGGGCGCGCCGGTGGCGGTGCCCGCGCGCAGTCTGTGTGTGCACGGTGATTCGCCGGGGGCGGTCGCCATGGCTCGGTCGATTCGGGAGGCGTTGGCCGCCAAGGGTGTCGAATTGCGGGCATTCGCATGATCGCGGCGCAGGCACGCCTCGTCTCGTCGCGCGGTGGGGAGTGAGGGTGACCGAGCTGCGAATTCTGCCCGCCGGTGACCGTGCGCTGCTCATCGAGCTGCCCGATCACCTCGCGCCCGCGGGATTCGGCCAGCATCTGCACGACCATCCGGTCGAGGGCGTCGGGGATCTGCTGCCCGCCGCCCGGACGGTGCTGGTCACCCTCGCGCCCGGCGCGACGGCGGCCACGGTCGAGGACGGGCTGCGCGCCGCCGCCGACGCCGTCGCGACCGAATCGAGCGAAACGCCCAGTGCGAGTGACACTGTGATGATCCCGGTGCGCTACGACGGGGACGATCTGGCCGAGACCGCGGAACTGCTCGGCATGACCGAAACAGAACTCATCGCCCGGCATACCGGATGCGTCTGGCGCTGCGCCTTCGTTGGATTCGCCCCGGGCTTCGGCTATCTGGAGGCACCCGACGCGGGCTTGGCCGTGCCGCGCCGGGACCGCTCGCGCACCGCGATTCCGGCCGGTGCGGTCGCCCTGGCGGGCGGCTACAGCGCCGTCTATCCGCGTAAATCGCCCGGCGGCTGGCGGATCATCGGACGCACCGAGACAACCCTGTGGGATCTGGACCGCCCGGAACCGGCGTTGCTGCGGCCGGGGACCCGGGTGCGTTTCGTGCGTACGGACCTGGACGGGAGGCGGCGATGAGCGCGGCGCTGCGGGTGGTCGAGCCCGGAATGTTCAGCACCGTCCAGGATCTGGGGCGCAGCGGCTGGTTCCATGCCGGAGTGGGGGTGTCGGGTGCGGCCGACCGCGGATCTCTGAGGCTGGCGAATCGGTTGGTGGGCAACGAGGAATCGTCGGCGGCGATCGAATGTGTGCTCGGGCGTTTGGTTTTGACGGTGACGGACCCGACCGTCCTGACGGTGACCGGGGCCCCCGCTCCGATCGCGGTCGACGGCCGCCTCGAGGGGCGGGCCTCGGTGTTGTTCCTGGAGCAGGGGCAGCGGCTCGAATTGGGTGTCGCGCCAGTGGGTTTGCGGTGCTATGTGGCGGTGCGGGGCGGAATCGCGCTCGCGCCGGTGCTCGGCTCGCGCAGCCGCGATACGCTCGCCGGGCTGGGGCCGGAACCGCTGCGCGCGGGCGATGAGCTCCCGATCGGTCCGTCCCCGCGGCGCTGGCCCGGCGTCGACCTGGCCCCGCTCGCCGCGATGAGCGCCGAGCCGGTCACCGCGCGAGTCCGATTGGGTCCCCGCGACGACTGGTTCGACAATCCGGCCGACCTGTTCGCCGGAGGCTGGCAAGTCTCCAGCGACTCCGATCGGGTGGGCGTGCGGCTGGACCGTGCCGGAGATGCTCCGGCATTGCGGCGCACCGATTCCGGCGAGCTGCCGACCGAGGGCATGGCGCTGGGCGCGATCCAGGTGCCGCCGTCGGGGCAGCCGGTGGTCTTCCTCGCCGATCATCCGATCACCGGGGGATATCCGGTGGTGGGCACGGTGATCGACGCCGATGTCGACGCACTGGCGCAGGCCCGTCCCGGCCAACGGGTCCGTTTCCGCCCCTGGCATCCCTAGCGAGGTAGCGGCGGATCGGCCAGGTGCGCAGCGCCTTTCGTCGCCTGATCGGATCGCGGCCCGCGGGGCGGAGTGGCGGCGTAGCCTGTGGTGCGCAGGACTTCCGAGAAGGGGACACTCATGCCGTTGCCGCATGCGCTGGCGAAGTTCAATCGACGGGTCACCAACCGGTTCGCGGCCCCGCTCGCGCGCCGCTCACCCGGCTTCGGGGTGGTCGTGCACAAGGGTCGGAAGTCCGGCCGGAGCTATCGCACCCCGGTGACTCTCTTCGCCCGTGACGGCGCGTACCGGATCGCGCTCACCTACGGCCGTGAGTCGGACTGGGTCAAGAACATCGTCGCCGCCGGGACATTCGAGCTGGAGACCGGCGCAGGGCCGGTGCTGCTGACCGATCCGACCGTGCGGTACGACCCGGCCGCGAGCTGGGCTCCGCCGGGCGTGCGTCACTGGCTGCAGCTGGTCGGCGCGGAGTACTACCTCGAGGCCCGGCCGGCCTGATCCCGCGTCGGTTGGTCGGATGACCGTACCGGGGTGGTAGAAACGGGGGGCGTGAGGTCCTCGACGGAGCGAGAGGGTGTGCTGGTGTTGCGACGCATGATTGGCTTTCGTCCCGCTACCGCGTTCGTGCTCGCCGCGGCGGCCGTGCTGACATTCGGCGGGCTGATGCCCGCCCGGGCCCAGGCGGCGCCTCCGGTCGGGGGCGATTTCCTGTGGGGCGTGGCCTCCTCGGGATTCCAGAGCGAGGGCAGCGCGCCCGACAGCAATTGGAGCCGATACGCGAATTCGGGCCGGGTGTCGGATCCCTATGGCGATTCGGTCGATTTTTATCACCGGTATCGCGACGATATCGGGCTGGCGGCCGATCTGGGCGCGAAGGTCTACCGGATCAGCGTCGAATGGGCGCGGGTGCAGCCTCGGCCGGGGGAGTGGGACGAGCAGGGATTCGGCTTCTACGACAATGTGATCGGCGCGATCCGCGCGGCGGGTATGCGGCCGATGATCACGCTGGACCACTGGGTATTCCCCGCCTGGGAGCTCGATCGTGGCGGCTGGGGCAATCCGGGTATGGTCGATGACTGGTTGGCGAACGCGCGTGCGGTGGTGAATCGCTACGCGGGCGATGATCCGCTGTGGGTCACCTTCAACGAGCCGACCCTCGGGCCGCCGATCTACGTCGCCCAGGGCAATCTGCCCGCCGATCAGACGGGCGTGGCGATGGACCGCCAGGTGACCGCGCATCGGGTGATCTACGACTACATCCATTCCCGGCAGCCGGGCGCGATGGTGACCAGCAATCTGTCCTATACGCCGGGCTACGAGTCGCTGGCCGCGCTGCCGTTCGAGGATCGGATCGCCGACAAACTCGACTACATCGGGATCGACTACTACTACGGCAGCCTGCCCTCCCCGGTCGATTCGCTGCTGAAGAACACGCCGTGGGCGACTCCCCTGCAACCCGAGGGCATCTACTACGCCCTGCGCCACTACGCCCGCCAGTTCCCGGGTCGTCCGCTCTACATCGTCGAGAACGGTATGCCCACCCAGGACGGCGCGCCCCGCGACGACGGCTGGACCCGCGCCGACGATCTGCGCGATACGGTCTACTGGCTGCAGCGCGCCAGGGCCGACGGCATGAACGTCATGGGCTACAACTACTGGAGTCTCACCGACAACTACGAATGGGGTTCCTACACACCACGTTTCGGCCTCTACACCGTCGACGTGAAGACCGACCCCTCGCTGACCCGCCACCCCACCGACGCGGTACCCGCCTACCACGACATCATCGCCGACGGCGGCGTCCCCGGCGACTACCACCCCACCCGCCCCCCGACCCCCTGCTCGATCGTCGACCCCCCCTTCAGCTGCCTCGACCCGGCCCACTAACCCCAGCCACCCCCAATCCCCGCACCCTTTCCCGCACTCCGCACCGCTTATGGACGGCTGTAAGGGGTGCGAGGCGCGGGAAAGGGTGCGGCGTTGGGGGTCAGGTGTGGGTGGCTAGGGTTCGGGCGGGGCCGAACCAGCGGGTGAGGGCTTCGCGTAGGCCTGTGGGGGTGGGATCGGTTGTGGCCCAGGCGATGTAGCCGTCGGGGCGTAGGAGGAGGGCGGCGGCGGGGGCGTCGGGGGCCGGTGCGGTGATGTGGTCGACGCGGTCGGACCAGCCGGTGACGGTGTCGGTGAGGTGGCCGTGGGGGTCGAGCAGCAGGGGGCGTGCCGTGCGCAGGAGTTCGGCGATTCGGCGTGGGCCCTCGGCGGTGTCGACGGTGAAGTCGGGGACCAGACGGCCCGCGAGGGGATGGTCGCAGTCGGTGGCGTAGGCGACGTCGGCGCCGCTCAGCAGTTGTGAGATGTGGTCGACCACGGGCGGGATGTGCAGCAGTTCGCCGAACAGCTGCCGTAGCGCGCCGACCTCGGGGCCGCGGGCCATCAGTGCGCTCTGGGCCATCGAGCTCATCATCACGCGCTCGGCCAGCGGGCGGCGCTCGCTCTCGTAGGTGTCGAGCAGATCCGCGGGCGCCCGGCCCTGGATCCGGGCGGCGAGTTTCCAGCCGAGGTTCATCGCATCCTGCATGCCCAGGTTCAGGCCCGGTCCGCCCATGGCCGAATGCACATGGGCCGCATCGCCGATGAGCAGCACGCGGCGGTCGCGATAACGGTCGGCGGTGCGGGTGTTCAGGCCGACCCAGCGCCGCAACAGATGCGGGCCCGCCCAGGCCGGCGGCCGGATCGGCAGATCGATGCCGAGTACACGATTCACGCTGGCGCTCAGCTCGTCGAGGGTCATGGGGGCGTCCTCGTCGACGGCGTCCGTGCCGGACTCACCGGTCGCGATCAGCAGTCGGCCGGGCTGGAATTCGGCGAGGATGAACATGCCGCGCTCGGTCCAATGGTGTCCCCAGTCGACCCGGCCGTAGCCGGGCAGTTCGTAACCGACCCCGGGTATTCCGACCAGGCCGGGGATCTCGACATGTCCCATGCGCGAGATGCGATCGGCGGCAGTGAATCCCGGGAACCCGATACCGGATCGCTTGCGCACCAGGCTCTTTCCGCCGTCCGCGCCGATCAGATAGGCGGCCGCGATCCGATACTCGCCGTCGGGGCCGTTCACGGTGACGAGGACATCGTCCTCGCGCTGGGTGAAGTCGGTGAGCGCATGCTGCCAGCGCACCTCGATATCGAGTTCACGGGCGCGTTCGGCGAGCCGCGCGGTGAGCTCGGGCTGCGAGATCATCCACGCGTATACGGATCTGTCTGCCAGCGAGTCGAATTCGAGGCGCAGGCCGCTGAAGATCCAGAACGGCATCGGTTCCGGCTTGCCCGGATACAGGCCGCGCATATCCAGCACCCGCGGAATCTGGCCGACCATGCCGTTGGCCTTCGGCGCGGTGCCCGGACCGGGCCCGGTCTCGAGCACGATCGGCCGCACCCCGGCCAGGGCGAGTTCGGTGGCGAGCAGCAGGCCGTTCGGGCCCGCACCGGAAATCAGGACATCGGTTCGTATATCGGACATGACGAGGTGAACCCCCTGTTGTCATCGGGTGTTTCGGGAGAAACTACGGCGCGGGGACGCCGGATCCGGGCACTACGTCTGCCGCGAGCGAAAAGGCTCGGCGCAGTACGGCAGTGATCTGCACGGGTGGATCGGCCCGCACATAGACCTCGAAGGAGGAGCGCACGACGGCGACGACCATGCCCGCCGCCAGCCGGGGATACAGATCGTGGTGCGGATCGGTGCCGCTGCGTTCGGCGATGGCGGCGACGAAGTCGTCCTGGAGACCGGCCGTGATCGCGGCATGCGCGCCCGGAACGTCGAACAGCGCGCGGATCACGGCCAGCTGCTTCGCGGTCGGCGGCCCGTGGCCCGCGGCGTCGATCTCCGCTTCCAGCGGCGCCAGCACCGATTCCGTCAGGGCCGTCCACATCGGCTCGTCCGCGGGGCGCGAACGCAGGATGTCGGTGCTGCGACGCAGGCGGTCGACCTGCCGGTAGGCCAGCGCCTCCCATTTGCCGGAGAAGTAGTTGTTGAACGTGCGCACCGACACCCCCGCGCGGGCGGCGATATCCTCGCGCAACACGTTGTCGAGTCCCCGTTCGAACGCCAGCTCCAGCGCGGCGTCGCTCAAGGCCCGGCGAGTATCGAGCTTCTTGCGTTCCCGCAGCGAGAGCGCGGGTTCCTCGGTCATACCTCCAGCGTGACAGAAAGATGCCCACCGGGCAAGATTTCCCACGGGAAAACTTGCCCGGTGGGCAGAATTCATGGACGGATCAGCTGGCCAGCGCCACCCGCACGGGTCGGATGGTGTCGAAAAGCGGTGCGGACGTGGCGAATTCGCCGGTAGCCGCGACCGTGCGCAGCGCCGCCCGCAGGCGCTCGACGTAGCGGCCGACCGAGGCGTGCGCGGTCTCGGTATCGGGATAGTGGACCGTGATCTGCACACGGTCGGCCTCGCGATGGATCTGCAGCGCCGAGGCCCGATCGGTGCGCGGGGTCGAGCACAGCCCGTGAATGCGATGCAGGCCGGGCAGCGACTGTTCCAGCATCGCGCCGGAGATCGGCCGGGCATCCAGATAGGAGACCCATGCCCAGTCCCGCACGCACGGAATGCGTTGTCCGGTCAGCTCACTGGCGCGCTCCAAGGCGGCGAACAGCGGAATGCCCGCCAGCGGCTTGATGTCCTGCAGCGCGTGGCGCGCCCGCCCGATCAGCTCGGTGAACCGCGCCGCCGCGCCGACCTCGAAGACGATCGGCAGCAGATTGACGAACCGGCCCTGGGTGAACTGGAAGCGCGGAGTGTTGCGAGTGCCCACCATGTTCAGCCCGACATACCGGGTGCGCCCGGCCAATTCGAGTTCGGTCAGGGCGATGGCCGCGTAGATGCCCGAGGCGAACGAGCCGCCCGCGGCCGCGCACGCGCGGGTGAACGCCTCGCATTCCGGTCCGGTCAGCAGGTCGAATCGCATGCCCGTACTCGGGGCCGAATCGCCGGGCTCGAGACCGAAATCCCAAGGCAGCGGCCGGATGTAGTCCAGATTGCCGGCGATCAAGCGGGCCAGGCGATCCACCTCGGCCGGTCGTTGGGCGACGGTCGCGCGTTCGTGGCGGGCGTATTCGGAGTATCCACCCACCGGCGACAGCGCGGGAGTGATGCCCGCGGTGTAGGAGGTGTAGAGCTGATGCAGTTCGAAGATCGCCGCCACCTGAGAGGTGCTGTCCCAGAACGCGTGATCGAGGCTGATATGCACGGTGAAACCGTCGTCGCCGTGATCGATCGCGCCCAGGGCGAAGCCGGGCCAGGCGGTCGGGTCGGTGGCGGAGAATCGGTCGGCGAGACGATCGCGCAGCTGCTCGCCCGAGGCGAAGTCGCCCGCGGAGACGATATCCAGATCCACCCAGCCCGGATCGAGGATGCGCCCGCCGAAGGATTCGCCGTCGTCGACGAACCAGCAGCGCAGTCCGTCGTGGCGGCGCAGGAACTGGACGAAGCTGCGGCGCAATGCCTTTCGGTCCAGGGGTGCGGCGATGGTGAAGCAGATCGATAGTTCGGGATGGCGATGTCGCAGCTGGAAGTCCTGAATGTACGAGGGCGGAACCGGGGCCGGATCCGCGGCGGCGGCGGCCGCGAGGGCGGTCGCGGTCGGTGGAAAGTCGAGCAACTCGCCGGGCTTGGGCAGCCAGTCGCTGAGCCGGATCATGTCCATATCGGTACTCCTTGTCCGATGCGTCGGTGCGCGCCGCGAGGGTGCAGGGTGTGCGGCGCCGCACGACGGGCGCGAGACCGGTAAAGCGCGCTCAGATAATCCCGCACGGAAGTAGTTCTCCGGTGTGGCGCGGGAAATCATCGCTTGCTTTCCGGGGCGCGTGCCCATGTCGGAAACTCCCGGTGACCTCGTTGTTCGCCGGAATGTCGATGTTCTGGGTCATCTGACCAGTTAAGGTTACGACGCGGTCTCGCAAGGGGTGTACCAGGGGGGTGAAAAGAGAACAGCTAACCAGTGGCGAATAGCGGACATTGCCGCAATCTTATCGTTTCTACCACGCGATTCGCGCGGTAAAGCGGAATGCGTGTCACGCGATTGAACAGCGCGATTTACGCCGAATTCTTCTGGATTTAACATTCGATACGGCCGATTCGGCGCCCCGTCGATCCGCGGCCGGGGTACGGCGGCGGATCGACGGCTACCGCGATACGTGGATCACGGTGCGAACGAGGCCGATTCGAGCCGCCGGGCGATGCGGGCCGCCGAGAGCGTCATGGCGTCGGTCGGTCGGTGCGGGTCCAGGCCGGTGAGTTCGTGCACCCGGGCCAGCCGGTAGGTGACGGTGTTGCGGTGGATGTTCAGCAGCCGCGCGGTGGCCAGCTGGTTGAAACCGGTGTCGACGAATACCGCCAGCGTCTCGGCCAGCAGCGGCTGGCTGTCCAGCGGCGCGAGCACCGTGGCCAGGCCGGGACGGGCCGGTCCGCTGGCCGCGACGGTGTATTCGAACTGCAGATCCTTACGGCGGCAGACCAATTCGGTGCGATCCAGGCAGCGCCCCAACTCCGCCAGCACCCGGGCCTCGGCGAAGACGGCGGGGATGTCCGCGCGGATGCGGGCCGCACCCACGCCCACCCAGAACGGTGGCGCGCTCTCGCGATTGCGGGCGGGCAGCCGCGAGGCCAGCGCCGCCGCGGTGGCCGTGCCGTCGTCGCCGGGCTGCAGCGGGACCAGGGCCGTCCAGCCGCCGCTGTCCAGGCGCAGGAACACACCCGGGATGGCCTCGATGGAATGTCGTAATTCGCTGGTGTCCAGGCCGTGCCGTTCGCGGGTGCCCATCGATAACCGGAACACCGCGATCAGGAATGCCTCGGGCACCGTGATCGCCGGTTCGTCGGCCCATTCCACCGGATCGCGCCCGGTGATGAGGGCGTCGGCGATGCCGCGGCGGCGTTCGAGCAGTTCCCAGCGCGGATCGTGGGCGCGGCGCACACAGGCGGTCGCGATCCGCTCCACGATCTGAGTGATGTACTGCAGCAAGGGAAGTGCCGCATCGGCGAGCAGTTCACGCTCGCCGGCATCGGAGGCCACGCGCAGCCGGGTGTAGATGAATTCCGCACCCGTGCGGTAGCGGCCCAGAACCTCGTCGAGCGGTTCGCCGTCGCGCACCCGGTCCAGGGCCAGTTCGACCAGTTCGCGGGTGTCCTCCGGGGAGGGCATCTGGCCGTGGCGGAGGTATTCGAAGAACAGCTCGATATTCAGCTTGGTGCCGCGCTCGAGTCCCGAGGTCACCAGTGACCGGGGGATGGTGCGATAGGGGGGCATGCTGTCGGAGAACTCTCGAATGAGCACTCCGGCGCGCTGGTACAGGGCCTCGATGGCACGATCCCGGCTCGGCGATTCCATGGCGTCCTCCGTCCGGCCTACGTTGCGTAGAGGGATTCGATGGTATCGGCATAGGCTGCGGCGATGGGTTTGCGCCGCAGTTTGCCGGTGGCGGTGAGACATTCGCTGCCAGGAGTCCAGACATCCGGCAGCACCGCGAACTTGCGCACCTGCTCCACCCGCGAGAGCTGGGCGTTGGCCGTCGCGACGCCCTCCTCGATATTGGCCCGTACCAGTGGATTCGCGGCCAGCGCGGGGATATCGTCGCCGGGTAGTCCGTGGCGCCCGGCGAAGCTCGCGGCCAGATCGGGATCCAGGCAGATGAGCGCCGTATTATAGGACCGGCCCTCGCCGATCACCGTGACCGTTCCGGCCAGCGGGGTGTGTGCGGTGATGGTGTTCTCGATATTGGTGGGCGACATGTTCTTTCCCGCCGCGTTGATGATGAGTTCCTTCTTGCGATCGACGATCTTCAGATAGCCCTCGTCATCGATCTCACCGATATCCCCGGTATGCAGCCAGCCGTCGGAATCTATTGTCTCGTCGGTCTTTTCGGGATCCTTGCGGTAGCCGCGCATGACCATCTTCCCGCGCACCAGCACCTCGCCGTCCTCGGCGATCGACACCTCGGCGCCGGGCAGCGGAGTGCCGACGGTGCCGATCTTGATCCGCTCGGGCCGGGTGACGGTGGCGCCCGCGGTGCATTCGGTCATGCCGTACCCCTCGCATAACGGTATGCCCAGGCCCAGGAAGAACTCGTGGGTGTCGCGCGGGATCGGCGCGGAGCCGGTGACCCCTATCCGGGTCCGGTCCAGTCCGAGCCGGGTGCGGATGGTGCCCAGCACGAGCCGGTCCGCCAGCACGTAGCGCAGGTTGTCGAATATGCCCGGGCGGCGGCCGTCGGAGATCGCGCGGGCCCGTGCCCGGCCGGTCGCGATGGCCCAGTCCGCCAGCGCCCGGCGCGCCGAACTCGGTTCGGCGGCAAGCCGTTCCTCGAGGGCGGCCTTGACCTTCACCCAGATGCGCGGCACGCCCAGGAAGACCGTGGGATGCACCTCGGTGAGCGCCTCGGCGACCTGTTTGAGCTCGGCGACCGTGGTGATCTGCGCGGCGTGCAGCAGATTGAGATAGTGGGCGAACCAGCGATTGGCCGCATGGGCGTCGGGCAGATAGGACACCACCCGGTCCTCGGGGCCGCCACCGCCGAATTCGTCGATGATGCGCGCGTTTTCGATGAAGTTGGTGTGGGTGAGTTCCACACCCTTGGGCGGTCCGGTGGTGCCGGAGGTGTAGACGATGGTCAGTAGATCGTCGGGATCCACCGCGCGCCAAGCGGATTCGAAGTCGAACTCGGACGCGTCGAGGGCCTCGACCTCCGACAGCGCCGCGACGCCCTCGGCCGCGCCGTCGACGCAGATCACCTTCTCGACCTGATGCCCCTGGGCCGCGGCCTTTTCCGCCGCGGCGAGGATCTGCGGGACGAACTGGCTCTCGCAGATCACCACGCGCGGTTCGGCATTGCCGAACTGATAGGCGAGCAGATCCACCGGATTGGTGTTGTAGACCGAGAACGGGGTGGCGCCGGTATGCAGCACGGCCGTATCGCAGAGATGGAATTCGGGGCGATTGGTGAGCATCAGGGCCACGGTGTCGCCGGGACGCACGCCCACGGCCGCGAGCCCGGTGGCGATGGCGCGCACCCGGGTGCCGTATTCGCGCCAGGTGATGGCCACGCTGTCGCCGCGGGTGCGCAGGGCGATCAGATCGGGGTGACGGGCCACATTGCCCTGGAACGCCTCACACATGGTGCGCGGCCGGGCCGTGCCCGCCGCAACCGTCGAAGAACTCACGAACCTACCTCTGACTCATGATGGTCGAGGTCACGATAGTGACCCCGGCGTCATCTCCAGCACACCGCATCGCGGCGGTGGTCGCCACCGGCAATCGGGCAGAGTGCCGGTACCTCGATTGTGCACTGTGCATGACAGATGAGTAGTCGTAGTCGGTCTGAGCAGTCGATTCTATGGAAGCGTGACCTTCACATCTGGCCATTGGGCGGAAGTGGTAAGTCATGTTACCGGTTCATCGGCTGGATTGCCGCTTCGGCGGGAGATCGGCGAGGATAGCCGGAACCTATCAATCGGCATCGATATCGTCTCGGGATCGGATTCGGGCACCCGCGCGGCGAGTGTGCCGAATGATCTTGGTAGGCACCGTGATTCGCCATCCGACGGCGACCGGGAGGTCGTATCGTTGAACCGGCGGCCCGCGAGTTCGTGAGGAGTTACCGTGATCACCCCAACCACGGATGGAGTCCTGGAGTTCCTCGGCGCCGAGGAGGTCGAATACATCGACGTGCGCTTCTGCGACGTCCCCGGGGTCGAGCAGCACTTCTCCATCCCGGCGAGGATGTTCGGCCCGGATCTGGTGGCCGACGGCATCGCCTTCGACGGATCCTCGGTGCGCGGCTTCCAGCAGATCCACGAATCGGACATGCTGTTGCTCCCGGATCTCAACACCTGCCGGCTGGACCCGTTCCGGGTCGCCAAGACGCTCAATGTCAGCTGCTTCGTCCACGATCCGCACACCCGCGAGGCCTACAGCCGCGATCCGCGCAATGTGGCCCGCAAGGCCGAGGAGTATCTGCGCTCCACGAGCCTGGCCGACACCGCGTATTTCGGACCGGAGGCCGAGTTCTACATCTTCGACGCCGTGCGATACGACACCGCGATGAATCGCGCCTTCTACGAGGTGGATTCGGCCTCGGCACACTGGAACACCGGGGAGAAGTACAACCCCGACGGCAGTATCAACCGCGGCTACAAGATCCGGGCCAAGGGCGGCTACTTCCCGGTCGCGCCCTATGACCACGATGTCGATCTGCGCGATGTCATGTCCACGAATCTGCAGCGTGTGGGACTGGAACTGGAGAAGGGGCATCACGAGGTCGGCACCGCGGGCCAGGCCGAGATCAACTACCGGTTCAACACGCTGCTGGCCGCCGCCGACGATCTGCAGCTGTACAAGTACATCGTGAAGAACACCGCCTGGCAGCACGACAAGACGGTGACCTTCATGCCCAAACCGCTGTTCGGCGACAACGGCTCGGGAATGCATGTGCACCAATCGCTCTGGAAGGACGGCACGCCGCTGTTCTACGACGAGGCGGGCTATGCCGGATTGTCGGAGATGGCCCGGCACTACATCGGCGGGCTGCTGCATCACGCGCCGTCGCTACTGGCCTTCACGAATCCGACCGTCAATTCCTATAAGCGCCTCGTGCCGGGTTACGAGGCACCGGTGAATCTGGTGTACAGCCAGCGCAATCGGTCCGCGGCCGTGCGAATCCCGGTGACCGGGGCCAATCCCAACGCCAAACGCCTCGAATTCCGTTGCCCCGACTCCTCGGGTAATCCGTATCTGTCGTTCGCGGCGATGATGATGGCCGGCCTCGACGGCATCCTGAACAAGATCGAGCCCGCGATCCCGATCGATAAGGATCTCTACGAACTGACCCCGGAGGAATCCGCCGAGGTAACCCAGACCCCGGCAAGCCTCGCCGCGGTCATCGACCGTCTCGAGGCCGACCACGACTACCTGACCCAGGGCGGCGTCTTCACCGAAGACCTCCTCGAAACCTGGATCCGTCTCAAGCGCGACACCGAAATCGCCGAAATCAATGTCCGCCCACACCCATTCGAATTCGAGCTGTACTTCGACGTGTGACCGTCTCGCTCACGGCTCGGCCGAGTCCGTCCTCGCCGGTATCCGGGGTGGGTATCGTGCGCCCATGACATCGGAACAGAGGGAGATCTGGCATAACCCGCGGTGTTCGAAGAGTAGGGCGGCCAAAGCGGCCCTCGATGAGGCCGGGTCGCCTATGTCGAACGGCGGTATCTCGAGGATCCGCCCAGTGTCGCGGAGATTCGGGCGATGGTGGCTCGGCTCGGGCTCGAGCCGTGGGATATCACGCGCACCGGCGAGGACGAGGCCAAGGCGCTCGGTGTGGCGGACTGGTCACGGACAACCGCCGATCGGGAGCGGTGGATCGAGGCATTGGCAGGGCATCCGAAGCTGATCCAGCGGCCGATCGTGGTGGGCGGGGACGGCCGGGCCGTGGTCGCGCGGGACGCCGAGGCGTTGCGGTCGATAGTGTGATCGCGGCTGTGTCGCAGCGGAATTCGGGGGCGCGGGCATTACCTCGCGCGTAATCGACCGCGGCGGTCGCGTCGAAGATGCTTATCCCATGAACGAATACGACAACATCGCACAGCGGTACATCGACTCCTGGAACGAGCAGGATGCGGATAAGCGACGGGCGCTGATCGCCGAGGTATTCAGCCCGGAGGTCACCTACACCGATCCGCTGGCCCAGGTCGCGGGCGTCGAGGCGTTGGATCAGGTCATCGCCGGTGCTCAGCAGCAGTTCGCCGGGCTGGGCTTCGGGCTCGGGCCGGTCGACGGGCATAACGATATCGTCCGATTCACCTGGTTCCTCGGTGCACCGGGCGCCGAGCCGCTGGTCGTCGGGTTCGACGTGGCGGTCCTCGAGGGCGGGCGGATCACCCGGGTGCTCGGATTCCTCGATAAGGTTCCGGGCTGAATTCCGCAGCGCCGCACTGAGTCCCGGTGGATCAGGGGCTCAGTGCGCCGGGGCGGGTTCCAGCGGGAACGGAGGTTCACCGACGCCGACGATGCGCAGATTGCCCCAGGGGTCGCGCTCCTGGAGTCGGCCCGGGGCGGGGTGACCGCCGGGCAGGGTGAGGAAGACCTGTCCGCGACCCGGATCGGGCAGTTCGCCGCCGTCGGCCCCGGCGATGCGGCCGTACCAGTGGTATCGGCCGTCGATGGGATCCGGATGGCCGCTCAGCGCCACCGACACCAGCAGTTCGGCCCCGGGCGCATCCAGCAGCGCGGGACCCGAATACTCTTGTGCCGGTTCACGATCGGCGGCCACGGTCAGATCGAAATGGTGCTGCGCGGGACGGCGCGGCGCCGGCCGATAGCGGCTGTCCGCGCGCAGCCGCCGATCGAATTCGTGCTGGGTCGCGGCGCGGGCCTCGATGCGGGTGCACGAGGTGCGGCGCAGCAGATCCACGCACCGGCGGATGTAGCCGATGCGTGCCGCGAGGGCGGCGGGGGGCATCGCGGTGTCCGACAGCGGCGGCGGGGTGAGGAAGAACAGATTCGGGAAGCCGTGCAGCGCGATGCCGAGGAGTGCCGAGGTGCCGCGGGCTTGCGCAATAGTGCGACCGCCGAGGCCGATCAGGGTCCATTCCGCGAGGTCCGCGGGCGGGGTCAGCACGACGATACGCGGAGCGAATTCGCCGCGCGCCGAGCGCACCGTCCAGCGATCGGCCGCATCGTCGAATTCGAGTGCCGTGACGGGCGAATAGCAACCGACGATGCCGTCGCGGCCGAGTTCCCGCGCCGCCCTCAGCTCGTCTGCCCCGGTGCCGATGACGGCCACGTCGACATCGCCGCCGGACGGGCGCGTCCCGTGCCGCAGCGCGAACCTCATGTCAGCAGCCCTTGCCGCCGCCAGATCCATGTGCCCGCGGACCCGATGAGACCCTGTTTGTCCAGGAACGCACCGAGATTCGCCGCACCCGTGCCGAGAGCGCGCTTGGCATACGGATTGCCGCGCGCGATCCGGCTGGCCGTGCGGCCATCCAGCCCGGCCCGGGTGTACATATGCGGGTTGGTCATCAGACGGACGAACAGCGGTGCCGCGATCGCGACACATAAACGGGTATAAGCCAATTCGGCCGCCGACATGGTCGGCGCCCGGCGGGCCAGCGCGTCGCGGGCGAAGCCGATGTGGCGGGCCTCCTCGGTGACATGGATGCGCATGGCGCGCGATACCAGCGGCTGCAGTTCGGGATCGTCGAGCGTCTTGCGCTGCAGGGCGTCGAAGATCTCCTCGCCGACCAGGGCGCCCACCCAGGTCATGGCGCCCCGGAGGAACAGCTGCAATGCCGAGATGACCAGTCGCGCAGCCGGTGTCGGCCAATAGGGGCGGGCCTCGATGCGGTCGATGAGCTTACCGAACATCATCATGTGGCGGCATTCGTCGCCCATCTCGGTCAGCGTGTAATGCGAATGGCGACTGGTGGGATCGCCGTTCATCAACTCCCGCAACAACAGTCGATTGAGCAGATTCTCGAACCAGATGCCGACCGAGAGCACATTGGCCAGCTCCTGGCGCGAGAGTTCCCGGCGCTGCTGCGGGGTCATCGACTCCCACAGCTCGGTGCCGTAGAGGGAGACGACCTCCGGCGGGAGGAACAGTTTGTCGGGATCCAGGGGTGCGTCCCAGTCCAGATCCACGACGGGGTCGTAGGACTTCTTCACCGATCCGGTCAGCAGTCGCTGCGCGAGGGACTCCGCTGGGAGCAGTGTGGCTTCGTTGCCCATGACAGCTCTCCAAGTTCAAGTAACCGATACAAGCAGTAACACTCAGATTAGTGAGACATGTTGTAGCGGTCAATACTGCGGACGGTATCGTTGACGGATGACCAAAACCAGCGGAAAGTCCAGCCCCCGTCTCGACGGTCGCTCGACGCGCTGGAACGGGCATAAACAGCAGCGCCGCGCGGAGGTGCTCGACGCCGCGGTCGCGGTGATCGAGGAGAACGGCGTCGACGTCTCGGTACAGCAGATCGCCGATCGGTTGCGGCTGCCGCGGCCGGTGGTCTATCGGCATTTCGACGGCCGCACGGATCTGGACGACCAGATCCGGCAGCGGATCCTGGAGTCGCTGCTGGCGGATCTGATGCCGACCCTGCGCGCCGACGGGACGGTCAAGGATGCGGTGCGCGGGGCGGTGGGTACCTACGTCGGCTGGGTGGTGCGGCATCCGAATCTGCATCGGTTCCTCGCCGGGGATGCGCCGCAAGGAGATTCGGGTGCGCTGGCCGGTGCGCGCGATCGCATCGGCGGCCGGCTGGCGGATCTGTTCGCGACCTCGTTGGCGCGCTTCGGGATCGATCCCAATCGGGCGCGACCGATGGCCTTCGGCATCATCGGATTCGTCGACGGGGTGGTGAACAGCTGGCGCGCCGACCCCGCGCCGACGCTGTCCTCCGAACAGGTCGAGGGAATTCTGTCCTCCTCGGTCCTGGCGCTGTTCGAGGGCAACGCCCGCAGCCTCGGGGTGCCGCTGCAGCGCGACACCCTGGTGGCGGACCTGCTCGCGCAATCGGAAGCCTTACCCGCGCAGTAGGTGTCGCTTTCCCGGCGTATGCCCGAAGAATCGCCGATAGGCGGCCCTACGCCGCAACCCGGCCCTCGTGGCTGAGTGCGCGATAGCTGTTGTGCCACAACCATTCCACCGGCCCGCGCTCGAATCGGCGTAGCCATAGATGCGCGAAGGTCATCATGATCGCGCTCACCAGCAGGTGTACGCCGATGGTGAACGGCACTCGGGTGTTGGCCGAGATGTGCGCGGCGAGGCCGAGGCCCCAGCCGTAGCACAGCGTGGAGGCGATCAGATTCTGCAGGATGTAGCAGCTCAGCGCCATGCGGCCGACCTCGGCGAAGCGCCGGCCCACCGGACCGGAGTGGGTGCGCGACACGTAGAACTGGGCGACCAGGGCGAGAATGCCCAGACCCACGACGGGCGCGGTGCCGTAGCGGGTGAGCAGGACCAGATCGTGACGCCACAATCCCAGCGCCAGATCCAGCGGTGCGGCGACGCCCAGGCCGAGCACCATCAGCCGCCGCCGCAGCCGGGCGCCGCGGGCCTCGAATACGCCCGCGCGAAACAGCCACGCGCCCAATAGGAACAGCGCGATCGACAGGGGGAAGATGAGGATCGGCTCCAGCCGGAAGATCCCCGCGTGCTGGACCCGGAACACCACCAGATCCCAGAAGGAGCCGTTCGCATAGGGGTTCGGGTCGAACGGCCGCCGGGCGGGGGTATCGGTCCGGGGCGCAAGGCTTATCACGACGGCGGTGAGCGTCAGCATGCTCACGTGCACGGCGGCCGCCCCGATCAGCCAGCGCCGCCGCGCGCGATCGCTCGTCGCGAGCAGATATGCCACCACCGCGCCGGTGACCGCATAGCCCATCAGTACGTCGAACTCCGCGACGAACAGGAAGTTCAGCAGGCCGTCCAGGAACAACAGCCCCGCCCGCCACGGATATCCGCCGGGCCACGCGCGACCGGACCGCACGGCCGAGCGCTGCTGAATGGCGAGCCCGATGCCGAACATCACGGTCAGCAGGCCGAGGAACTTGCCCTGGGCGAGTTGCTGCAGCACCCGCTCGGCCCAGAACCACCAGCCGTCGGGCGGATCGAGGTTCTCCAGATAACCGATGAAGCCCGCGGGGTGGGTGAGAATCCAGACATTGGTGCCCAGGGTGCCCAGCATGGCGATGCCCCGCAGGACATCCAGGGCGGGTAGCCGCGTGGGTCGCGAACGGGGCTGGGGGACAGCGGTATTCGCGCCGGACGCGAGGGGAGGCGCGGACGATTCGGACATGCCGCCAATTCTCATACGGGCGTATGGAGCGCACCATCCCCCGGACGGCTGACCTGCCGTACGACCTGCGATCGACCCGCCGTGTGACCGATCGCCCACCGGTCCCGCCCGGGTTCGACGAACGTCGCCTAGGCTCGAACGCATGCAGCGCATCATCGGAATCGAGGTCGAGTACGGCATTTCCACGCCCACCGAGCCCTCGGCCAACCCGATTCTCACGTCCACCCAGGCGGTACTCGCCTACGCGGCGGCGGAAGGGGTGCCCCGGGCCAAGCGCACGCGGTGGGACTACGAGGTGGAATCGCCGCTGCGCGACGCGCGTGGTTTCGATCTGGGCCGGTTGAACGGACCCGCCCCCGTGATCGACGCCGACGAGGTCGGCGCGGCCAACATGATCCTCACCAACGGCGCCCGGCTCTATGTCGATCACGCCCATCCCGAATACTCCGCCCCCGAGGTCACCGACCCGCTGGACGCGGTCATCTGGGACAAGGCCGGTGAGCGCGTGATGGAGGCCGCCGCCCGCTACGCCTCCAGCGTGCCCGGTGCGCCGCGAATGCAGTTGTACAAGAACAACGTCGACGGCAAGGGCGCCTCCTACGGCACCCACGAGAACTATCTGATGAGCCGGGAGACCCCGTTCAATCAGATCATCGCCGGGCTCACACCGTTCTTCGTGTCCCGGCAGGTGATCTGCGGATCCGGCCGCGTGGGCATGGGTCAGTCCGGCGATCAGGCGGGCTTCCAACTGTCCCAGCGCGCGGATTACATCGAGGTCGAGGTGGGGCTCGAGACCACGCTCAAGCGCGGCATCATCAATACCCGTGACGAACCGCACGCCGATGCCGATAAGTACCGCCGCCTGCACGTGATCCTCGGCGATGCGAATCTGGCCGAATGGTCGACCTATCTGAAGGTCGGATCCACCGCGCTGGTCCTGGATCTCATCGAGGCCGGCGAGGATCTGTCGGATCTGCAGCTGGCCCGCCCGGTCACCGCGGTGCACCAGATCAGTCACGATCCGACGCTGCGCGCGACGGTCGCGCTGACCGACGGGCGCGAGCTGACCGGCCTGGCGCTGCAGCGGTTGTATCTGGACCGGGTGGCGAAGTTCCACAGCCGCCAGGGCGCCGACGACGCCCGGGTCACCGACGTCCTGGAGAAGTGGGCGCATGTGCTCGATCTGCTCGAACGCGATCCCCTGGAGACCGCGCACCTGCTGGACTGGACCGCCAAGTTGCGGCTGCTCGAGGGCATGCGCAACCGCGAGGGGCTGGGCTGGGCGGCGCCGAAGCTGCATCTGATGGATCTGCAGTATTCGGATGTGCGCCTGGACAAGGGCCTGTACAACCGGCTGGTCGCGCGCGGATCGATGCAGCGACTGGTCAGTGAGCAGCAGGTGCTCGACGCCATGACCAATCCGCCGACCGATACCCGCGCCTACTTCCGCGGCGAATGCCTGCGCCGCTTCGGAGCCGATATCGCCGCCGCCAGTTGGGATTCGGTCATCTTCGATCTGGGTGGGGATTCGTTGGTCCGCATTCCCACGCTGGAACCGCGCCGCGGCACGAAATCGCATGTGGGCAAGCTGCTCGACGGCGTGGACACGGCCGCTCAGCTGGTCGAACAGCTGACCACGTAGGGGCGCGTTACCAGGTAATCCGGCCAGTGGTCCCCGCCGCTGGGTAGTGTTGACATACGAGCATCGGATTTTCTCCGGTGCTCGCCGATATCAGTACAGAGGAGGTCGGCTGCTATGGCACAAGAGCAGACCAAGCGCGCCGGTGGCGGCGACGAGGACGACGACGCCGTCGGCGTCGATGCCGCGGGGCAGGAGCGTCGCGAGAAACTGGCGGAGGAAACCGACGACCTACTCGACGAGATCGATGATGTGCTCGAGGAGAACGCGGAAGACTTCGTGCGCGCATACGTTCAGAAAGGCGGCCAGTGACATCAGGTGACCCCTTGCGGCTCCATGTGGGGTACGCCCTGTCGTCCTTCTCCGAGTATCTGCGGGAACACGCTCCGGAATTGTTGTCCGGCAACGGTTTCGGGCGGATCGCCGACGCCGCCCCGAGGGGTGCGGCGCAGGACATCGCCCCGCACGGCACCACGATCGTCGCGGTGAGCTACCGCGGCGGGGTGCTGATCGCCGGTGATCGGCGTGCCACCCAGGGCAACCTGCTGGCCAGCCGTGATATGGAGAAGGTGTACATCACCGACTCGTTCTCCGCGGCCGGTATCGCCGGTACCGCGGGCGTGGCGGTGGAGATGATTCGGCTGTTCGCCGTGGAGTTGGAGCATTACGAGAAGATCGAGGGCGTATCCCTGACCTTCGACGGTAAGGCCAACAAGCTGTCGAAGATGGTGCGCGACAATCTGCCCGCGGCCCTGCAGGGACTCGCCGTGGTGCCGATCCTGGTCGGCTACGACCCGCAGGCCACCGATGCGGACCGGGCCGGGCGCATCGTGTCCTACGACGTGGTCGGCGGGCGCAGCGAGGAGCGGTTCGGTTACACCGCGGTCGGCTCGGGATCGATGTTCGCCAAGACCTCGTTGAAGAAGACCTACCATCGCGGCATCGACGAGGATCGCGCCCTGCGCATCGCCGTCGAGTCGCTGCTGGACGCCTCCGACGACGACACCGCGACCGGTGGTCCGGATCTGCTGCGCAACATCTTCCCGACCGCGGTCGTGATCAATGCCGAAGGGACCGTAGAGGTTTCGGATGAGCGGCTGGCCGAGATCGCCCGGGCGATCGTCGACGAGCGCATGGCGGAGGAAAGAGGTGCCACGGCATGACACTGCCCTATTACGCGTCGGCCGAGCAGATCATGCGCGACAAGACCGAACTTGCGCGCAAGGGCATCGCACGGGGCCGCAGTGTCGTGGTTTTGGTGTACGACAAGGGTGTGCTGTTCGTCGCCGAGAATCCCTCGGCGACGCTGCACAAGGTGAGTGAACTCTACGATCGGGTCGGCTTCGCCGCGGTCGGCAAGTACAACGAGTTCGAGAACCTGCGGCGTGGCGGCATCCTGCAGGCAGATCTGCGCGGCTACCAATACGATCGGCGCGACGTTACCGGCCGGCAGCTGGCCAACATGTACGCCTCGGCGCTGGGGTCGATCTTCACCGATCAGCTCAAACCGTTCGAGGTGGAGCTGTGCGTCGCGGAGGTGGCCTATCCCGAACAGGAACCCAATTCGGTGCTGTTCCGGATCAACTTCGACGGCTCCATCGTCGATGAGCGGGAATACATCGTCATGGGCGGCAATACCGAGCCCATCGTCACCGCGCTCAAGGGCTCCTACAAGCCGGGCCTGGATCTGAGCGCCGCGATCAACGTGGCCGTGCAGGCGCTGCAGAAGGTCGCCCCCGAGAGCGGGGACAAGGACAAGCGGGTGCTCGGCGTCGGCTCGCTCGAGGTGGCAATGCTCGAGCAGGCCCGGCCGCGTCGTGCCTTCCGGCGGATCAGCGGTCCCGCCCTGGAGGCGCTGCTCCCGGGCGGCAAGAGCGGCAAGTCCAAGGGCGGCGACAAGGCGGAGACCCCCTCGGCGGGGGACCCCTCCAACCCGTAGTCGCTTTCGCGAATGTGACCCGGATCCCTTGCACTCGGAACTGCCGAGTGCAAGGGATCCGGTCATTTCGGCCGCACTCGGCCGGTCATTGTTGAGATCTCCGGCGAAATCGTTGCGAAGACGTATGCATTACCTCGCTCGCACAGCCACTTTCGGGGATGGCATGGCTGTAATGTCGATAGTGTGCAGCGACGAATCATGGGGATCGAGACCGAATTCGGGGTGACGTGCACGTTCCACGGTCACCGTCGGTTGAGCCCTGACGAGGTGGCCCGGTATCTGTTCCGCCGGGTGGTTTCCTGGGGCCGTAGCTCGAACGTATTCCTCCGCAACGGTGCCCGGCTCTACCTCGATGTCGGATCCCATCCGGAGTACGCCACGGCCGAATGCGACAGCCTGGTGCAGCTGGTCACCCACGATCGCGCGGGTGAGCGGGTGCTCGAGGAGCTGTTGATCGATGCCGAGCAGCGCTTGGCCGAGGAGGGGATCGGCGGCGATATCTATCTGTTCAAGAACAACACCGATTCGGCGGGCAACTCCTACGGCTGCCATGAGAACTTCCTGGTCGTCCGAGCCGGGGAATTCTCCCGGATCTCCGATGTGCTGTTGCCGTTCCTGGTCACCCGCCAGCTGATCTGCGGCGCGGGCAAGGTGCTGCAGACGCCGAAGGCGGCGACCTTCTGCCTGTCGCAGCGGGCCGAGCACATCTGGGAGGGCGTCTCCTCGGCAACCACCCGATCGCGCCCGATCATCAACACCCGCGACGAGCCGCACGCCGACGCCGAGAAGTACCGGCGCCTGCACGTCATCGTCGGCGACTCGAACATGGCCGAGACCACCACCATGCTCAAGGTCGGCACGGCCGCGCTGGTGCTCGAGATGATCGAGGCGGGCGTCTCCTTCCGAGATTTCGCGTTGGACAACCCGATCCGCGCCATCCGCGAGGTGAGCCACGACCTGACCGGCCGCCGCCCGGTGCGCCTCGCCGGCGGCCGCCAGGCCAGCGCCCTGGACATCCAGCGCGAGTACTACGCCCGCGCGGTCGAACATCTGCGCAATCGCGAGCGCGATCCGCAGGTCGACGCCGTGGTGGATCTGTGGGGCCGCACCCTGGACGCGGTCGAGGCGCAGGATTTCGCCAAGGTCGACACCGAGATCGACTGGGTGATCAAGCGCAAGCTGTTCCAGCGCTATCAGGACCGCTACAACATGGACCTGTCCGATCCCAAGATCGCCCAGCTGGATCTGGCCTATCACGACATCAAGCGCGGCCGCGGCGTCTTCGACCTGCTGCAGCGCAAGGGCCTGGCCAAGCGGGTCACCGAGGACGAGTCGGTCGACGCGGCGGTCACGACGCCGCCGCAGACCACCCGTGCCAAGCTGCGCGGCGATTTCATCACCGCGGCGCAGGAGGCCGGACGCGACTTCACCGTCGACTGGGTGCATCTGAAGCTGAACGACCAGGCCCAGCGCACGGTGCTGTGCAAGGACCCGTTCCGTTCGGTGGACGAGCGCGTGGATCGGTTGATCGCGTCGATGTAGCCGTAAGAGCCGCCGTATAGCGCTATAATAGCGCTATGGCAACGATCCAGGTGCGGAACATTCCGGAAGAGAACGCCGAACTGTTGCGACGTGCGGCCGCAGACGCAGGCATGTCGCTGCAGGCGTACATGCAGCGGGAAGTGAATGCCTTGGCGCGGCGACAGACCAAGCTCGCGGCCCTTGAGGCTTATCGGGAGGAGTTCTTCCGCCAGGGCTCCAGCTTGCCGCCCGGGTTCGCCGCAGATGCCGTCAGGGAGCTTCGGGGTGAGTGATGAGCTTGTTGTCGATGCGTCGGCGATGATCGACTGTCTGCTTCGTGAGGATGCCGTCGGGGTTGAGCTTGCACAACGCATCTCCCAATCGACTTGCCATGCCCCGCATCTCATTGACGCCGAAGTCGGCAGTGTCCTGCGGAAGTTCGAACGAAGCGGAGCGATAGTGGAGGATCAGGCTGCCTGCGGACTGCGGATGACGAAACTCCTGGTGGATCATCGATACGTTCATCATGGGCAGCTGGCCTCGGATGCATGGGGACTGCGCCATTCGATCACCTTCTACGACGGCTTGTACGCGGCCTTGGCCGCTCGTCTGGGCCTACCTCTGTTGACGACCGATGCGAAACTGGCGAAGGCTCCCGGGCTTCCGTGCCAGGTAGTGCTGCTTGCCTGATACTGCGCTGTCGGCGAAACACCGGACCACCGCGCATCGATGCGCGGGTGCGCATTACTCTCTATCGGGTGGCGATATCCAAGGTCGAGCGGCTGATGAATCTGGTCATCGCGCTGTTGTCGACCCGGCAGTTCCTGACCGCGGAGCGGATCCGCGACAGCGTTGCCGGATATGAGGATTCCGCCAGTGACGAGGCGTTCAGCCGGATGTTCGAGCGCGATAAGAACGAGCTGCGCGATCTGGGGATTCCGCTCGAGGTCGGACCGGTCAGCCGGTACTCCAGCCAGGAGGGCTATCGCATCAACCGCGATGCCTACGAACTCCCCGATATCGATCTGACCAGCGAGGAGGCCGCCGCGGTCGCGGTGGCCGTACAGCTGTGGGAGTCACCGGAACTGGCCTCCGCGGCCGAGGGCGCGCTGTTGAAGCTGCGCGCCGCGGGGGTCCATGTGGAACCCGACGCGGCCGTGGCGTCGGTCCCGTCGGTGCCCGCCCGCACCCGCGGATCCGAGGCCGCGCTGGGCAAGCTGCTGGCGGCGGTCGACGAGGGCCGAGCGGTCCGATTCGAACACCGGATGTCGCACGGCGCCCCCTATCTCATGCGCGATGTGGAACCGTGGGGTGTGGTGACCCATCACGGGCGCTGGTATCTGGTCGGACACGACCGCGATCGCGAGGCCGTGCGCACCTTCCGGCTGTCGCGTATCGGCGAGGATGTCATCGCCTACGGTCCGGAGAACGCGGTGCACAAACCCGAGGGTGTGGATCTGCGCAGGATCGTCGCCGAGGTGACCGGTGCGGCCCCGGTGACCGGCTCCGCGACGGTCTGGGTGGCCGACGGCCGCGCCCAGGACATCCGCCGCCTCGGCGCGATCGTGGAGGACCGCGAGATCGGCGGGCGGTCCGGTGCGATCGTCGAGGTGCCGGTGCGTTCGCGAGAGTGGTTGGCGCGCTTGATCGCCGGGCTCGGACCCGACGCCCTGGTGCTCGCCCCGGCCGATCTGCGCGCCGATGTGATCGAGCGGTTGCGGTCGGTACTCGAGCGCACGGAGGTGGGTGCGTGAGTAGTCGCCTGTCCACGCGCCTGTCGCGGCTGCTGAACATGGTCCCGTACTTCCTGGCCAATCCCGGCATCAGTGCGGCCGAGGCCGCCGCGGATCTGGGCGTGACCACCAAACAGTTGATGAGCGATCTCAATCAGCTGTGGATGTGCGGCCTGCCGGGCTACGGGCCGGGCGATCTGATCGATCTGTCGTTCTCCGAGGAGAGCATCGAGGTCACCTTCTCCGCGGGCATCGAACGCCCACTGCGCCTGACCTCCACCGAGGCCACCGCGCTGCTGGTGGCGCTGCGCTCGATCGCCGCCCTGCCGGGCATGGTCGATCCGACCGCGGCGCAGTCGGCGACGGCGAAGATCGAGGCCGCCATCGCGGGGGACAAGGGCACCGACGACGGCAGTGTCGCCATGCTGCCCGTGGAGGCCCCGGCGGTGACGACGGTTCGCTCGGCGCTCGCGCGGGGGCGCGCGCTGAGGCTGGTGTACTACTCGGCCAGCCGCGATGTGGTCTCCGAGCGGGTGGTCGACCCGATCCGAATCGTGTTGGTGGACAACAACTCCTATCTGCAGGCCTGGTGCCGCCAGGCCGAGGGTGTGCGGCTGTTCCGCTTCGACCGGATCGAGGAGGCCGTCGAACTCGACGAACCCGCGCATCCGCCCAGCCACGCGACCGACGAGACCGCGGGTCTGGACCTGTTCTCCGACGATCCGGCGGTTCCGTTGGCGCGCTTGCGGATCCGCTCGGACTACGGTTGGGTTCTGGATCAGTACCCCATGCATCGGGTGGCCGTACACGCCGACGGCAGCGTCGAGGCGACCATGCGGTTCGCCACGCGGGACTGGATGGCGCGGCTGCTGCTCGGATTCGGCTCGGGCGTGACGGTACTGGGTCCGGCGGAGTTGGTGACCGCGGTGCGCGAGCGTTCCGGCGCCGCCCTGGCCGCCTATGACGAGGCCGGATACGAACAGCCCGTGATCGAGGAGGTCGGTCCCGCTTGACGTTTCGCGTGACGGTGCTCGGCGCCGGCAGCGTCGGCATCTTCGTGGGCGGCAAACTGGCCGCCGCGGGTGCCGACGTCACCTTCGTGGGCAGGCCCCGGGTCATCGAGGCGATCACGGCCTCGGGCCTGTGGCTGACCGATCTCGACGGCGGCGACGACCGGGTGGCCGCGACAGGTTTCCGCGTCGCCACCGAACCCGATTCGGCCGCCACCGCCGATCTGGTGCTGGTCACCGTGAAATCCGCGCAGACCGCCGATACCGCCAAGCAGCTGATCGGCCGGGCCCGCCCGGCCACGGTGATCCTGAGCCTGCAGAACGGAATCGGCAACGACTCCGTGATCCGCGAGACCGTGCCGTCGGCCGTGGCGCTGGCGGGCATGGTGATGTTCAATGTCATCCAGCACGAGGGCGGGCGATTCCATCGCGGCACCGAGGGCGGGCTGGCCGTCGCCGACGATCCGGCGCTGGAGCGATTCGCCCCGCTGTTCCGCCGGGCCGGACTCGAACTGGATCGGCCCGCCGATCTGCGGCCCGTGCAATGGGGCAAGCTGCTGCTGAATCTGAACAACGCCGTCAACGCCCTGTCCGGGCGGGCACTGCGCGAACAGCTGTCTGGGCGCGACTATCGGCGCTGCCTGGCGCTGGCGCAGCTCGAGGCGCTGGCGGTCATGCATCGGGCCCGGATCCGCCCGGCCCGGCTGACGCTGCTGCCGCCGGAAGTGCTGGCGCGCGTGCTGACCCTGCCCGATGCGGTGTACGGCCGGATCGCCGGGCGATTCCTGGCGATCGATCCGATGGCCCGCTCGTCCATGGCCGACGATCTGGCGCTCGGACGCAAGACCGAAATCAATTGGCTCTGTGGGGAAATCGTCACTCTCGGCCGCATGGTCGGGCTGGCGACGCCGGTGAACGCGCGGCTGATCGAATTGGTCAACGCCGCCGAGAACGGTGACCCCCGCACGTGGTCGGGCCCGGAGCTGCTGGCACAGTTGCGGGCGGCGAAGGCCGTCGCGGCCGAACACCGGTAGCATCGGACATATCACAGTCTTGGGAGGTAAGCGATGGGTTCACTCAGCGCGACGCATTGGCTCATCATTGCGTTGCTGGTGCTGGTGCTGTTCGGGGCCAAGCGGCTGCCCGATGCGGCCCGCGGCCTCGGGCGGTCGCTGCGCATCTTCAAGAGTGAGATGAGCGAGATGCACAACGAGAGCGCTAAGCCCACTCCCGCGGAGCAGGCCCCGGCGCCGGCCCCGGCTCAGCCGCAGGAGCTGCCCCCGGCGCAGCCGAGCGTGCAGACGCCGCAGCCCAGTCCGGAAACGCATAAGGCATAGCGCGTTGTCGTCACCCGGGATGAGTTGTCTCGTCCCGGGTTCAATCATGTCCGGACGCCCAGGCGATCAGCGAGGCAGTCACATCCATGCGCATTCCGTTCGACCCCCGGCGTAGCCGGCGCAGAACGAATCCCGACGGCACCATGTCGTTGGTCGAGCACCTGCAGGAGCTGCGGTCGCGGCTGTTGAAGGCGCTGCTCGCCGTGGGGCTCACCACGGTGCTCGGATTCCTGTGGTACGCACACGGATTCCTCGGGGTGGAGAGTCTCGGCGCCATCCTGAAGGGTCCGTACTGTTCGCTGCCGCCCGGGCATCGGGCCGTCCTGACCGCCGACCCGAACTCGTGTCAGCTGCTGGCGACCGCGCCGTTCGAACAGTTCATGCTGCGGTTCAAGGTCGGCCTGACCGCGGGTGTCGTGCTGGCGTGCCCGGCCTGGCTGTATCAGCTGTGGGGGTTCATCACCCCCGGGCTGTACGCGAAGGAACGCAAGTACGCCATCAGCTTCGTGGCCGCCGGCGCCGCGCTGTTCGTGACCGGTGCGGTGCTGGCCTACCTGGTCGTGGCCCACGCGTTGAGCTTCCTGCTCGGCATCGGCAGCAACGTCCAGATCACGGCGCTGAGCGGTACGCAGTACTTCGACTTCATCATCAAGCTGCTGATCATCTTCGGTGTGAGCTTCGAGACGCCGCTGCTGATCGTGGGGCTCAACATGATCGGCGTGCTCAGCTACGAGAAGCTGAAGAAGTGGCGCCGCGGCATGATCTTCGGCCTGTTCGTATTCGCCGCTATCGTCACCCCACAGGATCCGTTCTCCATGCTCGCATTGGCGGGCGCGCTGACGGTGCTGTTCGAGGTCGCGGTGCAGGTGGCCCGGTTCAACGATCGGCGTCGCGCGCGACGCGCGGACGACTGGGGTGCGCTGAGCGATGAACAGGCCTCGCCGCTGGGCGGATCGGACGAGTCCGATGCGGTCGAGCCGGCGCGATCGGTCGGACTGACCGAACCGATCACCGCGCCGGAGAAATCACCGCGCCCGCTGTCGGACTACTCCGATACGCTCTGACGAGTGGCACATCGGTCGCTTTCCGGCGAACTCGCGGCATTCGCCGCGGAACTGAGTTTCTCCCTCGATCCATTCCAGGAGCAGTCCTGCGCGGCGCTACAGGGCGGGCACAGCGTGCTGGTCTGCGCGCCGACCGGCGCGGGTAAGACCGTCGTCGGGGAGTTCGCCGTACATCTAGCGCTGGCCGCGGGCGGGAAATGCTTCTACACCACGCCGATCAAGGCGCTGTCGAATCAGAAGTACGCCGATCTGGTCGAGCGCTACGGGCGCGGCGCGGTGGGATTGCTGACGGGGGATCAGTCGCTGAATCCGGACGCCTCGGTGGTGGTCATGACCACCGAGGTGCTGCGCAACATGCTGTACGCGAGTTCGGATGCGCTGCAGGGGCTTTCCTACGTCGTCATGGACGAGGTGCACTATCTGGCCGACCGGTTCCGCGGCGCGGTGTGGGAGGAGGTCATCCTGCATCTGCCGCCGGATGTGCGGCTGGTGAGCCTGTCGGCGACGGTCAGCAATGCCGAGGAGTTCGGCGCATGGATGGAGACCGTGCGCGGCGACACCACGGTCATCGTCGATGAGACCCGGCCGGTGCCGCTGTGGCAGCACGTGCTGGTGGGGCGGCGGCTGTTCGACCTGTTCGACGCCAAGTCCAATGACCAGAAGGTCCTGGTGGACGAGGATCTGGTGCGCTACATCAAACAGCGTGAGGCCGCCGATCGGATGAACGGCTGGGGCGGTCCGCCGCGCGGCCGCGGCGGGCCACGGCGCGATCCCCGTTCGGTGCCGCGCCCGGAGATGCTGGCCCTGCTCGACAAGGAGGGGCTGCTCCCGGCGATCACGTTCATCTTCAGCCGCGCCGGCTGCGACGGGGCGCTGGCGCAGTGCGCGCGGTCGCGGCTGGATCTGAGCCGGCCCGAGGATTTCGATGCGGTCGAGGAGATCATCACCAAGCACACCGGGGATCTGCCGCGCGCCGATCTCGAGGTACTGGGTTACTGGGAGTGGCGCGACGGGCTGCATCGCGGCCTGGCCGCCCACCACGCGGGGATGCTGCCCGCCTTCCGGCACGCGGTCGAGGAGTTGTTCGTGCGCGGCCTGGTGCGGGCCGTATTCGCCACGGAGACACTGGCTCTGGGCATCAACATGCCCGCCCGCACGGTGGTGCTGGAGCGGCTGGTCAAGTTCAACGGCGAGGCGCACGCCGAACTCACCCCGGGTGAGTACACGCAGCTGACCGGGCGCGCGGGGCGGCGCGGGATCGATATCGAGGGGCATGCCGTGGTGGTGTGGACCCCCGACGTCGACACCAGCGCGGTGGCCGGTCTCGCGTCCACCCGCACCTATCCGCTGCGCAGTTCGTTCCGCCCCGGCTACAACATGTCGATCAATCTCATCGATCGGATGGGCTCGCAGGAGTCGCGGGCGCTGCTCGAGCGGTCCTTCGCCCAGTTCCAGGCCGACCGTTCGGTCGTCGGCCTGGTGCGCGGCATCGAACGCAACGAGGGCGCGCTGCGCAAGCTGCGCTCGCAGATCGGCGACGACGGTTTCCTCGAATACCTGTCCCTGCGTGAGCGGATCAAGCAGCGCGAGCGCGATCTCGAACGTCAGGGCCGGGCCGATCGCCGGGGCGCGGCGGTGGCCTCGCTGACCGTCTTGCGCCGCGGGGATGTGGTGGTGATCCCGAGTGGCCGACGGCAGGGACTCGCGGTGATCCTGGAACCGGATGCGACGCCGGGCGATCCGCGGCCGCTGGTGCTCACCGAGGACAAGTGGGCCGGGCGCATCTCGGCGGCTGATTTCCCCACGCCCGCACAGTCTTTGGGCCGAATGCGGCTGCCGCGCCATATCGATCACCGCACCGCGCGCGTGCGCCGCGATCTGGCCTCGGCGCTGCGCGACACCGGGCTCAGTGCGCCCGGGCGGCAGCGCCGCGGCTCGCGCAGCAAGGGCGCCGACGATCGCGAACTGGAGAATCTGCGCCGGGCGCTGCGTGCGCATCCGGCCCATACCCGGCCCGACCGCGAGCAGCTGGCCCGCATCGGCGAGCGCTATGCCCGCCTCGACCGCGAGACCGAATCCATGCGCCAGAAGGTGGCGGCGACCACGAACTCGCTGGCCCGCACCTTCGACCGCATCGTCGGACTGCTCGCCGAGCGCGGCTATGTCGCCGATGGCGAGGTGACCGCGGACGGTCGGCGGCTGGCCCGGATCTATACCGAGGCCGATCTCGTTGTGGCCGAATGCCTTCGGCAGGGGTCGTGGCGCGGGCTCGGTCCGGCCGAATTGGCCGCGGTGGTGTCGATCCTGGTGTACGAGTCGCGGCAGGAAACCAGCGCGTATCTGGGACCGACGGGCCCGACCGCACCGATCCGCCGTGCCATCGGCGCGACGGTCGGGGTGTTCAGCGAGCTGCGCACCGATGAGGCGCGGCATAAGCTGCCCCCGACCCGCGAACCCGATCTCGGCTTCGTCACCGGCGTGCACAAGTGGGCGCGCGGCGACGGTCTGGCCGACTCCCTGTTGGCCAGCGGCGAACAGAGCGCCCCGCTGTCGGCCGGTGATTTCGTGCGCTGGTGCCGCCAGGTGATCGACCTGCTCGACCAGATCCACCAGACCGCCGACGATGCCGAGGTCGCCTCGACCGCGGCGAAGGCGGTGCGCGCGATCCGCCGCGGCGTCGTCGCCGTGGACGCGGCCTGATGTCGCGAACGTCGCCAATGCGAACACGGTGCAAGCGTCTGTGATTGGATGCTTCCGTGTAGCGACCGTGGTGAGGGACCGCAGACCCGCACCCCGAGGGCGAGAGTGTGTACGACGAGCGCGAGCGGAGGCAGGCAATGAGCGGCCCGTACGGACCGAACGACACCCCTGGTCCAGGGGAGGGGCGCAACAACGATCCGACGCAGCAGTGGGGCGGGCAGCAGCCCCCCGGATCGGGCGGTCCCACCCAGCAGTGGAGCCAGCAGCCGCAGCAGCAGTGGGGCCAGCAGCAGGGCTGGACGCCCGTGCCGCCGTCACAGTGGGGAGGACAGAGCCAGCCGTCGTGGCCGCAGCAGCCGCAGGCCGGACAGCAGGCCTGGGATCCGGCCCAGCAGCAGTGGGCTCAGCCGGGTCAGCAATGGGGTCAGCCTCAGCCGCAGTGGAGTGGTCAGCCGCAGCCGTCGTGGGATCAGCAGCAGCCGCCGGCGGTGCCGCCGAAGAAGTCGCGCAAGGGTCTGTTCATCGCCCTCGGCGCCGCGGTGGTCGTGGTCATCGTCGCGGTCGTGCTGGCCGTGGTGTTGCTGGGCAGTGACAAGCTCGACAACAAGGCCGTGCAGGACGGCGTGCAGAAGGTCCTCAAGGATTCCTACGGCATCGACGATGTGCAGGGCGTCAGCTGCCCGTCCGGTCAGAAGGTGCAGGTGGGCAAGGCCTTCGAGTGCACCCTGAAGGTGGGCGGCGAGCAGAAGAAGGTCACTGTCAAAATCACCAAGGACGACGGCACCTATGAGGTGGGCCGCCCGAACTGAGTCCGGCTCAGGCGGAGCGGGCCGCCATGGCGGCGATGAGGCGCTTGATCGGGCTCTCGGCGTTGTAGGCGGTGGCCAGGCTCCGCAGGCGGTCCGGATCGGCCGGGGTCACGGGCAGCGGATCGGGGCCCGAGTAGTCGATGGGGGCGTCGCGCACGACCTGCACCACGGGTGCGGCGGCCTTCAGATACTCGTCGGCGGCGACGAGTTTGGCGCGGATGCCGCGAGCCATCTCGGAATCGGGATCGTGCACGGCGGCGACCAGCGCGTCGAGGCTGCCGAATCGGGAGATGAGGGTGGCCGCGGACTTGTCGCCGATGCCGGGCACGCCGGGCAGCCCGTCGGAGGCGTCACCGCGCAGGGTGGCCATATCGGCATAGGCCGGGCCCGCGTTCTTTTGTGGCACACCGTATTTCGCGGAGACCTCGGCGGGTCCGTACAGTTCGGCTTTGGCCAGTCCGCGGCCGACGTAGAAGACCCGCACCGGCGGGGCGGGGTCGTCGCGCACGAGCTGCAGCAGATCGCGGTCGCCGCTGACGACGATCACCGCATCGTCGCGTTCGCGGGTGGCGAGGGTGCCGAGCACATCGTCGGCCTCCAGCCCCGCCGAGCCCGCGGTGGCGATCCCGGCCGCCGCGAGCACCTCGAGGATCATGTCCACCTGCGGGGTGAGCGTATCGGGCACGACCTCCGCGCCGGGCGCGGCGTCGGCGGAGTCGTCGAGCCGATGCGCCTTGTAGGACGGCACCAGCTCCACCCGGAAGCGCGGGCGCCAATCCAGATCCAGGCACACCACCAGCCGCCCCGGCGCATGCTGTTTGATGAGCGCCGCGACCATATCGGTGAAGCCGCGCAACGCATTCACCGGCCGCCCGTCCGGCGTGGTGATCTTCTCCGGGATCGCGTGGAAGGCCCGGAACCACAGACTGGCCCCGTCGAGCAACAACAGCGGACCTGCGGGTGAGCTCATGGCACCGAACGCTACAGGTTAGGGGTGACAGCACGAGCTCGTGCGGAGGTTTCCGATCGGTACGAGTCGTGTGCCGCGGGCTAGTAACGTCGGAACCATGAGTGCGCATACGGAGTCACGGTTCACGGCGGAGGTCTACGGCAAACGGCTGGAGCGGGCGGCGGAGCTCACCCGCGAGGCCAGCCTCGACGGGCTGTTGATCACCCCGGGCCCGGACCTCCAGTACCTGATCGGTTCGCGCGCCCAGTCTTTCGAGCGGCTGACCTGCCTGGTGATCCCGGCGAGCGGGCAGACGCCGTCGGTGGTGATCCCGAAGATGGAACTGGCCTCGCTCGCGGGGTCGGCCGCCGGAGAACTGGGCCTGCAGGTGCTGGATTGGACCGACGGCATCGACCCCTACCGGATGGTGAAGTCGGCACTCAACGCCGGCGCGCGGGTGGCGGTCGACGACGCCATGCCCGCACTGCATCTGCTGCCGATCGCCGCGACGCTCACGACGCTGCCGGTCTCGGCCACCTCGGTGCTGCGGGAACTGCGAATGAGTAAGGACGCCAGCGAGATCGACGCCCTGCGCCGCGCCGGCGCGGCGATTGATCGGGTGCACGCGCGGGTCGGTGAATGGCTGCGCCCCGGCCGCACCGAGGCCGAGGTGGCCGCCGATATCGCGGCCGCGATCGTCGAGGAGGGTCATACCGAGGCCGCTTTCGTGATCGTCGGCAGCGGGCCCAACGGTGCCGACCCGCATCACGCGGTCTCGGATCGGCGCATCGAAGCCGGTGATGTGGTGGTGGTCGATATCGGCGGACCGGTCGAACCCGGCTACTACTCCGACTCCACGCGCACCTATGTGCTGGGCGAGCCGGATGCCGAGATCGCCGCGCGCATCGGGGCACTCGAGCGCGCCCAGGCCGCGGCCGTTGCCGCGGTACGACCGGGCGTGACCGCGGAATCGATCGATGCGGCGGCGCGAAAGGTGTTGACCGAGGCCGGTTTCGGCGAGTTCTTCATCCACCGCACCGGACATGGCATCGGCCTGTCGGTGCACGAGGAGCCCTATATCGTCGAGGGCAACGACATCGTGCTCGTGCCCGGCATGGCCTTCAGCATCGAGCCGGGTATCTACTTCCGCGGTGAATGGGGCGCCCGGATCGAGGATATCGTCGTGGTCACCGAGGACGGCTGCGAGCCGATGAATCGCCGCCCGCACGGGCTGACGGTGCTCTGAGAGTTCGGATCAGTCGCGCAGAGTGCTACTGGACAGCAGGCGGGTCGCGCGGATCGCGATGACCACGCGCTGGGGATTGTCCCGCGGGATCCGGTAGCGCTCGGCGTAGCGGCGTTCGCCCTCGGCGACGTCGGCCGGGTCGGTGAGGATCTCGGCCGGGCCCTCGAGGGTGAGCCAGCGGCCGCCCTCGACCTGGCTGACCGCGGCGTAGCCGCCGCGGCGCACATTGCGGACCTTCACCATGTGGCCGGAGGTGATGATGCGGGCGAGTCCGGCCTCGGCGTCCCAGGTGAAGCCGACCGCGACCACATGGGGCGTGCCGTCTGTCCGTAGCGTGGTCAGCGTGGCCAGATGCCGCTCGGCGACGAACTCGAGTGCCTTCGTGGGCAGTTCGATCCGAGGGCCGGTGCTCGTCATGGACAAGACGGTAACCCGCACGTGTGGGGCCGCGTTGGCGGGTCCGCGCGAATGGCAGACTGTCGCCCATGGGTGTGCGAGGACGTGAGGTCGACGCCGGAACGATCGTGCTGTTCGGTGGCCGCAGCGAGATGGGTCTCGAGGTCGCGCAGCGGCTGGCCTCCGGCCGGGTGGTGATCCTGGCCGCGCGGCGCAGCGACGACCTCGACGCGGAGCAGGTCCGTCTCGAGCGGGCCGGCGCCGCGGCCGTGCACCGCGTGGAATTCGATGCCGACGATCTGCCGACTCATCAGCCGCTGCTGGACAAGATCGCTGCCGAGCACGGCCGGATCGGGGTGGCGGTGCTGGCCTTCGGCGTCCTGGGCGATCAGGCGCGCGCCGAACAGGATTCGGCCGCCGCGGTCGCGGTGCTGCAGACCGATTTCGTGGCCCAGGTCAGCGTGCTGACGGGCCTGGCGAATCTGTTGCGCGCACAGGGCTCCGGTCAGCTGGTGGTATTCGGCTCGGTCGCGGGGATGCGGGTGCGCCGCGCGAACTACGTCTACGGCTCGGCCAAGGCCGGACTGGACGGATTCGCCAATGGATTGTCGGATGCGTTGTACGGCAGCGGAGTTCATCTGCTGCTGGTGCGCCCCGGCTTCGTCATCGGTCGCATGACCGAGGGTATGGATCCGGCCCCACTGTCCAGCACGCCCGACCAGGTCGCCGACGCCGTCGTGACCGGACTGCGCCGCCGCGCGGACCGGATCTGGGTGCCGGGCGCCCTGCGCTGGATGTTCGTCGTGGCCCGCCTGGTGCCGCGGCCGATCTGGCGCAGGATGCCGCGGTGACCGATGCGCCGGTCACGGTGGTCGGGATCGGCGCCGACGGGTGGGACGGACTGGGAGCTGTCGGTCGCCGTGCGATCACCGAGGCCGGTGTGCTGCTGGGGTCGCGACGGCAACTCGACCTGATTCCGTGGGCGGCGGCCGCTGCCGAGCGGATCGAATGGCCCTCGCCACTGCTGCCCGCCGTGGCGGATCTCATCGCGGCGCACCGGGATTCGCGGCTGTGCGTGGTGGCCAGCGGGGATCCGATGTTCTACGGCATCGGGGTCACGCTGGCGAAACTGGTCGGCCCGCGGGCCCTGCGGGTGCTGCCGCAGCCGTCGTCGGCATCGCTGGCCTGCGCGCGGCTGGGCTGGGGACTGGCCGAGACGCCCGTGGTCAGCGCGGTGGGGCGCAGGCCGGAGACGGTGCTGCCCGAACTCACCGATCGACGGCGACTGCTCGTGCTCAGCGCGGACGAACACACACCCGGCCGAGTGGCGGAGCTGTTGTCGCGGCACGGATTCGGGCATTCGACATTGACTCTGCTGGAACAGCTCGGTGGATCCGGTGAACGCGCGGTCCGCGGGACGGCGCACGACTGGTCCGAGCCGCCGGGTGATCCGCTCAACCTCGTGGCGATCGAATGCGTGGCCGATCCCGCCGCGCCGCGGCTGACCCGATCGCCCGGCCTGCCCGACGAGACCTACTGCGGCGACGGCCAACTCACCAAGGCCGAGGTGCGGGCACTGTCGGTGGCGGCGTTGGCCCCCGCGCCCGGCGAGCTGCTGTGGGATGTCGGCGGCGGCTCGGGAACCATCGCGATCGAATGGTGCCGCACCCACCCCGCCTGCCGCGCAACGATATTCGAGCGCTCCGGTGCCCGGCGCGACCAGATCGCCGCCAACGCCGCCGCCTTGGGCGTGCCGGGTATCGAGATCCGTGGCGAAGTGCTCGCGGAACTGCGCGGCGAACTGCCCCTGCCGGATGCGGTATTCCTCGGCGGCGGGCTCACTCAGCCCGGGGTGTTCGACACCTGCTGGGACCGGCTGCGTCCGGGCGGGCGGCTGGTCGCCAACGCCGTCACCGCCGAATCGGAGGCGCTGCTGGTGCGCCTGGCCGCCGAGCACGGGGGAGCACTGCGGCGAGTGCAGGTGCACCGCGCCGAACCACTGGGCGGCTTCACCGCCTGGCGGCCGCAGCTGCCGGTCTGCCAGTGGATTGTTGTCAAAATGCACTGACTCGAGCGACAACTTCTGACAGTCGATGAAATGGGCTCGCACCGAACAGGTATGGTCGGTGGCCGTCACTCGATTCGATTGTAATTACGGCACCCTGAGGACCACATGAGAGTCACCACATTCGCCGCCACCGCCCTGATCGCCGCCGCGGCGACCGGCATCGCGACCGGAACCTCCTACGCCGAACCCGTTCCCGCCCAGGGACAGTCCGCGGATACCCCGGCCGTCCATGGCGTGGATCACGGCGTCGACTACACCTCCCGGCTCGCCGAGGCGGGTAAGTCGGTCGTCACGACCGTCACCGGCGGCAAGTTCAGCCTCGACGCCGACGGAGGGTCGGTCACCCTGGCCGACAACGCCGGACAGGTCGTCACCCGCTTCCCGCTGTCGGTGCGGCCCAGCGGCGACAAGGTGCAGATCGCGGCCGCGATCGATGCCGACGGCAGCCGGCTCACCCTCGCCCCGAAGGCGATCACGGTGACCGCCAAGGACATCTCCTCGCAGGAGTGGTTCTTCTCCGAACTGCAGCGCGCCTCGCTGGGCGCGGCCGTCGGCGCCGTCATCGGCGGGCTGATCGGCCTGATTCTCGGTGTGTTCCCGTTGATTCCGGGCGCGGCGCTGGGCGCGGTGATCGGCCTGCTGGTCGCGGGCGGGCAGCCGCTGATCGACTCGGGCATGGCCTACTTCAGCGGACAGCCCTGAAGATCCTGATCCTCGGCGGCACCCGCGAGGCGCGGGAGCTGGCCAAGGTAGCCACCGGCGAGCGAGGATTGGAGATCGTATCCTCGCTCGCCGGTCGCGTCCGCGAGCCGGTGCTACCGGTCGGACCGGTGCGGGTCGGGGGATTCGGCGGGATCGACGGCCTGCGAACCTGGCTGGCGGACAATGCGATCGACGCGGTGGTCGACGCCACCCATCCGTTCGCGGCGACCATTTCCGCGAACGCCGCGGTCGCCGCCTCGGACACCGGAGTGCCGATGATCCAGTTGCGCCGGCCCGGCTACGACGAGCGGCCGGAGGATAGCTGGTCGCGCGTCCCGGACCTGGCCGCCGCCTCCGAAACCGTTGCGGCACTCGGCGATCGGGTGTTCCTGAGCATCGGACGTCAAGGCGTGGAGGCGTTCGCGGGGCTGGCGAGTCCCTGGTTTCTGATCCGCGCCATCGATCCGCCCACCGGAGCCCTGCCGCCGCGCCACGAAATCCTGCTGGCCCGCGGGCCGTTCGCGGTCGAGGACGAACTGCGGCTGCTCGCCGAGCGGCGCATCGAGGTGCTCGTCACCAAGGACAGCGGCGGCGCGGCCACCACCGCCAAGCTGATCGCCGCCCGGGCGCGGCACATTCCGGTGGTGATGATCGACCGGCCGCCGGTGCCCGCGGGCACCCCGCACGTGACAACCGTTGCCGCGGCACTGGATTGGCTGCGCGGGCTCACCTGAGGCGCGGGCGGATCAGGCTCGGTCGGTGACCGGCCGCCCGAGCAGCACGGGCAGCCGCTCGAACCATTCCAGCACCGCGCGCTCGTAGCGAATACCGAAATCCAGCGCGGCCCGCTCGTAGCAGGATTCCGGTGCGGGCTCCTCGGCCAGATATCGAGTCAGGCGCTGCTGATGGACCTCCCGGTTCGCGTCGATGATGCGATCGAGCCGATTCGGATCCACGAACCGGCCGAACGACAGCGTCAACAGCAGCGGCACCCGAATGGTCTCCGCGCCCGGATCGCGGGCGATCCACTCCGCGAACGCCTCCCGGCCCTCCTCGGTGAGGTGATACGGCGTCCGCTCGCGCGCGCCGGTCTCACCCTTGGTCACCAGGCCCGCCTTGTCCATCGTCCCCAATTCCCGGTACACCTGGCTCTGGGTGATCGTCCAGAATTCGCCGATCCGGTCCTGCGCCAGATTCACCAGATCCCACCCCGACATCGGGCCCTCGTGCAGAAAGCCCAGCAGCGAGGCCGCCGTCGAGTTCAGCCCCCGCTTGGATACACCGTCGGTCACCGCACCCCTTCCCACATCACGCTCCACAATGGGATATTACAGGTAGTTCGCTCTTCAACTACGCACGGGCCGTCGGCGTGTCGGCCCGGATCACGAGGGCTGATAGCGGCGGGAGGTGAATACCCGGGTTCCGCCGGGTGTTTCGAAGGCAGTGGTGGTCGAGGAGCCGACGATCAGGAGGGTGCGCATATCGACATCGGCCGGATCGAGGTCGGCCAGGGTGAGCACCCGCACCGATTCGGCGGGCCCGCCGACATCGCGGCCGAGCACCACCGGGGTATCGGGCTTGCGATGTTCGAGCAGCAGTTCGCGCATCGCGGCGACCTGCCAGGTGCGCTGCGAGGACGCCGGATTGTACACCGCGATGGCCATATCCGCGGCCGCGACCGCCGACAGCCGCGCCGCCACCGCCTCCCACGGCTTGAGCCGATCCGACAGCGAGATCATCGCGAAGTCGTGTCCCAGCGGCGCGCCCACCCGGGCGGCGACCGCGCCGGCCGCGGTGACCCCCGGCAATACCCGCACCGGCACCGAACGCCATCGCGGATCCGCCGATTCCTCCACGACCGCCGCGGCCATGGCGAATACGCCCGGATCCCCGGACGAGACGACCACCACGCGCGCCCCGCGCGCGGCCAGATCCAGGGCCATCGCCGCGCGTTCGGATTCCACGCGATTATCGCTGGCATGCCGCCGCTGCCCGGGACGCGCGGGCACCCGGTTCACGTAGGTGGCGTAGCCGACGATATCGGTGGCCTCGGCCAGGGCCCGGGTGACCTCGGGTGTGGTCCATTCGGATGCGCCCGGACCGAGACCGACGACGACGACCTCGCCCGTCCCGAGCGACGAATCGCCCTCGCTACCAGTCTCATTCGTCGCCGTACCGGCGGACAAGGGGATCGGCGTGGTCGGGCGCGGCCCTGGAAGCATCGCGATCGAGAAGTACGGCACGTCGGCGTCATCGACGTCCTCGGCGCGCAGCACTCGCTGGCGCGACGTGCTGGCCCGCTCCACGTAGTACGCGTCGTCGAGTCGCCCGGACTCCGAAAACGCCTGTCGCACACCCGGATAGGTGCGGCCGAGTTTCATGACGGCGGCCGCGTCGGTGGCGGCCAGGCGGCGGGCCAGTTCGTCGGCGGGCAGGGTGCCGGGCAGGATCGTCAGCACCTGATCGCCCTCCACCAGCGGGGTACCCAGCGCGGCCGCCGCTGCGCTGACCGAGGTGATGCCGGGGACGATCTCGGCCTCGAACCGGTCGGCGAGACGGCGATGCATATGCATATAGGAGCTGTAGAACAGTGGATCGCCCGCGGCCAGCAGCGCCACCGAACGCCCGGCCTCGAGGTGGACGGCCAGCCGCTGCGCGGCATGTTCGTAGAACTGCTCCATCGCGCCCTGATAGCCGCCGGGGTGATCGGTGGTCTCGGTGGTGACCGGATAGATCAGATGTTCCTCGAGCTGACCGGTGCGCATATACGGCGCGGCGATCCCGCGCGAGATGCTGCGGCCGTGCCGCGCGCTGTGGAAGGCGATGACATCGGCGGCGCCGATGAGGCGGGCGGCCTTGACGGTCACCAGCTCCGGATCGCCGGGGCCCAGGCCGATTCCCCAGAGTTTGCCGCTCATTCCTGTTCGCTCGCAATCGCATTCAGTGCGGCCGCGGTGATGGCGCTACCGCCCCGGCGCCCGTGGACGGTCAGGAATTCGACCCCGCCGTATTCGGCCAGTGCCTGTTTGGATTCGACCGCGCCGACGAAGCCGACCGGGATGCCGAGGACCGCTGCGGGCCGGGGCGCGCCGGCATCGAGCATATCGAGCAGATGGAACAGCGCCGTCGGCGCATTGCCGATCGCGACCACCGCGCCCGCCAGCCGATCGCGCCAGAGCTCCAGCGCCGCAGCGGATCTGGTGTTGTCCAGCTCGCGCGCCAGCTCCGGCACCCGCGGATCGGCGAGCAGGCAGAGCACCTCGTTGTCCGCGGGCAGTCGCTTGCGGGTGACGCCCGCGGCGACCATGTTCGCATCGCACAGGATCGGCGCGCCCGCGCGCAGGGCCGCTCGCGCGCGGGCCACGACCTCGGCGCTGAAGTCGATATCGGCCGCGAGATCGGTTTGGCCGCAGGCATGGATCATGCGCACCGCGACCCGGGCGATATCGTCCGGGAAGCGGGTCAGATCGGCCTCGGACCGGATGGTCGCGAACGAGCGCCGATAGATCTCGGCCCCGTCGGTGAGGTAGCTGGTGCGCACGTCGGACATGGCGTACACCCTAGAAGCGCGCCCGCCGAGCACCGAGCACGGGGTGATTTCCGCGGTCCCGCAATCAGGTTCGCGGCCGTTCCAGAAGTCGTGACATGACGATGCTGCTGCGGGTGCGCCCGACCCGCACGTTCTCCCGGATCCGCTCGACAGTCGATTCGATCTCGGCCATATCGGTGGCCATCACATGCACCAGCGCGTCGGCCTCGCCCGCGATCGTCCACACGCCGACCACCTGCGGGATCGGTTCGAGGGTGCGCCGCAGTTCGGCGGGGGAGATGTTGTCGCGGTAGTAGACCTCGACATAGGCCTCGGTGCGCCAGCCCAGCGCGGTCGGGTTCACCTGTGCGGTGAATCCGGTGATCTGCCCGCCCGTGACCATCTTGTCGACCCGGCGTTTGACCGCCGGCGCGGACAATCCGACCGCCGCGCCGATGTCCTGGAACGAGGCCCGCGCCTGGCGCAGCAGATGAGCGAGGATCCGCCGGTCGAGCTCATCCATGTGGTCCACCTCACTCGAGCGACGTTTTGTTCGCGATCTGCGCAACGATTCGCCGCAAGTTCGTCCATTTGCGCAATGAATTGATGTTCCTGACGCAACACTACGCGATTTATCGTTCGTTCTAGTCTTGTAGTGCGCCGAACCTGGGAGCCCCGTTGACCGCCGTAGCCACGCTGCCCGCCCCCGAGCCCGCCGGAATCCGCCGGCCCACGCCGCGTCGCTTTCTCATGTGCCGCCCCGACCACTTCGATGTGTATTACGCGATCAATCCCTGGATGGATGTGGCCACTCCGGTCGATCGCGCCCTCGCGCTGGCGCAGTGGGAGAACCTGCGCGCCACCTTCGAACGCCACGGCCACACCGTGGACGTGATCGCCGGTGAGTCCGGTCTGCCGGATATGGTCTTCGCCGCCAACGGCGGTCTGGTGATCGGGGATCGGGCGCTGTCGGCCCGCTTCGCCAATGCCGAGCGCGTCGCCGAGGGTCCGGCCTACCACACCTGGCTGGCCGGACAGGACTTCGCCGAGGTGCTCGCCGCGGCCGAAATCAACGAGGGCGAGGGCGATTTCGCGGTGGTGGGCGAGCGGATCCTCGCCGGTACCGGATTCCGCAGCTCACCCGCGGCGCATCGTGAGGTCGAGCGGTTCTTCGGCCTGCCGGTGATCACGCTCGAACTGGTCGATCCCCGCTTCTACCACCTCGACACCGCGGTGATGGTGCTGGGCGACACGATCGCCTACTATCCGGCGGCGTTCAGCTCGGCCAGTGCGGCGCTGCTGGCGCAGCTGTATCCGGACGCGATCATCGCGACCGAGGCCGACGCGGTGGTGTTGGGCCTCAACGGGGTCTGCGACGGTAAGCACGTCTTCCTCAGCGATCGCGCTGTCGCGCTGTCGGAGCAGCTGCGCGCCCGCGATTACGAACCGGTCGGAATCGATCTGTCCGAACTGCTGAAGGCGGGCGGCAGCGTGAAATGCTGCACGCTGGAACTGCATCCGACGCGGGTCACAGCGGCAGTTGCGCCCGCCATGGGCTGATCGACCGATCGTGCAGGGGATGGGCCAGCACGATGAACCGGTACAGCGTCAGCGGGCCGCTGATCAGCAGAATCGCCAGCGGAATCTCCGCGAGCACCGCGGTGCCCAGCGAGAGCCACACATCGCGGGAATCGGCGGTCACGATGTCGAACCAGGCGTCGACGAGCAGCAGTAATCCGGTGCCGAACGCCGGCAGGATCAACAGGACCCGCCGATGCCAGCCCAGATAGGCCGTCGTCGCCATCATCAGCACGAGCAGAATGTCGAATCCGATCCAGGCCAACGACCAGTTCCGAGCGTGATATTCGGTCGGCAGCGTGAATCCCAGGTACACCAGCCAGGGAATCATGGCGATCGTCGCCGCGACCATCATGGTGAGCCGAAGCCGCCGATGCAGCCGCAGCGCTTCCGGCCGCGGCAGCAGCGGCTGGATCGGATCTCGTAAGCGCCGGATCAGGTCACGCCGCTGGAAGTCCGACAGGGCCGCGATGTCCGCATCGGTCAGGATGCCGGTCGTCGCGGCCCGCGGCGGCCGGTCCTCCTCGGCAGGACGAACCATGAGTTCATCCTGCCGCACCGGGTGCGGGCGGCGCCTCAGCCGTTACGAAGCCGTTCTCCGAGGGTGCGCAACCCGGCGGCGAACACCTGTTCGGTGATGACCGGGGCGAATTGCCGCAGGTCGACGCCCTCGGTGGTGTAATCCGCCCACCACTGCACGAACGTCTTCCCGGAGTCGGTGACCGGCGTGAGCCGGACACCTGCGATGTAGTCGCGCACCGGCATCGAGCTGTCGAGAATCGAATACTCGAGTTCGAAATCCGCGGGTTCGAACTTCAGCAGCTTCTCGCGCACGAACCCGTCCGGCAGGGTCAGGTACCGCACCGCACCGACCGTTCGCGCCGAACCCTCCTCGAGGCGGCTCTCGAGGATTCCGGGATTGAACGCGGGCAAACCGTTGAAATCGTCGAAGTATGCCCAGACCCGCTCGATCGGCGCATCGAGGACGGAACTGGCGAACGAGGTGTGCTCCATCCGCCAACGCTATCAAAAGCGGTGTCGGGCAATCGCCTTCGCGGCGTGGCCGGGGCGACGCGGTGGCCGGTAGGGTGACGGCAGCGGTGTCGAGTAATCGCGTTCGCGGCGTGATCGGTGGTCGGTGTGCGGCCGGGGCGACGCGGTGCTCAGTGGGTGATGGGAGCGGTGTCGGGCGATCGCCTCCGCGATGCGATCAGTCGTCGGTGTGCGGCGGGTCGACGCGGTAACCCGCGGAGGTGGCGACGATATCGGTGACCGGGCCGCGCGGGCGGCCGCAACGTCGGTCGCAGCCGGACCAGTGCTGACGGCCCGCGGCGGCGACCCGGTCGGCGGCGAGATCGATCGCAACGTCGGTGCCGCCGTCGGGCAATACGCGGCCCGAGGTGACGGCCGCGGCGGCGTCGGCCCGGACATCGGTATGGGACTTCGCGCAACCAGGCTTGCCCGCACACGCGGTCACCAGCAGCCACGGCGAGGCAGCGTCGAAGATCAGGCCCATGGGCGCCAGCACCCGCACGACCTGCTCGGCCGTCCACTCGTCGAGGTCGGGCACGATCAGGCTGCGCCACGGCGTGACGATCAGCGGACGGTCCACGGCCGCAAGGAATTCCGCGGTCCGGGCGGGCAGGCTGCCCAGGGGGACCCCGGCGCCGAGCGCCACTCGATCGTCGGCCTGGACGAACCAGCCGATCGGAACATCCTGAGGCGCGGCCGATTCCACCGGTTCGGCGACGGCGGCGAGTCCGAGCGCCGCGGCGATCCGGGCCGGACCGTGCGGAATCTCCTGCAGCCGCCAGTGATCTCCGCGCAGATCCTGGAAGTGGTGCGCGGCCTCGACGAGCACCGCCACGACCTGCTCGCGGCCGAGCCGAATCCCACTGTCCCGCCCACCCAGCAGCAGTGCGAAGGTGTCGGAATCCGTCGCGTGCACCCCGAGGTCACCGCCCAGCCCGCTCACATCGCCGCGCCCGTCGTCGAGGGTGAACAGCACCCGCCCCGGCAATTCCGCGAGCCGCGGCGCGGCCCGCAGATCCGCATCGAGGGCGGCCACCAGCGCCCGCACATCGACCCGGCCGCCCACCCGGCCCGACAGCGGCGAGGCGACGATATTGCGCACCCGCTCGTGGGCCGGGCTCGGCAGCAGATCCACCGCGGCGAGCCGCTCGGCCAGCGCGTCGGCATCGTGTATCCGGCGCAGCTGCACATTGCCGCGGGAGGTGAGCTCGATCGCGCCGTCACCCAGCTCCCGCGCGGCCTCGGCCAGGGCCTGTACCTGGGCGGGCCGAAGCAGACCGCCCGGCAGACGAATTCGCGCCAGGGGACCGTCCGCGGCCGGATGCAGGCGCAGGACACCGGGACAGGAGTCGGGTTCGGAACGAGTCATGGCCACCCAAGCCTACGACTCGCCGCGGCGGTCAGCCGTGGGGCCGCCAGCGCTCGGATTCGGTGCGGGTGCCGCGGCGGGCGGCGAAGGGTGGGGTGCGTTGCCACGGGTCGGCGATCAGATTCGGCGTAGCGTGCCGGTCGACGTGATCGCGGTGGACCGTCGTGCCGAACAACGTGATGGCGATGATGAACGCGGCCGCGCAGAGCCCGCCACACAGGACGGCCCAGCGAGCGTGGCCCGTCGCGGCGGCGGTGAGCGCCATGGCCAGCGTCGCGAATCCGATCAGGACGCAGAAGTAGCTGACCCAGGCGACGAAACGATTGCGCCGAACCCAGTTCGGGGTCGCGGGCATCTCAGGACCATCCCCTCTCCGGCCGCTCCTCGTGCTCATGCCCCTTCCACGGCGGTTCCGGAACATAGCTGTCGGACAACAGATGCGGCGTCTCGTGCTGATCGACCCGATCCCGATGCACCGTCGATTCGAACACCAGCAGGCCCGTGATGGCCACGGCCGCACACACTCCGGCGGCGACGATGGCCAATCCGCTGCGGTGTCCCGCAGCCGCCGCGAGCGCCATGGCTAGCAATGCCACGGCAACCATCATGCAGACAATTCCCGACCAGGCAGCGAAGCGATTTCGCCTGGCCCACCCAGGTGAGTTCGGCATATGCACAGCGTACGCTCCGACCGGTCGGTCCGATATCGGAAATGCGCAGATGATGCGCAATGTCACGGCTGCGGCGGCCCCGCATCCCGCGCGACTCGACACGCCTCCCGACACGCCGCCATAAGGAGTGCGGATCGTCGGAAGGGGTGCGAGGTAGACCAATCGTTGCCTCGGGACCGCACCGCGGGCACTGTGGTCGATGCGGGCGCGCGGCCGACGGCCGAGGCCCACCCGGGGCGATGTAGCATCCGGGGGCTCGTCGACAACGAGGAAACCGGTGCAATTCCGGTGCGGTCGCGCCACTGTGACAGTCAGACCCTCTCGGCGAGCGCGACATCCGTGCTGGGCGCGTCACCCGAGGGAAGGCCGAACCGTGATCCTACTGCTGTCCACCTCCGACACCGACCTGCTGTCCGCGCGTGCCAGCGGAGCCGAATTCCGGCTCGGCAATCCGGCCCGCCTGCTGGTCGAGGATCTGCCCGCGCTGCTGGACGGCGCCGACCTCGTGGTGGTGCGTATTCTGGGCGGCCGCCGCGCCTGGGAAGAGGGTCTGGAGGCGTTGCGCGCCAGCGGAATTCCGATGGTGGCGGTCGGCGGCGAGATGGCGCCCGACGCCGAGCTGATGGAATGCTCGACCGTGCCCGGCGGCGTCGCCGCCGACGCGCACAACTACCTGGCCGCGGGCGGACCGGGCAATCTGCGCCAGCTGCACCACTTCCTGTCCGATACCGTGCTGCTCACCGGTCACGGCTTCGAGCCGCCGGTGCAGCTGCCGAGCTGGGGTGAATTGGAGCGCACCGCACGGAGTTTCGACGCCGCGGCGCCGACCATCGCCGTGCTGTACTACCGCGCCCAGCATCTGGCCGGGAACACCGCCTACATCGACGCGCTGTGCACGGCCATCGAGGATGCCGGGGCGCGTCCGCTGCCGCTGTACTGTGCCTCGCTGCGCACGGCCGAACCGGATCTGATCGAGGCCCTGCGCACCGCCGACGCATTGGTCGTGACGGTCCTCGCGGCGGGCGGCAGCCGCCCCGCGACGGCCGCGGCCGGTGGCGACGACGCCGCCTGGGATATCGGCGAGCTGGCCGATCTGGACGTCCCGATCCTGCAGGCGCTCTGCCTGACCAGCGGCCGCGCCCAGTGGGAGGACAACGACGACGGGCTGTCCCCGCTCGATGTGGCCACCCAGGTGGCGGTGCCCGAATTCGATGGCCGCATCATCACGGTTCCGTTCTCGTTCAAGGAATTCGACGCCGACGGGCTGTCGACCTATGTGCCCGATACCGAGCGCGCCGCCCGGGTGGCGGGCATCGCGGTGCGCCACGCCCGGCTGCGGCACATTCCCGCCGAGCGTCGGCGGGTGGCGCTGGTGTGGTCGGCCTATCCGACCAAGCACGCCCGCATCGGCAATGCGGTCGGCCTGGACACCCCGGCCAGCGCGATCCGGTTACTCACCGAGATGCAGTCGGCCGGTTACGATCTCGGCGCGCCGGGCGAGGTGCCCGGGCTGGCCGAGCGCGACGGCGACGCGCTGATCCACGCGCTCATCGCCGCGGGCGGACAGGATCCGGACTGGCTCACCGCCGAACAGCTGGAGGGCAATCCGATTCGCATCGGCGCCCGCCGCTACGCCGCCTGGTTCGAGACGCTGCCCGCACAATTGCGGGAGGCGGTCATCGAGGCGTGGGGACCGCCGCCGGGGGAGCTCTACGTCGACCGCTCGGCCGATCCGGAGGGCGAGATCGTCATCGCCGCCCTGCGATTCGGCAATGTGGTGCTGATCGTGCAGCCGCCGCGCGGATTCGGGGAGAATCCGGTGGCGATCTATCACGATCCGGACCTGCCGCCCAGCCACCATTATCTGGCCGCGTACCGATGGATCTCGGATCCGGAGGGATTCGGCGCCGATGCCATGGTGCATCTGGGCAAGCACGGGAATCTGGAATGGCTGCCCGGCAAGACCCTCGGCATGTCCGCGGCGTGCGGGACCGATGCGGCGCTGGGTGATCTGCCCCTGATCTATCCGTTCCTGGTCAACGATCCGGGCGAGGGTACCCAGGCCAAGCGGCGCGCCCACGCCACCCTGGTCGACCACCTCATTCCGCCGATGGCGCGGGCCGAAACCTACGGCGACATCGCGCGATTGGAACAGCTGCTCGACGAGCACGCCAACATCTCGGCCCTGGATCCGGCCAAGCTGCCCGCCATCCGCCAGCAGATCTGGACGCTGATGCGCGCGGCGAAGATGGACCACGATCTGGGCCTGTCCGAGCGTCCCGACGAGGACACCTTCGACGATATGCTGCTGCACGTCGACGGCTGGTTGTGCGAGATCAAGGATGTCCAGATCCGCGACGGCCTGCACGTGCTGGGTCAGGCGCCGGTCGGCGAGGGCGAACTGGATCTGGTGCTGGCCATGCTGCGCGCCCGCCAGCTGTGGGGCGGCGAGATCGCGGTGCCGGGCCTGCGTGAGGTGCTGGGGCTCGACGAATCCGGCGCCGAATCGCGCGAGCGCGTGGATGCGGTCGAATCGCGGGCCCGTGCGCTGCTGGCCGCGCTGCAGGCGGCGGACTGGTCGGTCGACGCGGTGGACGAGGTGCTCGGGCGACTGGTCCTGGCCGACAATGGAATTCCGGTTCCGGCCGACCGGATCGATACGCTGCGTGAGGTCCTGCGGTTCGCGGCCACCGAGGTGGTGCCGCGGCTGCGGCAGACCGGCGTGGAGATCGACCGGATCCTGCACGCGCTCGACGGCGGTTTCATTCCGGCCGGCCCCAGCGGATCGCCGCTGCGCGGATTGATCAATGTGCTGCCGACCGGGCGCAACTTCTACTCGGTGGATCCGAAAGCCGTGCCATCGCGGCTGGCATGGGAAACCGGTCAGGCCATGGCGGATTCGCTGCTGCAGCGCTATCTGACCGACCATGGTGAGTATCCGCGCTCGGTGGGCCTGTCGGTATGGGGCACCTCGGCCATGCGCACCTCCGGCGACGATATCGCCGAGGTACTGGCGCTGCTGGGCGTGCGACCGGTGTGGGACGAGGCCAGCCGCCGCGTCACCACCATCGAAGCGATCTCACTCGCCGAACTGGACCGCCCGCGCATCGATGTGACCGTCCGCATCTCCGGCTTCTTCCGCGATGCCTTCCCGCATGTGGTGGCGCTGCTGGACGATGCGGTGCGCCTCGTCGCCGAACTCGACGAGCCCGCCGAGTCGAATTACATTCGCGCCCACGCCCAGTCGGATCTGGCCGAGCACGGCGATGCGCGCCGCGCCACCACCCGCATCTTCGGCTCCAAACCGGGCACCTATGGTGCGGGCCTGCTGCAGCTGATCGACTCCAAGAGCTGGCGTACCGACGATGATCTGGCCCAGGTCTACACCGCCTGGGGTGGGTACGCCTACGGCCGCGATCTCGACGGCGCCCCGGCCGCGGACGATATGCGCAGCGCCTACCGCCGAATCGCGGTGGCCGCCAAGAACACCGACACCCGCGAGCACGATATCGCCGACTCCGACGACTACTTCCAGTACCACGGCGGCATGGTCGCGGCGGTGCGGGCGCTCACCGGGAAGAATCCGGAGGCCTATATCGGCGACAGCACCCGGCCCGATGCCGTGCGCACCCGCACCCTGTCGGAGGAGACCACCCGCGTGTTCCGCGCCCGCGTGGTCAATCCGCGCTGGCTCGAGGCGATGCGCCGACACGGATACAAGGGCGCGTTCGAAATGGCGGCCACGGTCGACTATCTCTTCGGCTATGACGCCACCACCAATGTCGTCGCCGATTGGATGTATGAAAAGCTCTCGGAGAGTTATGTCTTCGACGAGGTGAACCGCAAGTTCATGGAGCAGTCGAACCCGTGGGCGCTGCACGGGATCGCCGAACGCCTGCTCGAGGCCGCCGAGCGCGGACTGTGGGAGCATCCGGAGGCTCAGACGCTGCAGCGGCTGCGGCAGGTGTATCTGGAGACCGAGGGCGAATTGGAATAGCCGCTGTTCTCTCCATCTGCCCCTCGAAGCAAGGGCTTTGGCGCATCGGCAAACAAGAGGAGCATGGGAAACATCCGGGTGACAGATTCGAAGGTCGCCCGGGATGTGGAAAACCCTTCGGGGACAGGCCAGTTGATTCCGTTTCCCGGTTCGCCCCTGCGACCGGGTCGCGTGGCGACGATTGATCCGTCTACGTGCACGCCCGAGCGGCGGGGCAAATCGGCCTTTCGATTGCAGGTGACAGAGATGAGAATCGCGAAAGTCGCCGCCGCGGCGGTGCTCTCGACGACCGCGCTGGGTATTGCCGCCGCCACCGCCCATGGTGAGGCGGGTCTGACCGCGGTGCCCGTGGTCAGCAGTGTCGACCACGGCGTCGAGTACACCGCCGCGGTCCTACCGGATCGTTCCAGCGCAACCGTCACCCTCGCCTCCGGCATGTTCGTGATGACGCCGGCGGGTGTGTCCGTGCGGGCACCCGACGGTTCGGTCGTCGCGACGGTGCCGACAGCCATGCAGACGGCCGCCGGTCAAGAGGTTCGGGTGGCGCCCGAGATCAATGCCGCGGCAACCACGTTGACGCTGCGTCCGGTCGGTGCGGCACTGCCGGAGGCCGGTGCGCCGCAGTTCATCGGCGATGCCGGTACCACCGTCGCGGGAGTGTTGATCGGCTGCGCGATCGGCGCGCTGATCGGGCTCATCTTCCTGGTGGTCGGTTTCATTCCGGGTTGTGTGATCGGTGCCATCATCGGCGGGATCGTGGGCGCGAACCAGCCGTGACATAAGCCTGCGACCCTACCCCACAGGTCGCGGGACGCGATCGCCGACCGGTGGGTGCCCTACCGGTCGGCGATCCATCCCGAGCTGCGCTTCGCTCAGGCGGCCGTGATCTCGATGCCGATCGTGCCGTGCTTACCGCGGCGCAGAAGGCTGCCGGTGACGGTGAGCCAGCCCTGGATTACATACTTGCGTTTCACCAGACGGCGGACCCGCTCGCTGCCCGCATCGTCGAGGATGCGGGCGGTGCCGCGGACCACCTGCCCGCGCGGTTTGCCGGTGACCGAACACGGTTGGAGGGTCACGGCCGTATTGTTGCGCAGCCGTTTGACCTTTCCGGTGTCGGTCACGGTCCAGACGTAGAGTTTGTCGCCGTCGAGTACCGCCCACACGGGCGTGCTGACCGGGTTGCCGTTCTTGCGAAACGTGGTGAGCAGCACGTAGTTCGCGGTGCCGACGCCACCGAAGGGGTTGTCCACCCGGGCAGCCTAACCCGTGGTCGCCGTATCGTCGTCCGCCATGCGGTATTCGCCGGATTCGAGGCGGTCCACGAGTCGCTGCGTCCAGTCGGTGAATCCGGCGAAGACGCCGCTCCACAGCTCGAGCAGGTCGGGGGAGTGCGGTGCCTCGTAGCGGCCGGGGAAGCCGGGCACCATCGCCAGCAGATCGTCGCGCGCCTCGGCCGTGCGGCGGCGCTGCTCGGTCAGCAGTTCCACCACGCGCGCCCGAGGCAGGGCATCCATGAAGGCGATGCCCGCGCCGAGTTGTTCCATATCGATACTGCCGAGCGCGTTTTCGAGCAGCCGGAAGAACTCCGTCTCCCCGTCGGCGGTGAGTTCGAACAGGGTGCGGCCCGGCCCCTGGTCGCTGGTCTCGGTGCCGAGTGCGCGCAGATTTCCTTCCTGGGTGAGCTGTTTGAGCGCGTGATGGATCGAGCCCGGTTTGACGTTGGTCCAGGTCTCGGCGCGCCAGGACAGCAGTTCCTGGCGAACCGCGTAACCATAGGTGGGCTGACGCAGGCGGATCACACCCAGCACCAGCAGCCGGACTGCCGACATGCACGACTCCTCTCGTTCGGATATGCATACTAATCAAGTTTGACTTCGCCTGCTTGCGGCTCTACTTTGAGGTAGTCAAACTTGATTAGATGGTCAGGAGTGCGAATGAGCGCAGCCGCGGTGCCGGTCTTGTGGAGCGGGGATCTCTCGGAAACGCTGGAGTTCTATCGAACCCTCGGTTACACCGTGACCTACGAGAACACCCGGCCCTATACCTACGGGATCGTGATCCGCGACGGGAGCGAACTGCATTTCGGTCGGTCACCGCGGCCGATCGATGCCGCAGCGGTGGCCTATGTGGGCTGCGTGGTCTTTGTCGAGGAGGTCGAGGATCTGCACGCCGAATTCTCCGCCGCGCTGCGGACGCGCTACGGACGGATTCCGGCGCAGGGAGTTCCGCGCATCACGCGATGCCGACCGGGCCAGAGCCGATTCACGGTCGTCGATCCGGTCGGCAACTCTGTCACCTATATCCGTCGCGGCGAGCCCGATGTCGAGTACGGCGGTTCGAAATCGTTGACCGGCCTGGCCCGGGTCCTCGACCACGCCCACATTCTGCGGGATTTCAAGACCGACGACCGCGCCGCTGCCCGAGTCCTGGAGACGGGGCTACGCCGCTATGCCCTCGAGGCGTCGGTTCTGGACCGCGCCCGCGCGATGGCGATGCTCGCCGAGCTCTCCCTCGTCACAGACGATTCCGAGCGAGCGAACGAGCTACGCCGCGAGATCGACACCCTCGACCTGAGCGGCGACGACCGAACCGTGATCGCCGCCGAGCTGCGCACGGTCGGTGATCTCGAACGGTGGCTGCGAGAGTGATCCGGGCGGGCGCCGGATGCCGCGGTGTCGGCGCCGCTTCGCTCCGGTGTGTTCGCGGCGCCGAGTCGCGTCGGTGGGGTCGAGATTCGCGTTGCGCCCATGCCTTTCGACCGCATATCGACATGATCGGCCGCTCGTCGATCCGGTGTCGTCCAACGGTCGTCGGTGACGAGGATCAGGCGGCGAGAGTCAAGACGGTGGGCCCGTTCTCGGTGATGGCGATGGTGTGTTCGGAGTGGGCGGTGCGGGAGCCGTCGGCCGAGCGCAAGGTCCATCCGTCCGGGTCGGTGACGATGCGGTCGGTGGTGGCGGCGAACCAGGGTTCCAGTGCGATGGTGAGGCCGGGGCGCAGGTGATAGCCGCGACCCGGCCTCCCGTCATTGGAAACGTGCGGGTCCTCGTGCATGGTGCGGCCGAGGCCGTGGCCGCCGAATTCGGTGTTGATCGGATAGCCGTAGGCGTGCGCGACCGCGGAAATGGCCGCCGAGATGTCTCCGATTCGATTGCCCGGCACGGCCGCGGCGATGGCGGCCTCGAGCGCCTCCTCGGTCGCGCGGACGAGACGGCGATCCCGTTCGGCGGCGGTGCCGACGATGACCGTGATCGCCGAATCGGCCACCCAGCCGTCGATGCCGACGGCCAGGTCCATGCTCAGCACATCGCCGCCGCGCAGCAGGTAGTCGAACGGAAGTCCGTGCAGCACCGCATCGTTCACCGACAGGCAGACCGTGTTGCGGAACGGCCCGCGGCCGAACGAGGGCTCGTAGTCCCAGTAGCACGAGGTCGCGCCGCGCTCCCGGATCCGTTGGCGCACATGCTGTTCCAGCTCGAGCAGATTCACCCCCACCTGCGCCCGCTCGCGCAGCTCGCCCAGGACCTCGGCGACGAATCGCCCCGTCACCCGCATGCGCTCGATCTCCTGGGCCGTCTTCAGCTCGACCATGACCACCTCCAGAATTGGTATTTAAATACCGACGATAGCGCTTGCGGTATTTGAATACCAACCCGTAGGCTGGCGACATGGTCCGCCTCCCCCTCACTCCCGCCCAGGTCGAGGCCGGTCGCCGACTCGGCTCCTACCTGCGCGCCGTCCGCGCCGAGCGCGATCCGGCGGAGATCGCCCGAGTCGCCGGCATCTCCCCGGAGACCCTGCGCAAAATCGAAACCGGCCGCCTCCCCAGCCCGGCCTTCGGCACGATCGTGGGCCTGAGCCGAGCCCTGGACATCCCACTCCAGGACCTCGCCGAAGTATGGCAGTCGGCCGCATTGGCCGAATCGGCTTGACGCCGTAGGCAATTCGAGCCGCTACCAGCGGCCTCCGAACTTCCCCGTGGACGACCATCCCGCACGAATCGCTGTGCGGTACGCCCGCACGCGGTCCGATCGGCGAATATCTGTTCGACCCGCGACCGGCGGTCTCCGAACCTCCCCGTCGACGGCCGTCCCACACAGATCGCTGTGCGGCACGCCTGTACGCGGTCCCATCGGCGAATGTCCGTGCGGCCGGCTCGATCAGGGGCCCGGGTGTGCCGGTTGGGGGGTGGGGGTCGGGGCGGTCAGGATTCCGTTGAGGAGAACCTCGAACATCCAGGTCAGGCGTTCGGTGGGGGTGCCGGTGAACAGGTCGTCGGTGGTGGCTACGAGATGTGGGTACCGGCTGGGGGAGACCGATTGGAGGGCTTGGATGGATGAGGCCCAATCCTCTTGCGTGTCGGGCGCTTCGTGGCGGGTTCCGTGTTCGGCGGCGGATGCCGTGGCGAATTGGAGTAGCAGGTCCACGGCCCAGGCGGCGCGGCCGCGATCGATACCGCCCGATTCGAGCACGGCCAGCAGTCGTTCGAGCAGGGCGAGGTAGTTCTCGCCGCTCGGGCGGGCGACCAGGGCGGAGCGGGCGAGGCTCGGATGTTCGAACAGCACCTGGATATAGGACGTGAGGATGTCGACCAGGCGCTCGCGCCAGGGCCCGGAATCCGTTGCGGGGCCGAGGTTCACGGTGCCGAGCAGTTCGTCGAGCACCGCGGCGTGCAGTTCGGCGGTATTGCGGAAGTAGACGTACAGCGAGGCCGCTCCGGTGTCGAGTTCCTGGGCCAGGCGGCGCATCGTCAACCGCTCGAGCCCCTCGCTCCGCATGACCGCGACCGACGCCGCGACGATCCCGGCCCGGCTCAGGGCGGGTTTGGCGGGCCGCTCGCGGCGGCTTCGCGCGGCCTCGGTACCTGCTGTCATGCGAACCAGCCTAACGAACACGTTCGCTCGCGCCAAGCGGTCGGGCAGTCCGCCCAGGTCGAGGCGTCAGGTTCGTGCGGTAGGCGGGGGCATGCTCACGAATCGTCCCGGTAGAAGGCGCTGAATCGACGGCATCATCCAGTTACGAACTTGTTCGTAACGAATATGTTCGCTAGACTGTGGATGCCAGCACCCCCGCGAGGATCCTTCACCCGCGATCGGCGCATCAACGTCCGGGAGAACCCATCATGTCGACCTTCATTGCCCACGTCAGGATCTTTGACGGCGAACATGTTCGTTCGGAACGTGCGGTCCGGCTCGACGGAGCCGAGATCGTATCCCTCGGCGAGGAGCCCACGGGTGATGCGGACGCCGTCGACGGCCAGGACGGAACGCTGCTACCGGATCTCATCGACGGCCACGTCCACACCTCTCTCGACGGCCTGCGCTTCGCTCGCACCTTTTGTGTGACCACCGAACTGGCGATGCAGGGCTACTGGACTTCGTTGCAGCGCAAGGAGATCGATGTCGACGACGGCCTCGCCGACCTGCGCTCGGCCCGGCTGGGCCTGATGACCGAGGACGGCCATCCGCAGCAGATGGTCGCTGACCTCGACGAACACCATCATCCGCAGCGGCGACTGGACGCCGCCGATGTCGACGCCCGACGAGGCGGTCGCGCACGTGCGGGCAGTGGTCGCCCAGGGGTGCACGGCGCGAGCGTGCACCACGAACTTCGACTGTTGGTCGCCGCGGGGCCTGGCTCCCGTCGAGGCACTGCACGCCGCGACCTTCGTCCCGGCGCGGCGTTTCGACCTGGACGACCGCGGCTGGATCGCGCCCGAGGCGCGCGCCGACCTCGTTCTCGTCGACGGCGATCCGCTACCCGGATCGAGGACAGCCTCTCCCCGCGTGCCATATGGCGCCGGGGCGCAACCCATTTCATGAAATGAAGGAGTACGTCATGACCAATCCCACGACTACCGAATCCACGCCGGTGCTCATCGTCGGCGGCAGTCTGGTGGGTCTCAGTGCCGCGGTGTTCCTGGCCTGGCGGGGTGTGCCGGTCGTGCTGGTGGACAAGCATCGGGGCAGTTCGCTGCATCCCCGCGCGATCGGATACACCACCCGCACGCTCGAGCTGTTCCGCGCCACCGGCGTCGAGGTGCCCGAATCGCTGCAGGGCAATACGCCGCCGCGTCGTGCCCGGGTGGCGAGCCTGGCCGGAACCTGGTTCGAGGAATACCCGTGGACGCCCGGCGGTGCGCGGCCGGATATCGAGTATTCGCCCGTGCGGGCGACGGCCATTCCGCAGGATCGGCTCGAACCCATTCTGCGTGAGCGCGCCCTCGAGCTGGGCGTCGAACTGTGGCTGGGCACCGAGCTGATCGACTTCACCCAGGACGACGACGGGGTGACCGCGGTGCTGCGCCGCCGCGAGGACGGCCATGAATATCGGCTGCGCGCACGGTATCTGGTGGCCGCCGACGGGGCGGGCAGCGGCATTCGCGAGGCGCTCGGCATCGGCCGCCACGGCGAGGGGCTGCTCTCGACCCAGCGCAGCATCCTGTTCACCGCGCCGCTGGATACCTATCTCGTGCACGGCGTTGTGCAGTTCGAGATCGAGCAGCCCGGCTTCCGGACCTTCCTGACCACCTACTCCGACGGCCGCTGGGTCCTCATGCTCGCCGACGATATCGACCGCGACGCGGACGAGCAGCGCGCGCTGGTGCGAAAGGCGATCGGGCGCACCGACATTCCCATCGAACTGATCACCGTCGGCCGCTGGGAGCTGGCCGCGCTGATCGCCGACCGCTTCTCCGCGGGCCGGGTGTTCCTCGCCGGTGACGCCGCCCACCAATTGCCGCCCAACCGTGGCGGATTCGGCGCCAATACCGGCATCGAGGATGCGCACAATCTGGCCTGGAAGCTCGCCGCGGTGCTGTCCGGCGAGGCGGCGCCCGCACTGTTGGACACCTACGACGCCGAACGCCGCGCGATAGCCGAACTGCGACACGAACAGCTGTTCGCCCGCGCGGATTACAAGGCATACCTGAAGACCCCCAAATCCGGTGTGCCGATCCTCGACGACGTCGCCGTCGAACTCGGTCAGCTGTACCGCTCGACCGCGATCCTGGGCACGGACCCCGAGCTGCCCCCGGCGCGGCGGCCCGAGGAATGGGCCGGTCAGCCCGGCACCCGAGCCCCGCATCTGTGGGTCCTGCTGGGCGATAAGGAGATGTCCACGCTGGATCTGTTCGGGCGTGGATGGGTACTGCTGTCCGAGGACGAGCGCTGGGCCGACGCCCTAGTTCGGCCGGGCATCCCGGTGCAGTCGGGTGTCGAGGGGAAACCATTGGAGCCGAGCGCATTCCGTGGCGGCGAGACCCGCCGGTATGCTCCGATGTCGGTGCGGTCGAGCGATTTTCGTGTCGCCGAGGCCCGTCCGGATGCTCTGATGCCGTCCGATCTCCTCGGTCTCGAGGCGAAATCGATGGACCCGAACGTCTTCCGTGCTGCCGATGCCCGGGCAGGCAATCCGTTGTCGTTCGTACATATCGGAGTCGATGCGAAGCCGTTGGAGCCCAACGCGTTCCGTGTCACATATGGGCTCGGGGCAAGTGGTGCGGTTTTGGTACGGCCCGATGGCTATATCGCCTGGCGGGCCGTCGATGCTCCCGCCGATCCCGCGCGAGCCCTGGCCGACGCGCTCCACCTGATCACCTCCGGCGAGTAGCGGCGTTGTCGAAGCACCGCGTCGCGACTTCCCCTCCGGCGCGGTGTCTTTCACCTCGGTACCGCCGCATTCTCGAAAGGAGTGGGCGGTCATGACCACATCCGCCAAACCCGACGACGCCCAGCAGGGTTGTGATCGACTGGTCCGGCATCATCACGACGGCGATGGTCGGCGCGTCGTCCTGGCAGCGACATGGGCGGGCAGTACCTACGCCTGGGGGCGTGGCGGATTCTCACACTCGCCGCGACTGCCGTGGTGCTGCTGGCGGTGTTCGTCGGTGCGCAGCGGCGGGCCGCCGAACCCGTACTGCCGCTTCGCATCTTCACCGGCGGCCGCAACTTCCCGCTGGCCTCTGCACTGCTGGTCGTCGCGGGCGTAGCCATGGTCGGCGGGACGCTCTATCTGCCGCTGTGTCAGCGGACCGTGGAGGGCGCGTCGGCCACCAACTCCGGACTGTTGTTATTGCCCATGATGATCGGCACGGTCATCGCCACCAGTATCGCGGGCACGCTGATGGCCAGGTCCGGGCGGTACGAGATCTTCCCCGTGGTCGGCACGGTCTCACTCACGCTCGGGATGGTCCTGCTGGCAGCGATGGATTCCCATACCTCTCGAATCCTGACCAGTGCCTGTACGGCTCCGAAACCGATGGGAAAGCAACGCATTCGAGGCACCATCCTCGACTTGTGGTGCGCTGGACGAGGATCGACGGCGACGTCGGCGGGTACACTCTCGGCTGCCCGCGCCGTCGTCGTCGAACCGGCTCGAATGCCCTACGCTGCGTGGATATTCGGCCTCTGGTGGGCTGTTACTCCGGGGTGAGTTCGGTGGGGACCGCTATGACGTCGACCATCGCGCCGTTGCGCAGGACGGTCAGGGGGAGTGGTTGGGCGATGGTGTCGGCGAGTAGGTGGCGTCGCAGGCCTTGGGCGTTGTGGACGCGGGTGCGGGCGATGGTGAGGATGAGGTCGCCGCGGCGCAGGCCCGCGCGGTCGGCGGGGGCGTCGCGGACCACCTCGACGATGCGCAGCGCGGTGCGCTGGCCGGTGCGGGTGGCGACCGCGGTGGGAAGCGGTGTGGGGACGCCGACGATACCGAGATAGCCGCGGCGGACCCGGCCCTCGGCGAGCAGGGTGGAGATGATCCGGCGGGTGGTGTCGTTGATCGGAATGGCCAGGCCCACACCGATTCCGGCTACGGCGGTATTGATGCCGACCACTCGGCCGGCCGAATCCGCCAGGGCACCACCGGAATTGCCCGGATTCAGCGCGGCGTCGGTCTGGATCACGTCCTCGATGACGCGGGTCGTGCGGCGGGTGCCGACCGGTACCGAGCGGCCGAGGGCGCTGACCACCCCGGCGGTCACCGATCCGGCCAGGCCGAGCGGGCTGCCCACCGCCACGACGAGCTGCCCGACGACCAGTGCGTCGGCATCGCCGAGCGGTACGGCATCCGGAGCGTCGCCGCGAGCGCGCAGGACCGCCAGATCCGAGAGCGTATCGACGCCCACGACATCGAATCGGCCCTCGGCGCCGTCGGCGAAGACGATCGTTCCGGTATTCGCCGATCCGACCACGTGCGCATTGGTAAGCAGGAATCCGTCATCGGTGAAGACCACCGCGGATCCGCCGCCGCGTCCGGTCTGCACGCTGGCGACATGCGGCGTCACCGCGCGGGCGACCGATATGACCGTGCGGGAATAGGCGTCCAGAGCCGCCGCATCGGTCGCCCCGCCGAGCAGCTCCGCACTGACTGAATCGCCCTGACCTTCAGCGTCGTCCGCCACGGCGACCACCACCTCTGATTACAGGATTACAGCATTGCTGTACTCCAGGATCCACCGCCGATCCGGTTCCGCCAGTCTGTTCGCCGGTAGCGCAAATGCGAGCGGACGCTGACCGGATTCCGACCGTCAATGGCCATTGGGTATCGCCAGCGCTCCGACCCGCACATCCGGCTCGGGAGATTTCCATCCTGCTCACGCGGATCTCTCCTGGTTCGGGCCTGATCGATAGCCGCACCGACCTCAGCACATGGATGACTTGGGAGGGGCCAGCCGCCGCCAAGTGTCAGGCCTTCGGGATATCACCCGGTCCCAGGTCGGCCCGGGTGCTCCCGGCCGGAGGACGAGTGTGGAATCGCTGGGGATGGTTCAGGTTCGGCGGATTACCGGGGCCGGGGCGGTGGGTGGGAGAGGGGGATGGGGGAGGTCGGGGGTGTCTTCGATGTATTCGCGGTATTCGGTGAGGGCGTGGTCGAGCAGGCGGGTGAGGGTGGATTGGAGGGCTCGGGGTTCGGCGGGGCGGACGGTGAGGGTGCGGGTGCCGGTTTCCAGGTAGCGGCCGTCGGCGTCGATGTCGTACCAGCGCAGGGTGCCGACCTTGCGGGGTTGGCGGTTGCCGATGTGGCGGGGGCCGCGGAAGACCGTGATGACCCCCGCGCCGGTGGCGGGGCGGCGGACCAATCGGCGATAGCGTTGCAACGGAGTGGATTCGCCCGAATAGCGCAGGACAGGCTGGTTCTCGGGATACAGGTCGGCGGCGCCGAAGGCCTCCGGGGGGTGGGTGCCGGGTGGGCAGGGCGGGAGCAGTGTGAGCAGGTGGGCGGGTAGCTGTTCGGCGGGGATGATGGTCAGTTCGATATGGGTCTGCCGGGTGAACTGCAGGGCGAGTGCGGCGTGCCGATCGTGGCGGGCGGCGGCCACCCGCACGGGCCCGGATTCGTCCGAGACGCCGTGGATTTCGGCCCATGCCTCCGGCGCGGTGAGGACCGTGAAGGCCCGGCGGAGCAGGTCGGCCTCGTTCCAGCTCAACCGGCCGTGTTCGGAGTATTCGTGGCGGGCCTCGGCCCAGTATCGGTCGCGCTCTGTGACATGGCTGAACCTGGACAGATAGTCGAGCGGATAGAGCATCCGATCGTTCGCCGGGCCGTACCAGAGCGCCGCGAACTCCTCCGAGTCGAACGACCAGGTTGCCATCGCCTACTCGCCGATCGTGGGCGGGACGATCTGATCCTTATCCGGCTCCGAAGTGGGCGCCTCGCGCCGCATCCGGACCTTCTTACCGCGCCGATCCCGATCACCGAGGAACCGCAACCGGATTCGCGGCGGCCGGTGCTGATCGTCGTGGTGCCCGACGGTGCCATCATGCGTGAGATGCGCGGCCGCGGCACCGACGACCCCCGCGGCCGCGGGTCCAGCCTCCGGCATGATGTCGGGTGGCGGAACGGAGATGCCCGCGGGGTTGTGCGGTGGATGGGGCGCATTCGGCGGGTGTGGGACACCGGGGCCGGGTTTCGGCATCGGGGTGTGCGGCGGTCCCGGCTGTGCCGGGCCGGGAGGCGCACCGGTGCCGACCGACGGCGAATGTGACGGTGGTACAGGCGGATTCGGTGCCGGGGGCGTCGGTGTCGAGGGTGGCACCGGTGGGCTCTGCACGGAGAGAGGTGGCATCGGGGACGTCGCTCCCGGTGCGCCGACTGCGGCCGGGACCGGCGGTGTGGGTAGCGGCGGCGGGATATGCGGCACCACGCCGGTGGTCGACTGGAGATTCGGAGCGGGAGTGGACCAGGTGGGGCCCGGTGCCGCCGCCCGGCCCGCATCGGCTCCCGCCGGTGCGCCGCCCGAGCCGGGGGCCTGCGGGGTATTCGTCTGAGCGCGAGGCGAATCCGCCGCTGCGGATCCGGAACCTGTCGCATCGGGCGTGGCACCGCCGGAGGGTGTATTCGTCGGGGCGGCCGCGATATTCGGCGCGCCGGAAGACGGTGCGCCGGTCGGGGGATTGCTCAGCGGCGACGTGGTCTGCGTCCCAACGGTATTCGATGTCGAACCGAGCGGCGCAGCCGATGGGACGTTCGAACCCGGTGCCGAGGTGGGGGTGGGTGTGCTCGCCTGTGGCTGAGGTGAACTCGGCGAGGGCGAAGTGGATGCGCCGGGGGTCGATGAGGTGGGCGGCACGTCCGGGGCGCCGGTATGCGATGTTCCCTGCGACAGGGGGATAGCCAGGGGTGCGGGCGAATTCGCCCCGGGAAGGTTTGGGGCGGGCGTGGTGATGCCGGACGTCGATGCGGCCGGGGGGATGTTCGGAGTCCCGGTGTGGGGTGTTCCCGGCGATAGGGGGATCGGCGGGTTCGACGTGGAGAAGGGTGTGGTCGCGCTCGTTCCGGGCGTCGATGAGCTGGATGGGAGGTTCGGTATGCCGGGGTGTGGTGTTCCCGCGGTGACGGGAATCGGTTGAGGTGTGGGTGAGTTCGGGGTGGGGAACGAGGTGGGCGTGCTGGTGCCGAGTGCCGGTGAGGTAAATGGGAGGTTGGGGGCTCCGGTGTGTGGCGTGAGGGGGGACGTGGGAATGGCTTGGGAGGTGAGGGAATTCGGAGTGGGTGGGGGTAAGGGAGAGTTCGGTTGGGGCGTGCCGGTGTTGTGTGAGAAGTCCGGGGTGTGGCCGAGCGGGGTGGCGGCGCTGGGTGCTGTGGCTAAGGGGAGTGGGTGGTCGGAAGAGGGGAGGAGGGGAGAAGTCGTGGAGGAGGGGATGGTGGATGTGGCGGTCGGGACCGTGGGGGTGTCGTGGTGGGGCGCGAGATGGTCTGTGCCGCTGGGGGTTTCGACCGTCGTGTGAGAGGTCGGGTCGGTGGTGGGCGACTGTGTGGCGGCCGGGTCGGGTGGGGTCGCATGGGTGAATGCGGTGGGCTCGGCCGTGGTGCCGTTGTCGGAGCGTGTCGCGGGGACGTCGTGTGGTGCGGATGAGGGCGACCACAGCGCGTCGCCGTGGTGCGCGGAGGTGGTGGTCGGGGTGCCGCTGTGATGCGGGGAGGTCGTGCCGGTGCTGGCCGAAGTGTCGGTGAAGTATGCGGGGGCGGTCGAATCGCCGTGGGGCAGCGGGCCGGACAGGGATGTGGACAGGCCTGTGATCGGAGGCAGCGGTGGGTGGTGGGCGCCGGGATGTTCGGGCTTGTCGCTGGTTGTCGGGTCCGCGTCGGGGTCGGAGAGGGTGCCGGTGGGCTGATTGCCGTTATGTCCGAACAGCGCGCTGACGGGTTCGTCGCGGTGGTTCGTCGCGGGGGTGGTCTCCGACTGGTCGCTGGAGGGTGATGTGGCGGAAGCGGATTCGGCCGTGGACAGCGCAGGCGGGAAGGTGGGGAGTTTGGCGGACTGGTCGGTGAAGGGGACGACATAGCGTTGGTGCATGACCTGGCGGGCGTCGTCCTGGGCCTTCTGGGCGGCGCGGGATTGGGTGTCGTAGCCGGTGGGATCCTGTTTCGGATCGGCGGTCGGGGTGACGGGCTCGGGGATGTACGACTTGGTGGTGAGCGCGGCTCGAGCGGTGTCGGCGACGACTCGGCCGGTCTCCTCGAACAGGTCGTCCAGGCCCGCGGCGTGGTCGGTGTAGTCGGTGAGGGTGGTCATCGCGGCGTCGGCGGCCGCGCCGGTCCAATGTCCGTCGACGGCGGTGCGCACGGCGCGGAGCAGTTCGGCGGTGGAATCGCGCCAGTGCGTCTGCGCCTGCCCCCACGCGGCGACCACATCGGAGCTGTGGTCGGCGACGGTGTGGAACGCGTCGTAGATCTGGCGGTGGGTCAGCGCGTCGACATTCTCCGGATCGGTGATCGCGGGCGGGTCGTAGTCGGTCATGCCGCGCTCCCGGACTGCTGGGCCGTCTCGGCCGCGCGCAGACCGGCGGCGAAGTCGGCATCGGTCTGCCGAAGGCGTTCACGGATGGTGTGGAACAGAGTCTGCAAATCGTCGGCTACCTGCCAGTGCTGCTGCAGGATCGCCTCGGCGCTGGCGGGTCCGCCCGCCGCCTTCTCCCGGAAGCGTTGCGCCAGTACGCGTGCCGAGGTGAGGACGGCGGCCTGTTCGCCCAGCCCCCACGATATGTGTCCGGAGATCGTGCGGGTGAGCTGCTGGATGGCCTCGATATCGGATTTGCGTCGACGCATCGCCCGATCGAGGGTCAGGAACGCCTGCGGGTCCGCCCGCAGCGAAACCGCCCCCGCCTGGGCCTGTTCGATCAATGGACCGAATCCGCCACTGTGTTCCATGTCGTCCCCGCCTCGACTGTGCCTGTTATGTGATCGCTTGGACGCACCCGCGGCTCACACGGTTCCCGTCGATCTCGATATTCCCGAAAGCTCTTGTGCGCCAGGGAATTCACGCACTGCATCCGGAGGGTATCGGCGGCGCGCACGGCGTCGTATTCGAACCGGTGGGGCGATTCTGTCATACGGGCGGCGGCCGCGATACCCGATGCGCGGATCGAACCGCGGCGGCGTGATCCACGGGCAACGGCATCGAGCGGCCCGTGGTTCAGTGATCCTCGGCGCGCGTCCGACGATGCCGCAGCCACTGATCGATCTTGTCGAGGCTCCCGCTGCAGACGGCCGCACCGTTATCGTCGAACAGGCTCCATCCATAGGGCGGGCCCGGTTCGCGCCGGACGCGCCATGCCGGTCCGGCCTCGGATTCGATGGCGCACAGCCACTGCCGGATCGACTCGGGTTCATGGGAGTGATCCGGTTGCGAGGTCACCGCGGGCCCATCCCGGAATCGCGGGCCTGGCCGGCGGTCGGGCACACGGTGTGAATCTTATCCGCGCGAACCCGGACCGCGGTGCCGTTTGGCCCGGATGCGCCAGTGGAGTTATCGCTCAGCGCACGAGGCGTCCGCGGCACCTAGGTGGCCCGACTGACCGAGGACATGTGGAAGTCGGGGATACGCAACGGCGGCATGGCCGTTCGGGTGAACCAGTCCTTCCACTCGCGCGGCAGCGTGACCTCGGTGGCTCCGGCCTCGGTGACCCGGCGCAGCAGATCCACCGGAGACTCGTTGAAGCGGAAGTTGTTCACCGCGGCGGTCACCTCGCCGTCCTCGACCAGATACACCCCGTCCCGGGTCAGACCCGTGAGCAGCAGCGTGGCCGGATCGACCTCGCGGATGTACCACAGGCAGGTCAGCAGCAGGCCGCGCTCGGTGCGGGCGACCATATCGTCGAGCGAGGCCTGCGATCCGCCGGACATCACCAGGTTCTCGCCCGGAAGCGTGACCGGGACACCGAATTCGGCGGCCGTGGCGCGCGGATAGACCAGCGCATCGATGACGCCGTCGCGGAGCCAGTCGACCCGCCCCGCGGACAGGCCGTTGTCGAAGATCGAGAGCGATTCCGAGGATGACGAGGTCGCCACGAACGGCCGGTATTCCAGGCCGGGCGCGGCCGGATCGGAATACAGCGTCAGCGGAATGTCGGTGAGCCGCTCGCCGATTCGGGTGCCGCCCGCTCGCGAGAACGCGGTATGCCCCTCCTGCGCGCCGCGGCCCTCCATCTCCCACATCATGTAGATCAGCAGATCCGCCACCGCCGACGGCGGCAGCAGCGTCTCGTACCGTCCGGCGGGCAGTTCGACGCGGCGCTTGCACCAGTCCAGCCGCCGGTTCAGCTCGCCGAGCAGTCCCGGCACATCGATATCGGCGAAATCGACCGTGCCCGCGCCGACCCAGGCGCTGGCCGCCGAGGCGGATTCGCCGCGCTTGCCGTTGATTTCGATCGAGCCGGTCGGCTGGGTCCAGCGGCGGCGCACGCCCGTGGAGGTGCCCAGCCAGGTGGTGTGCAGCTGATGGTGGGCGAAGCCGTAGAGCCGATCGGCGCCGTCGAATCCGGTGGCCAGATCCCTCGCCACCTCGGTGAAGACCTCGATGCCGGTCGCGGCCGATGCCTGCGACCAGTCGGGCCCGGCCACGGAGTCGGGCGCCAGCAGTGGCATCGCATCCCGCGCCGGTTCGGCGCTCGCGGCCGCCTCCTCGCTGGCGCGCACCACGGCCTCGATATCGCCGGGTTCGACGCCGGTCGCGCTGACGCTGCCGACCCGGGCCCGATTCGGCCCCTCGCGGAACACCGAGACGACCGCCCAGTCTCGTGAGATCGAGGAACCGTTGGTGGTCATGGAGTTTCCGGCCCAGCGCAGCGATGCCTCGTGCGCGTCGGTGACGATCACGATCGCCTCGTCCGCGCGGGAGGCGGCCAGCGCCCGTTCCACGACCTCGCCGCCGTGCAGCACCGTCACCGCCCCGCCTCCGTCCGGGTGTTGAGAATGTTGACCCCGCGCACCAGCACCGACGGGCAGCCGTGACTGACCGCGGCGACCTGACCCGGTTGCGCTTTACCACAATTGAACGCACCGCCCAGCACCCAGGTGGACGGGCCGCCGACGGCCTCCATCGAACCCCAGAAGTCGGTGGTGGTGGCCTGATAGGCGACATCGCGCAGCTGACCGGCGAGCTCTCCGTTGCGGATGCGGAAGAAGCGCTGGCCGGTGAACTGGAAGTTGTAGCGCTGCATATCAATCGACCAGGACTTGTCGCCGAGGATATAGATGCCGTCCTCGACCCGGGAGATGAGTTCGGCGGTGCTGGTGTCGGCGGCGGGATCCGGTTGCAGCGAGACATTCGCCATCCGCTGGATGGGCACGTGATGGGCGGAGTCGGCGTAGGAGCAGCCGTTGGAGCGGTCCAGGCCCAGCCGCGGGGCGAACACCCGGTCGAGCTGATAGCCGACCAGGACGCCGTCGCGGATCAGATCCCAGCGCTGCCCGGCCACACCCTCGTCGTCGTAACCGGTGGTGGCCAGGCCGAATTCCTGGGTGCGGTCGCCGGTGACATGCATGATCGGCGTGCCGTAGCGCAACGTGCCGAGCTGGTCGGGGGTGGCGAAGGAGGTTCCGGCGTAGGCGGACTCGTAGCCGATGGCCCGGTCGTATTCGGTGGCGTGGCCGATGGATTCGTGAATGGTCAGCCACAGGTTGGTGGGATCGATGACCAGATCGGTGGGGCCGGGGGCGACCGTGGGCGCCTTGACCTTCTCGGTGAGCCATTCGGGGATCCGGGCGAGTTCGCCGGACCAGTCCCAGATTCCGTCGGCGCCGGTGACGTACTCCCAGCCGCGTCCAGCCGGAGCGGCCAGGGTGCGCATCGTCTCGAAGACGCCCGCGGACGGGTCGACGGTGACGGCCTCCAGCTGCGGATGCAGCCGCACCCGCTGCTGGGTGATCGAGGAGCCGGCGGTGTCCGCGTAGAAGACCTGCTCCTTGACCTGCAGCACCGAGGCGGTGACGTGGTCCACGCCGTCGGCGGCCGACAGCCGCTCCGAATAGTCCTGCAGCAGCGCCACTTTCTCCGGCGTCGGCACGTCGAACGGATCGACCGCGTACGACGACACCCACCGCGCGTCGTGGATCGGCTCGTCGGCCAGCTCCACCCGCTCCCGATTGAGTGCGCGCAGCGTGGTCGCGACCGTCACCGCGCGGCGCGCGACCTCGGCGGCGGTCGCGGGCGACAGCTCGGCGTGCGAGGCGAAGCCCCACGTGCCGTCGACGATCACCCGGACCGCGAAGCCGAGATCGGTGGCGTCGGTGACGGATTCGACGCGGCCGTCGCGCAGCCGGATCGACTGGGTGACCAGCCGGTGTACGCGCAGGTCGGCATGTTCGGCGCCGGCGGCGCGCGCCGCGGTGAGCGCGGCGTCGGCCAGCTGGGCCAGCGGTAGCGCGCGGAACTGCTCGTCCACGTCCCGGGTAGCGATGCTCACCTCGAACACGCTAATTGCTGGCGAAGACTTCCATCAACATGATCGTGATTCCGGTCGGAAAGATCTTAGGGGAGTGCGACTGCGACACGCCGTGCAAACATGCAACGAGTGCAAACATGCACGAAATGCGGGATGGCGCAGCATGAAACGCGCGCGCCACACGCTGCCTACCGCGTGTATCTCGATCAATGCCGTACTGTCTGCCCGCGTGCCGCCATCCGCTCTTCGTGATCGCAAGCGAGAACGCACCCGCCGAGCCATCCTCGAGTCCGCCGTCGAACTGTTCGAAACCCGCGGCTATGAGGCGACCACCGTCGCCGACATCGCCGCGACGGCCGAGGTGGGCACGCGGACGTTCTTCAACTACTTCGAGAGCAAAGAGGAGTTGCTCTTCCCCGAACCCGACGACCGGGTCCGGGCCGCCGTGCACGCCATCGCGACCCGCCGCCCGGACGAGCGTCCCGTCGAGGTGTTACTGCGTGCGCTGCGTGCGGCCGGCGACAATCCCGGCGAGCATATCGGCGACGATCTGGCCGCCCGCATCGCGGTGCTGCGCGGACAGGTCTCGCGCACGGTGCCCGCGGTGAGCGGGCGCGCCGCGCATGCGCAGCTGGCCGCGCAGCAGGAGATCGCCCGGCAGTTGCGGATCGCCTTTCCGGACGAACTCGACGATGTCGGCGCGGCCGCACTGGTCGGCGCGGTGGTGGGCGCGGTGTCCGGTGCGCTCACCGTGCTGTTCTCCGGCCGCCACGCCCTCGAGGACGGCGACCGGTTGCACCACAAGATCCGCGAGACCACCTCGCGCGTGCTGGCCCCCTGGCTCGCCGAGCCGCCCACCGCGGCCAATCGCCCCGTTCGGCAGGTGGCCGCCGAGGTGCGTTGCTGATCAGCCGAATTGCTGCCAGCCCAGCCGAATCACCATGGTCACCACCACGACCAGCAACACCACGCGCACGAATCCCGCGCCGCGGGCCAGCGCCATCCGCGAGCCGACGATCGCGCCCGCGATATTGCCCACGGCCATGGCCAGTCCCAGGGCCCAGATGACATGACCGGTCGCGCCGAGAAAGATCAGCGAGCCGAGATTGGATCCGCAGTTGATCACCTTGGCCATCGCGGCCGCGCGGACGAATTCGGTGCCGAGCAGCGTGGCGAAGGTGATGATGAGGAAGGTGCCGGTGCCGGGCCCGAGCAGTCCGTCGTAACCGCCGACCAGTCCGGCCGCCAGCGCCACCACCAGGATGGTCTTGCGCCGGGTCGGCGGATGGGTGGCCATGGTGACGCCGATCGAGGGACGTAGCGTCACGAACAGCGCGACACCGACCAGCACCACCATCACGATCGGAATGAAGAATCGGCGATCGATCAGCCCGACCGCGGCCGATCCGAGACCCGCGGTGACCGCGGCCAGCGCCGCGCCCGGCAGCAGCAGCCGCCAGCGCATCGGCACCTTGCTCGCGAAGGTCACGGTCGCGGCGCTGGTCCCGCAGAGCGCGGCGAGCTTGTTGGTGCCCAGCGCCGTCTGCGGGGCGAGGGTCGGCGCCACCAGGAGCAGCGTGGGCAGAATGATCAGTCCGCCGCCGCCGACCACGGCGTCGACCCAGCCGGCCGCGGTCGCCGCCGACACCAGCGTGGCCCACTCTGCGAAATCCACGAGGCGAGACAATCAGATAGCGGATGAATCCGGCAAATCGTCGGGTACCGCGGCGGAACGGGTGCTGCGCATAGGCTGATCGGGTGCGTCGATTCAGCCTCTGGCTCCGCGGCAAACCCATGGTCGCCGATTCGATCCTCGCCTGGGCGATGCTGGTGCTGGACGTGGTGGCGGTGCACAACAGCGCCCATATCGCCGCGGATCTGGTGATGGCCGTGGTGATTCCGGTGCCACTGGTGTTCCGGCGGATGTATCCGCGGGCGGCCGCGGTGTCGCTGCTGGCGATGTCGTTGACCGCGTCGGTGGTCAGCTACGCCCTGCATCACGAGCCCGACTATCCCGCACTCCTGGGACTGGGCATCATGCTCTACACCCTGGTCGCCTATGTGGGCCGCCGCGATGGGCTGATCTATCTGGCGGGCCTGGCCGTCGACGCGCTGCTGTCGGTCACGGTGGCGGGGCAGCCGGTCGGTTCGACCGTGGCGGTCCTGGTCCTGTACTACGCGCTGTGCTGGACCCTGGCCGAATTCCTCGGCGCCCGCCACGCCTACGACCGCGAGGTCGCCGCGCGGCTGGCCGTGGCCGACTACGACCGCGAACGCGGTGCGCACGAGGCGGTTTCGGCCGAACGCACCCGCATCGCGCGCGAGCTGCACGATGTGATCGCGCATGCGGTGAGCGTGATCATCGTGCAGGCCCACGGGGCCAAGTTCGCGCTGCGCCGCGATCCGGATACCGCCGAACAGGCATTGACCACCATCGCCACCACGGGCCGGGAGGCGCTGCGCGAACTGCGCCGCACGGTCGCGCTGTTGCGCATCGAACACGCCCCCGAACAGCTGCCCCAGCACGGCACGGCCGGTCTGGCCAAGGTGGTGGAGATGATGCGCAACGCCGGACTGGTCGTGGAATTGGAGCTGACCGGCGAGCTCGACGAGGTGACTTCGGAGGTCAGCCTGGGCGTGCACCGGATCGTGCAGGAGTCGCTGACCAACACCTTCCGCCATGCCGGAACCGATCCGAAGGCGTGGGTGCGGGTGCGCCGGCGCGCGGACGATGTGCTGATCGAGGTGGTCGACTCGGGCCTGCCCGGCGGCGGTGACACGGTCGGCGCGCGCAACGGAATCACCGGCAGCGGACTGGGATTGGTCGGTATGCGGGAGCGGGTCGCGGTGCTCGGGGGCACGCTGGAGGCGGGCCGGCGGCCCGAGGGCGGCTGGCGGGTGCGGGCCACCATCCCGCTGGCCCGCGAGGGGGCCGAGTGAACCCGGGGCGCGCGATCGGCGCGACGTGCCCACTAGATTGATGACCGTGCCGATCACCGTTCTCGTTGTCGACGACCAGGAATTGATGCGGGCCGGGCTGAAGATGGTCCTCGGCGCGCACCCCGATGTGGAGGTGGTCGGCGAGGCCGATAACGGGGCCGCGGCGGTACAGCGGACCCGCGAGCTGATCCCCGATGTGGTGCTCATGGATGTGCGGATGCCCGTCGTCGACGGCGTGACCGCGACCGCGCAGATCATCGAATCCGGGTGCGGCAGCCGGGTTCTGGTGATGACGACATTCGATCTGGACGAGCATGCGCTGGGCGCGCTGCGGGCCGGGGCCAGCGGATTCCTGCTCAAGGACACCCCGCCGGAGGATCTGATCTCGGCCATCCGCAGCGTGGCCGCCGGGGATGCGGTGGTCTCGCCGAAGGTGACCAAGCGGCTGCTGGACCGGCTGATCGTCGAGGATCCGGCCGGGATGCGCGATCCGGCGATGCTCGACGTGCTGACCGCGCGGGAGCGGGAGGTGCTCGAGCAGATCGCCGCGGGCCGCTCCAACGCCGAGATCGCCGGTGAGCTGTATCTGTCCGAGGCGACGGTGAAAACCCATGTCGGCCGGGTGCTCACGAAACTGGGGCTGCGCGACCGCGTACAGGCTGTGGTGCTGGCCTATGAGACCGGGCTGGTGCGGCCGGGCGCCTGAGTTCTCAGGCACACCTCAGCCTGCTCGGGAGAAAAACCGGACACTCCGACGTTGGATCGGGTAGGAAGTCGCGGAAAGGACCCGTCATGCCCGCCCTGTTGTTCGTCCTCTATCTGGTCGCCGAGGTGGCCACCCTGGTCGTGGTCGGCCATTTCCTGGGTGTCGTGCCGACGATTCTGCTGCTCATCGCCGGTTCCGCGCTCGGACTGATCCTGGTCCGCGCCCAGGGCCGCAAGGTCTTCGATCAATTCCGCCGCGCGAGCCGCGGCGAGATCGCGCCCGGTACCGCCGTCGCCGACGGCGCCCTCGTCGCCGCGGGCGGGGTTCTGATGTTCGTGCCCGGCCTGCTGACCTCGGTCGTGGGCCTGCTGTTCCTGCTCCCCACCCGGGCCCTGCTGCGGCCGGTGCTCACCGCGTTCGCCGCGCGCCGCGTGGGGCGGCTGGCCACGGCCGCCCGGTACCACGGTGTCGTGGTCGATCCCTCCGGCGATGTGGTCGACGGCGTCGTGGTCCAGCAGTACTACGACGACGGTCAGGGCGACGCGCACCGCATCCTCGAGCAGCGATGACCCTGTGGTCGGCCCGGCGGCCGACGACAGGGACATAGGGGAGCCCGCATCTCGACATGGGGGAGGCCCGCGTCAGGACGACGGGGACATGGGAGGCCCGCATGAGCAGGCCTGCGGCGGCTGGCAAACTCGACAGTCGTGAGTACCCAGTTACTGATCGGTGGTCGGATCTACAGTGCCAGTTCTCCCGATGCGACCGCGATGGCGGTCACCGACGGGATGGTGGTGTGGGCGGGGGCCGATCGGCCGGGGCGGGCGTTGTATCCCGAGGCCGAGATCGTCGAGCTGGACGGGGCGTTCGTGGCTCCCGGATTCGTGGATCCCCATGTGCATGTGACCGGATTCGGCCTGCAGCTGATCGGATTGGATCTGGCGGGGGCGCGTTCGCTGGCGCAGTGTCTGGAGCTGATTCGCGACTATGCGGCCGGCCATGACGATGTGGTCCTGACCGGGCAGGGGTGGGACGAGACGGACTGGCCCGAGCAGCGCCCGCCGACGCTCGCGGAGATCGACGCCGCGGTCGGGCCGGGGCGGATGGCGTATCTGGTTCGGGTGGACGTACATTCGGCCGTGGTGTCGACGCCGATGCTCGAGGCGGTGCCGCAGGCGCGCACCGCTACGGGGTACACCGCCGGGGAGCCGCTGCGCGCGGCGGCGCATCATCTGGTGCGCCAGACCATGATCGAGCGGCTCGACCGGGCCCAGCGCGACCGGGCTCGCAGTGCGGCGCTCGATCATGCCGCCGCCTACGGGGTGGTGGCGGTCCACGAATGCGCGGGGCCGGAGATCTCCGGGCGCGCCGATGTGGCCGAATTGCTGGAATTCCAGCACGGTGTCGAGGTGCGCGCCTACTGGGGCGAGGCCGTGCGCAGTGGTGACGAGGCCGCGGCGCTGGTGCGCGAATTGGGTGTGCACGGCCTGGCGGGCGATCTGTTCGTCGACGGATCGATCGGCTCACGCACCGCGTGGCTGCGCGCGCCGTATGCCGACGGCGGTGTCACCGGGGTCAGCTATCTGGATGTCGATGCCGTCGCCGCGCATGTGCGCGCCTGCACGGAGGCGGGTCTGCAGGCCGGTTTCCATGCCATCGGCGATAGTGCGATCGACGCTGTCGTCCAAGGGTTTTCCCGGGTCGCCGCCGAGGTCGGCGCGCCCGCGCTGGCCGCCCGCGGCCATCGACTCGAACATGCCGAACTGCTCGATGCCGACCATATCGCCCGGCTCGCCGAATACGGCGTCATCGCCAGCGTGCAGCCCGGCTTCGACGCCGCATGGGGCGGATCCGACGGTATGTACGCCCGGCGATTGGGAGCCGAGCGTGCGGCGGCGCTGAATCCGTTCGCCGCCATGGCCGCCGCGGGCGTCGCGCTGGCCATCGGATCGGACGCACCTGTCACCGCCCTGAATCCGTGGGAGGCCGTGCGCGCGGCCGCGCATCATCGCACTCCCGGTCACCAGATCTCGCCGCGCGCGGCCTTCTCGGCCGCCACCCGCGGCGCCTGGCGCGCGGGCGGGGTCCGTGACGGCATCGCGGGCACCCTGGTCCCCGGCGCGCCCGCCTCCTATGCGGTCTGGGACGCAACCGAATTGGTGGTCGCCGCGGCCTCGGACAAGGTGCAGCGCTGGTCCACCGATCCGCGCTCGCGGGTCCCGGGCCTGCCTCGCCTCGATCCTGGCACGCCCGCGCCGACCTGCCTGCGCACGGTGCATCGTGGTGCGGTCGTATACGAGGCCTGAGATCCACCGGGCACGTCGCCCCTTCTTGTCCCTGGTCAGGACATACCACCCGAGTGGGACAGTGGCGATGATGGTCCGTAGCATCGAGCTGTGCTGAGGTCGACGCCGCTGGTGGGAGAGACGGTGGGGGCCGTATTCGGGGTGGGACGGCGATGAGCGATCCGCGGGTCGATTCGGCCGAGCGGCGCGAGGATTCGAGCGTGCCGGGGCCCGTGGGCCGTGGCTCGAGGGTCGTCGGCCGGGCCGTGGCGCTGTGGGATCGGTTCCCCGTGATCGGACGGTCGGCGGCCGCCATCGTGGCCGGACTGCTGATCTTCGCCAGCTTCCCGCCGCGCACCTGCTGGTACCTCGCGCCGCTGGGGATCGCGCTGCTGACCCTCGTGGTCCGCGGAAACGGCCGCCTGCGCGGCGGATTCGGCTACGGCATGCTGGCGGGCCTGGGGTTCTTCGTGCCGCTACTGCCGTGGACGGGGATCTACGTGGGTCCGGTGCCGTGGCTGGGTTTGTCGACGGTATGCGCGGTGTACGTGGGCCTGTTCGGATTGCTGGCGCGGCTGGTGAGTGCGCTGCCCGGTTGGCCGCTGTGGGTGGCGACGATGTGGACGCTGACCGAATGGATCCGCTCCAGCTTCCCGTTCGGCGGATTCCCCTGGGGCAGGCTGGCATTCGGCCAGGCCGACGGCTGGTATCTGCCCCTGGCGATGATCGCGGGCGCACCCGGAGTGAGCTTCGCGGTCGCCGTGACCGGAACCCTGTTGGCGGCATTGCTGATTCGGCTGCGCCCGCGACCCGTTGACCTCGGTTCCCGGCAGCTCGCAGACCTCGGTTCCCGGCAGCTCGCAGACCTCGGTTCCCGGCACGCTCTTCGCCGGGACTGGCGTGGAATTACTGCTCTCGCAACACTTGTGGCTATCATCCTGGGTACCGGAGCGATCCTTCGGGCCGCGCTGCCCGCCCCGGATGACGGAGACCGGCTGATCACGGTCGCCGCGGTCCAGGGCAGCGTGCCGCGTCTGGGATTGGACTTCAACTCGCAGCGCCGCGCGGTGCTCGACAATCACGTGCGCCGCACCGAGGAGCTGGCCCGCGCCATCGACGCCGGACGGGCCCCGCGGCCGGATGTGGTGATCTGGCCGGAGAATTCGTCCGATATCGACCCTTTGCGCAATTCCGACGCCGCGGCGGAGATCACGGCCGCCTCCCAGCTCATCCACGCCCCGATCCTGGTCGGCGCGGTGCTGGTGAACGCCGACGACACCACGACCAATTCGGTGCTGGTCTGGGACGGCGATCGGGTCGGCGAGCGACACGATAAGAAGATCATCCAACCGTTCGGTGAGTATCTGCCCTTCCGGGGATTCTTCCGGCATTTCTCCCAATACGCCGATCGGGCAGGGTATTTCGTGCCCGGCCACGGCGACGGCGTCGTACACGTGCGGCCCGCGCGGGGCGGCGCGCCGGTCGCCATCGGCGTGGCCACCTGCTACGAGGTCGCCTTCGACCGCGCCTTCGAGGATTCCCTGCGCGCGGGCGCCCAGCTGCTCACCGTGCCCACCAACAACGCCACCTTCGGTCGCAGCGAGATGACCTATCAGCAGCTGGCCATGTCGCGGGTGCGGGCCGTCGAACACGGCCGGGCCCTGGTGGTTTCGGCCACCACCGGCGTGAGCGCGATCATCACCGCCGACGGCGCCGTCGCGCAGCAGACCCCACAGTTCGTTCCCGCCGTGCTCGAGGCGTCGCTGCCGCTGCGCCACACCACGACACTTTCGACGCGTTTCGGACCTCTTCCTGAGAGAATCTTGTGTATTGTGGCCGCGATCGTTGTTGTGATTGCGGCTATTCGGCGGCGAACCTCGCGGCCGACCCACCTGGTGAATGAGGGCGCCATCGGCGGCCGGGTGAGCGGATGGCCGCACGCGAAAACTCCCCGGTAAGCACACATTTCGGACACCCCTGGATCGGCACGGTACGTGTGTGTCGGTCACTGTCGTCATGCGCTGTTCGCCGTAACATAGCTGAATCGCCGGATCGTTCTGGCATACTCCCTGCCGTAACTCGTTTGTCTGCTCTTTCTCTACGAACACAACGTTTGCGGTGAGGTAGCGAGCTAAATCTGGTCTCCGCCAACGTCGTTCGAAATGAAACAACTCGAGCACGTTACCGATCCGGCCGAGTCGATGCTCCGAATCATAGGGCGTGAATCACGTCCTACGGCCGGCGCTGCGCGCCGTCCGAGGCGGTGCTTGGGGAGTTGCGTCAACAGCGGCAGAACGGAGTGATTGATGAGTTCATTGGCCACCGATCGTGTCGACCAATGTTCTTCCGGCGAATTCTCAGCACAACCCTTCGCCCTGTCACCCGCCCAGACCGCCCTCTGGTACGCGCAGCGGATCCGGCCCGATATCCCGCTCACCATCGCCCAATACGTCGAGATCCACGGCGATCTCGATGTCGGCCGGCTGCTGTACGCGATCGAGCGGTTCGGTGCGGAGTCCCAGGTGGGTCAGGTGCGGCTGCTCGAGATCGACGGCATTCCGCAGCAGATGATCGATCCCGCGCGGCGGCCAGGCTGGGCGCGCATCGATCTGCGGCATGAGGCCGATCCGCGCGCGGCGGCGCTGCGCTGGATGCACGACCACGCCGGCGCGCCCATGGATCTGGAACGCGATCCGCTGACCGCCAATGTGGTGCTGCGCGTCGGTGACCGCGACTACATCTGGTACTCGCGGGCCCATCACATCGTCATCGACGGCTACGGCGCGATGAACGCGCTGCTGCGCACGGCCGAGATATATACGGCCCTGGAGGATCGCACCGAGCCGGTCGCCTCGCGCGCTACGCCGCTGGCCGAGATCTACGGCGAGGAGACCCGCTATCGCGACACCACCCGGTTCCGCTCCGACCGGGAGTACTGGCTCGAGCAGCTGGCCGGGGTCGGCGCGCCGATGAGCCTGTCCGGTTCCGGCATCGCGGCCTCGGCGCCCGAATCGGGCCGCCGGCTGGCCGCCGCGGTGCTGGACCGCTCGGTGGAGGCCGAATTGGGTGCGGCGGCACAGCAGTTCGGCACTCAGAATTCGGCGCTGTTCGTGGCGGCACTGGCCTGCTATGTTCGCGCGGCCACCGGCAATCCGGATGTGGTGCTGAGCCTGCCGGTCTCCGCGCGCACGACGGTGGCGCTGCGCCGCTCGGCGGGTGTGGTGTCCAATGTGGTGCCGATCCGGCTGCGCTTCGACGAGACCACCACCCTGCGCGAGGTGTTGCGGGCCGCGGAGCTGCAGATCACCGGCGCGCTGCGGCATCAGCGCTATCGGCACGACGACATCAGACGCGACTGCGGCTACTCCCGCGATACTCGCGGCTTCTTCGGGCCGATGGTCAACATCATGCTGTTCCACAGCGAATTGCGATTCGGCAGCCTGCTCGGCTCGCTCAATGTGCTGGCCACCGGGCCGGTCGAGGATCTGTCGATCAACCTCTACAACGGCGTCGGCAACCGCATCCACATCGACTTCGAGGCCAACCCGCAGCTCTACGGCGCCGCCGAATTGGCCGCCCACCACGGGCGTTTCCTGGACTTCCTGGCCCGGCTGCTCGCGGTGGATCCGGATACCGCGGTGGTGTCGATCCCGGTCATCACCGCCGATGAGCGCGATCTGGTGCTGCGGCAATGGAATTCGACGACAATGACGCAGCCGCCGGGCACCCTGGCCGGGCTGTTCGCCGACCGCGCGACGGCCTGCCCGGAGGCGATCGCGCTGGAATTCGGTGCCGAGACGCTCACCTACGCCGAGCTCGCCGAACGGGCCAACCGGCTGGCGCGGGCGCTGATCGCGCGCGGCGCGGGCCCGGATACGGTGGTGGGCCTGGCGATTCGGCGCAGCCTGGACCTGGTGGTGGCCATGTATGCCGTGACCCAGGCGGGCGCGGCGTATCTGCCCATCGATCCGGATCATCCGGCCGAACGCATCGGCCACATCCTCGCGGCCGCGCGGCCGCTGTGTGTGCTGACCGCCGCGCGCGACGGGTTCGCACTGCCGGCCGAGGTACCGCGGCTGGATGTCGATACGGCCGCGGTGTCCGGGTTCGCCGCCGATCCGATCACCGACCGCGACCGCCCGGCCCGGCTGCGCCCGCAGCATCTGGCGTATGTGATCTTCACCTCCGGGTCGACCGGAAAACCCAAGGGCGTGGGCGTCTCTCATGCCGCGATCGTCAACCGGCTGCGCTGGATGCAGCACGAGTATCCGCTGGACGTGGACGATGTGGTGCTGCAGAAGACGCCCGCCACCTTCGACGTGTCGGTGTGGGAGTTCTTCTGGCCCTTGCAGATCGGCGCGCGGCTGGTGGTCGCCGCCCCCGACGGGCACCGCGATCCGGCCTATCTGGCCGCGCTCATCGCCGAGAAGGGCGTGACCACAGCGCATTTCGTGCCGTCGATGCTGTCGGTATTCGTCACCGATACCGATGTGCGCGGCTGCACCGGGCTGCGCCGGGTGTTCTGCAGCGGTGAGGCGCTGCCCGCCGCGACCGTGCGCGATTTCCATGCGGCCCTCGGCGATACGGCCGTGCGGTTGCACAACCTGTACGGCCCGACCGAGGCCGCCGTCGATGTCACCTACTGGCCCTGCGCGCCCGAACAGGACAGCGTGCCGATCGGCGCGCCGGTCTGGAACACCCAGGTCTACGTGCTCGACGAGCGGCTGCGCCCCGTGCCGCCGGGCGTGGTGGGCGAGCTGTACCTCGCGGGTACGCAACTGGCCCGCGGTTACCTCGAGCGCCCGGGCCTGAGCGCGGAACGATTCGTGGCCAACCCCTTCGGGGCCATGGGGAGCACCTCGGGCGAATCCATAGGAGGTGCCTCAGGCGAAACCAAGGCAGGCGCCTCCCGCGAATCCATGGGTGCGGCCTCCGGCGAATCCATGGGGAGCACCCCGGGCGTATCCGCAACTGGCGACGCGGGCGCCCGCATGTACCGCACCGGGGATCTGGTGCGGTGGCGGGTCGACAACGGGTCGGCGGGGGTGCTGGAGTATCTGGGGCGCAGCGACTTTCAGGTCAAGATCCGGGGGCTGCGCATCGAGCTGGGGGAGGTCGAGGCGGCGCTGCTGGCCGATGAGCGGGTGGCGCGCGCGGTCTGTGTCGCGCACAGCGGGCCCGGTGGCGACGAGCTGGTCGCCTATGTGGTGGCCGCGACCGCCGCTCCGCTGGACATCACCGAACTGACCGGCGATCTGCGTCGGCGGCTGCCGGGCTACATGATTCCCGCGCATCTGCTGGTGCTCGGCGAACTACCGCTGAATCCGAATGGCAAGGTCGACCGGAAGGCCCTGCCCGCACCGGAACCCGGGCCGCGCCGGGTGGCGCGCGCGGCCGCCGGGCCGCGCACCGAGCTGGAGCGGCGGCTGGCCGCGGTCTTCGCCGAGGTGCTCGGTATCGACGATCTTGATGTCGCCGACGGCTTCTTCGACCTCGGCGGCAATTCGCTGTCCGCGGCGCGGGCCGTGGCCCGGATCAACGCCGCGCTGGGCGCCGGCCTGACCATCCGAGATCTGTTCGAAGCCACCACCATCGCCGCGCTGGCCGCCCGCCTGGACAGCCACAATCCCGACACCTCCTCGCCGAAACTCCTGGCGGGCCCTCGCCCGCAACAGGTTCCGCTGTCGCTGGCCCAGCAGCGGCTGTGGATTCTCAACCGGTTCGCCGAACACGCCTCCGCCTACAACATGCCGCTGGCGGTGGAGCTGACCGGGCCACTGGATCCGGACGCGTTGCGCGCCGGGCTGATCGACGTGCTCAACCGGCACGAGAGCCTGCGCACCACCTTCCCCGATTCCCCCGACGGACCGGTGCAGGTCGTGCATCCGGCCGCCGAGATCCCGCTCACCCTCGATCCGATCGACGCCACCGACGCCGACGCGCTGGCCCTGGCCACCGAATACGCCGGATACGGCTTCGATCTGCGCAGCCAGGCCCCGATCCGGGTGGCGCTGTATGTCACCGGACCGGATACCTACGTCTTTCTCGTTGTGCTGCACCACATCTGCGGCGACGGCTGGTCGGTCGCGCCGCTGGCACGGGATCTGATGACCGCGGTCGCCGCCCGCGCGGGCGGGCACGCACCGGACTGGACGCCGCTGCCGGTGCAGTACGCCGATTTCGCGCTGTGGCAGCGCGAACTGCTCGGCGACGAAACCGATCCCGCGAGCGCGCTGTCGCGCCAGCTCGCCTATTGGCGCGCCGCGCTGGCGGATCTGCCCGATCAGCTCGATCTCCCGCTGGATCGCCCGCGGCCGCTGCGCCGCACCGGCGAGGGCGCCCGGGTGCGGTTCGCCGTCCCGGCCGCCACCCGGCGGGCGATGGCCGCCCTCGCCGCCGATCGCGGCGTGTCCACGTTCATGGTGTTACATGCCGCGCTCGCGACTCTGCTTGCGCGACTGTGCAATACGTCCGATATCGCGATCGGCACCCCGATCGCCGGGCGCTCGGATCCGGCGCTCGACGATCTGGTCGGCATGTTCGTCAACACGTTGGTGCTGCGCACCCGGGTCGATCCGGCCGCCGGCTTCGATCGGATGCTCGATCGGGTCCGCGAGACCGATCTCGACGCCTTCGCCAATTCCGATGTGCCGTTCGAACGGCTGGTGGAGGTCGTGAATCCGGCCCGCGACGCCGGGCGGCATCCGCTGTTCCAGGTGATGCTGTCCTATGAGAGCACCCCGGATCTGCGCATCGATCTGCCGGAGGTGGCCGCGCGGGTGCTGCCGATGGAGGTCGGGGTCACCAAGTTCGATCTGCAGCTCACCGTGCACGACAGCGCGACGGCGGAGGCACCGAGCGCCGAGGAAGGTCCGCTCACGGCCGAATTCGGTTATGCGACCGATGTTTTCGACACCGCCTCGGTCGAGGCGATCGCGCGCCGGTTCGTGCAGCTGCTGACCGCCGCGGTCGCCGCGCCGAGCGTGCCCGTCGGCGATCTGAGCATCCTCGACGCCCGCGAGACCGGCAAGCTGGTCCCGATCACCGGCGCGCCCGGCGAGCCGCAGCTGACCCTGGCCCGGCTGTTGAGCGAGACCGCCGAACGACTGCCCGATGCGGTCGCGGTGCGGCATCTGGGCCGCGACATCACCTATCGCGAACTCGACGAACGGTCGAACCGGTTGGCGCGGGTGCTGATCGAGCACGGCGCCGGACCGGAGGTGGTGGTGGCGATCGCGCTCCCACGTGGACTGGAATCGGTCCTCGCGGTCTGGGCCGTGGCCAAGACCGGCGGCGCGTATGTGCCCGTCGATCCGGACTATCCGGGCGAGCGGATCGCGCATATGCTCTCGGACTCCGGCGCGATGCTCGGCCTGACGAATGCGCAATGCCATGCCGCCCTGCCGGATTGGCCGGTGGGCCACGGGCGGCACCGTAAGCAGGACGCGGACTGGCTGCTGATGGGTTCCGCGCAGCTGGCCGCGGAGCTGTCGCGGTATCCCACCCATCCGATCGCCGAATCCGAGCGGCACCAGCCGCTGCGCATCGCGCATCCGGCGTATCTGATCTACACCTCCGGCTCCACGGGTATGCCCAAGGCCGTCGTGGTCACCCACGCCGGACTGGCCTCGCTCGCGCATGAGCAGATGCATCTGTTCGGGGTGACCGATTCGGCACGGACACTGCACTTCTCGTCGCCGTCGTTCGACGCGTCGGTGCTGGAACTGTTGCTGGGCTTCGCCGCGGGCGCCACCATCGTGGTCGCCCCGGCGGGCATGTACGGCGGCGCGGAACTGGCGGCGCTGCTGGCGGCGGAGCGGGTCACCCACGCCTTCGTCACCCCGGCCGCGCTGGCGACCGTGCCGCCCGAGGGCCTGGACGAGCTCGAGGCGGTGATCGTCGGCGGCGACGCCTGCCCCGAGGAGCTGGTGCAGACCTGGACCGCCGGACATCGCATGCACAACATGTACGGCCCGTCCGAGGCGACGGTCGCCGCGACCGCGACCGGTCCGATGGTCGCGGGCCGCCCGGTGCCGATCGGACTGCCGGTGCGCGGCATGCGGCTGTTCGTCCTCGACGCGCGCCTGCATCCGGTGCCGCCGGGTGTGCCGGGTGAGTTGTATCTGTCCGGACCTGGTCTGGCGCGCGGCTATCTGGGCCGTCGCGGGCTGACCGCGTCCCGGTTCCCGGCCAATCCGCACGGCCGCCGCGGCGAACGCATGTACCGCACGGGCGATCTCGTCGTCGCCGACACCGCGGGTCAGCTGCGATTCCTCGGCCGCGCCGACGATCAGGTGAAGATCCGCGGCTTCCGCATCGAACTGCGCGAGATCGACCATGTGCTGCGCGCCCATCCGGGCGTGCGGTTCGCGCTGACCGTCGTGCACACCGGTGAGTTCGGTAGCACCCGGCTGGCCTCCTACATCACCGCCGACGGCGATATCGATCCCGCGGCGGTGCTGGCCACCGCGCGGAAGCAGCTGCCCGGCTATATGGTCCCCGCGGCGATCACCGTGCTGGACCAGGTGCCGGTCACCCCGTCGGGCAAACTGGACCGAAAGGCTTTGCCGCGACCGGAGTTCGGCGCGACCGGTCCCTCGCGGGCCCCGGAGACCGAACTCGAGCGGCAGGTCGCGCGCGTCTTCGAAACCGTGCTCGGCAATCCGGTGCCCGGCGCCGAGGACAGCTTCTTCGACATCGGCGGCAATTCGCTGCTGGCCACCCGCCTGACCGTGGCCCTGCACGCCGAGGTCGGGGTGGATCTGCCGGTGCGGGTGATCTTCGAGGCGCCCACGGTGGCCGGGGTGGCCGCGCGCCTGGCCGATGCGCCGCGCGCGCCGCGGCTCGCGCTGCGTCGCCACGAGCCGCGCCCGCAGCGGATTCCGCTGTCGCTGCCGCAGCAGCGGCTGTGGTTCCTCAACCGGTACGCGCCCGAATCCAGCGCCTACAACATCGCCTTCATGATCGGCATCGACGGCGAGCTGGACGTGCCCGCGCTGCGGGCGGCGCTGACCGATGTGATCCATCGGCACGAGGTGCTGCGCACGATATTCCCGGAGGACATCGCCGACGGTGGTGCCTATCAGCAGATCCTGGACACCGAGGCGTGTGTGCCGACGCTCGAGCCGGTGGCGGTCGAGGCCGCCGAGGCGTCGGGGCTGCTCGGCGAATTCGCCCGGCGCAGCTTCGATCTGACCGCCCAGACCCCGCTGCGCATGCTGTTGCTGCACACCGATTCCGGGGCCTACCGCCTGGGCATCGTGGTGCACCACATCGCCGCCGACGGCTGGTCACTCGGCCCGCTGACCCACGATCTGGCGCTGGCATACGCGGCCCGTCGCGGCGGTGCCGCCCCGGCCTGGGCGCCGCTGCCTGTCCAGTACGCCGATTACGCGCTGTGGCAACGCGATTGCCTCGGCGATATCACCGATGCGGCCAGCCCGGCCGCGACCCAGCTCGAGTTCTGGCGCGAGACGCTGGCCGAGCTGCCGCAGCGGATGCCGCTGCCCTATGACCGTGCCCGCCCGCCCGAACCGACCCAACGGGCGGGCACGGTCCACCTCGAGGTGCCCGAGGCGCTCGAGCACCGGCTGGAGGAACTGGCCCGCGCCCAAGGCGTGAGCCGGTTCATGGTGCTGCGCTCGGCGCTGGCGGTGTTGCTGCGCATCGTGACCGGCGGCCGTGAGGTGGTGATCGGCACTCCCATCGCGGGGCGCACCGACACCCGCCTCGACGAGCTGGTCGGCATGTTCGTCAACACGCTGGTGCTGCGCTCGATGGTGGACCCGGATCGCAGCTTCGCCGAACAGCTGCAGGTCGATCGCGACAGCGAACTGGCCGCGATGGCACACGCCGATCTGCCCTACGACCGGATCGTGGAGGAGCTCGGCCGCGGCTCGGCGGATCCGCTGGTGCAGGTGGCGCTGACCGTGCAGGACGGGCCGGCCCCGGTGCTGGAGCTGCCCGGCCTGCGGCTGTCGGCCGACGAACTCGATATCGCCGCGGCGAAATTCGATCTCGAGCTGCGCGTCCCGATCGCCGACGGCGCGGGCGCGGCCTTCGAATTGGTCTATGCCGCCGAGCTTTTCGACCATGAGACGGTGTGCACGCTGGCCGATCGGCTGTATACGGTGCTCGAGACGGTGGCCGCCGATCCGCAGATCCGGGTGCGCGATATCGATGCCCGCACCGAATCCGAACGCCGCCTGCTGGCCCCGGCCTACGGCGCGGTCCCCACCCCGCAGTGCAGCCTGGCGAACTACTTCACCGCGACCGCGCATCTGCACGCCGAACGTACCGCGATCCGCGCCGGCGAGCTCGAGCTGAGCTACGCCGAGATCGACGGCTATTCGAATCGCCTGGCGCGGGCGCTGATCCGGCGCGGGCTGGGCCCGGGCGACCGGGTCGCGATGGGCCTGACGCGGTCGGTGGAATCGGTCGCGGCCATCCTGGCGATCTCCAAGGCGGGCGCGGCCTTCGTCCCGGTCGATCCGAACTATCCGACCGATCGCGTGCGGCATATGCTCACCGATTCCGGCTGCCATGCCGGGGTGACCTTGTCGGCACATGCTGTCGGGCTGCGCGAGGCCGCGGCGGGCGGCCACGAGACCGCCTGGCTGCTGCTCGACGATCCGGAGCTGATGGCCGAGATCGAGGGCCTCGACGAGGCCACGATCACCGACGCCGACCGGGTGTGCACGATGTGGACCTCGGATCTGGCCTATGTCATCTACACCTCCGGCTCCACAGGAAAACCCAAGGGCGTGGCCGTCACCCACGGCGGCCTGTCCAACTTCGCCGACGAGATCCGCGACCGCATGCGGGTCGACCGCGAGGCGCGCACCCTGCACTTCGCGACGCCGAGCTTCGATGCCGCGATCTTCGATCTGCTGCTGGCCGTCGGCGCGGGCGCCACCATGGTCATCTGCCCGACGGACGTGTACGGCGGCGACGAGCTGGCCGCGCTGATGGATCGCGAACGGATCACGCACACGTTCATGACCCCCGCGGCGCTGGCGACCATCGATCACGACCGCTGGCCGCTGCCGCATCTGCGGTCGCTGTCGGTCGGCGGTGAGGCGCTGGGCGCGGATCTGGTGGCGCGTTGGGCGCCGAACCGGTTGCTGCTCAACGCCTACGGCCCGACCGAGGCGACCGTGGTGGTCACGCTGTCGGCGCCGCTGATCGCGGGCGAGCCGGTCACCATCGGCACCCCGGCCCGCGGCGCGCGGGTGCTGGTCCTGGACGAGTGGCTGCGCGCGGTGCCGGTCGGTGTGCCGGGGGAGCTGTATCTCGGCGGGCAGGCGCTGGCGCGCGGCTATCTGCATCGACCCGGGCTCACCGCAACGCGTTTCGTCGCCGACCCGTACGGTCCCGAGGGCACCCGGATGTACCGCACCGGCGATGTGGTGCGCTGGAACTCCCACGGCGAGCTCGTGTACCTGGGCCGCAGTGACCATCAGGTGAAGATCCGCGGATTCCGGATCGAACTGGGCGAGATCAGCGCGGTGCTGGCCACCCATCCCGCGATCCGCTTCGCGCATACCGAGGTTCGCGAGATCGCCGGGGCCAAGCGGCTGGTGTCCTATGTGCTGCCCGTCGACGCCCGCGCCGGAATCGACGTCGAGCAGCTCCGCCTGCATATCGCGCAGCAGCTGCCCGCACATATGGTGCCCGCGAGTATCACCGCCCTGGAGCACATTCCGCTGACCCCGGTCGGCAAGCTCGACCGCGCGGCCCTGCCGGAGCCGCGGCTGACCGCGACCGTGGTCCGCGAACCGGAGTCCGAGGCCGAGCGGCTGGTGGCGCGGGTGATGGCCGAACTGGTCGGCGCCGACACCGTGGGCGCGGACGACGGCTTCTTCGACGTCGGCGGAAACTCGCTGCTGGCAACGCAATTGGTGGCCCGCCTAGCGGCGGCTACCGGGGTGCGGCTCGAGGTACGCACCGTCTTCGCCGCGCCGACGGTCGCCGAACTCGCCACCCTGCTCGAGGCGGGCGGCGGCACCGACACCAGCCCGCAGCTGCGCCGACGGGCGCGACCGCCGCGGGTGCCGCTGTCGGCGGCGCAGCGGCGGCTGTGGTTCCTGGCGCGATTCAACGAATCCGCGGGCGCCGAGGTGGCCGGGGTCTACAACGTGCCGGTCGCGCTGCGGCTGCGCGGCGACCTCGACGTCGAGGCGCTGCGGGCGGCGCTGCACGCGGTGCGGGTGCGGCACGAGACGTTGCGCACGGTCTTCGGCGAGCTCGAGGGCGAACCGTTCCAGCGGGTGCTGGATCCGGCCGAGACGACGATCGAACTGCCGGTCCGCGACATCACCGAGGCACAGGTGCCGGGCGCGGTGAGCGCCCTGGCCGCAACGGGATTCGATCTGGCCCTCGACGCCCCGATCCGGGCACGACTGCTGCGGCTGGCCGCCGATGAGCATGTGCTGGTGCTGGTCGTGCATCACATCGCGATGGACGGCTGGTCGCTGGAGCCGTTGGCCGCCGATGTCGCCGCCGCCTACACCGCGCATCGCGCGGGCTCGGCCACCCCATGGGGTGAGCTGCCCGTGCAGTACGCCGATTACACGCTGTGGCAACGGGATACGCTCGGCAGCGAGGACGATCCGGAATCGGTGGCGAGCCGTCAGCTCGACTACTGGCGCACCGCGCTCGACGGTGTTCCGGAGCTGCTGGCGGTACCCGCCGACCGGCCGCGCCCGCCCGCGCCGAGCTATCGCGGCGGCACGGTGGACTGCGCCATCGACGCGCTGACCCATCGGGAGCTGCAGGCCATCGCGCAGCAGCACGGCGTCACCATGTTCATGGTGCTGCACGCCGCGCTGGCGACGCTGCTGCACCGGCTCACCGCCGTCGACGATATCGCCGTCGGCACCCCGATCGCCGGGCGCGGCCATCCCGCGCTGGATCAGATGGTCGGCATGTTCGTCGGAACCCTGGTGCTGCGTACGCGGATCGACGGCGGATGCTCGTTCGCCGAACTGCTGCATGCGGTGCGCGATACCGATCTGGAGGCGTTCGCGCATGCGGACGTGCCGTTCGAGCGGCTGGTCGAGGTGCTCAATCCGGCGCGCTCGCAGGCGCATCACCCGATGTTCCAGGTGATGCTGTCGGTGCGCAATCAGCCGGTGCGGGTGCTGGAACTGCCCGAGCTGCGCATCGAGGCCGCCGACGCCGATCCGGGCATCGCGAAGTTCGATCTGCAGTTCACCGCCACCGAATCCTGGAGTGCGCGACGCGAACCCGACGGCATCACGGTATCGGTGAACTTCGCGCGCGATCTGTTCGACGAGCGGACCGCGGCCGGACTCGGCGCGCGGCTGGTGCGGCTGCTCACCGCGGCCGCGGCGAATCCGAGTCTGCCCGTGGGCGATCTGGAACTGCTCGACGGCGAGGAATGGTCTCACCTGGCTCCGGTGCGCGGCGCGGGCGCCGACCGCCCGTTCACGCTGCCGGAGGTGTTCGAGGCGGCGGTACGGGTGAATCCGCAGGCGGTGGCCCTGCGCTGCGAGGGCACCCAGATCACCTACGATGCGCTCGACCGCTGGACCAACCGGCTGGCGCGGGTGCTGATCTCGCTCGGTGTCGGCCCGGAAACCCTGGTGGCACTGGGTATTCCGCGGTCGGCGGAATCGGTGGCGGCGACGCTGGCGGTGGCCAAGGCGGGCGCGGCCTTCGTGCCGATCGACCCGACCTATCCCGAACATCGCATCGCGCATATGCTCACCGATTCCGGTGCGGCGCTGGGCATCACACTCTCGGCGCATCGCGAACGGATGCCCGACGGCGCGAATTGGACCGTCCTGGACGCGCCGTCGTTCCGTCGCCGTGTGCTGCGCACCCCCGATACCGCGATCACCGCCGAGGAGCGGCCGTTGCCGCTGCGGATGGACAATCCGGCCTACGTCATCTACACCTCCGGCTCCACCGGCGTGCCCAAGGGTGTGGTCGTCACCCACGGCGGACTGTCCAACTTCGCGGCCGAGACCGCGCAGCGTTTCGAGGTGCGCCCGGGCAGTCGCGTCCTGCATTTCGCCACACCGAGTTTCGATGCGGCCATGCTGGATCTGCTGCTGGCGCTGGGCGGGGCGGCGACCCTGGTGATCGCCCCGGTGGGCGTGTACGGCGGCACGGAACTGGCTCGGGTGTTCATCGACGAACAGATCACCCACGCGTTCATCACCACCGCCGCGCTGGGCACGGTCGATCCGAGCGGGGTGACCGCGCTGCGGCATGTGCTGGTCGGTGGCGAGGCGCTGCCGCCGGAACTGGTGAACCGGTGGGGGACCGGCCGCAGTCTGTACAACGTGTACGGGCCGACCGAGACCACCATCGTCACCGTGATCTCCGAGCCGATGACGCCCGGCACGCCGATCACCATCGGCGGTCCGATCCGCGGCGTGGCGGCGATGGTGCTGGATTCGCGGCTGCATCCCGCACCGGTCGGCGTGACGGGCGAGCTGTATCTGGCCGGTCCCGCGCTGGCCCGCGGCTATCTGCACCGGCCGGGCCTGACCGCGCAGCGATTCCTGGCCAATCCGTACGGCAAACCGGGCGAACGCATGTACCGCACGGGCGATCTGGTGCGCTGGGTCGAACACGACGGCCGCCGCGCGCTGGACTATATGGGCCGCACCGACCATCAGGTGAAGATCCGCGGCTTCCGCATCGAACTCGGCGAGATCGACGCGGCGCTCGCGCGGCATCCGGCGGTCGAATTCGCCACCACCATGGGCCACCGCACCCCGGCGGGATCGACGGCCCTGGTGGCGTATGTGAAAACATGCCGTGGTCATGAGCCGACGGTGGCCGAGCTGACCGCGCATGTGGCCGAGCTGGTGCCCAATTACATGGTGCCGCAGTCGATCACGCTGCTGAACGCGGTGCCGCTGACCCCGGTCGGCAAGCTCGACCGCAAGGCCCTGCCCGAACCGGTGTTCGGGGCCGGTTCGGGCTATCGGGCCCCGTCGACGCCGGTGGAGGCGGCGCTGTGCGCGGCGTTCGCCGAGGTGCTCGGCGTGCCGAGTGTGAGCGTGGACGACGGATTCTTCGAACTGGGCGGCAATTCGCTGCTGGCGACCAAGGTGGTCGCGCAGCTGCGGTCGGCGGGTATCGAGATGCCGGTGCAGTTGATGTTCGGCGATTCCAGCCCGGCCGCGGTCGCCCGCCGGTTGGCCGCCACGGCCGGGGATGCGCTGGCGGTGGCGCTGGAGCCGATGCTGGCCATCCGATCCGCGCCCGGATCGTCGGTGCCGCCGCTGTTCTGCGTCCATCCGGCGATCGGATTGTCCTGGTGCTATTCGGGTCTGCTGGCGCAGCTGCCGCCCGATCGGCCGGTGTACGGATTGCAGGCGCCGCATGTGTCCGGCGCGAACGATCACACCTCGATCGTCGAGGCCGCGAAGGACTATGTGGCACAGCTCAAATCGGTGCAGCCGCAGGGTCCCTACCATCTGCTGGGCTGGTCGCTGGGCGGCCTGATCGCCCAGGAGATCGCGGTGCAACTGCAGCACGCGGGGGAGAGCGTGGCGCTGCTGGCGATGATGGACAGCTATCAACTCTCCGACGAATGGCTCGAGCACGCCATTCCCGGAATCGCCGATATCATCGGCGAATTCGGCAGCGATCTGCTCGGCGGCGACCATGCGGTCGATCCGCGCCTGACCCTGCAGGACGCGGCGGAGCTGCTGCGCAACCGGCCGGGCCCGTTCGCGGCGCTGACAGTCGACCATCTGCATCGGCTCTACACCGGATATGCCAACGGCGCGGTGCTCGCGCACGGCTTCCGTCCCCGCGTCTTCGACGGTGATCTGCTGTTCTTCACCGCCGCCGACGACGAGATCAACCGGGCCGACCCCACCCGGCGCGCGCAGGCCTGGGAGCCGTATGTGACCGGCGCGATCCACGATCAGAAGGTGCGGTGCCGTCATTCCGGCATGACCACGCCGGAGGCGCTGGCGGTGATCGGTCCCGTCCTGCGAGATCACCTGGGCGACAGTGGTTCTGGCGCCGACGACGCTAAGGAGGCCATGTGAGCGAGCGGAGCGAGCGAACCAAGAGATACAGCGTGTGCAAACACGTGCCGGAGCCGAGCGCCAGCGAGGTGGAGGCATGAGTCTGGCGGTGGAGGTCACAGGGCTGGTCAAGAACTACGGCAGGGTCCGTGTGCTGGACGGGATCGATCTGGAGATCCCGCGCGGCACGGTGATGGGACTGCTGGGTCCCAACGGCGCCGGTAAGACCACCACGGTGCGCATCGTCACCACCCTGCTCAAGCCGACCGCGGGCCTGGTGCGGGTCACGGGGGTGGATGTGCTGCGCGATCCCGCGCGCGCCCGCACCCGGATCGGGCTGTCGGGCCAGTACGCGGCGGTGGATCCGAACCTGTCCGGCTTCGAGAATCTGCGCATGGTCGCCCGGCTCTACGGGATGAACCATAAACAGTCCGCCGCCCGGGCCCGCGAACTGCTCGCGGCGCTCGGCCTGGACCATGCGGCCGATCGGCGCGCGGGCACCTACTCCGGCGGTATGGCCCGCCGGCTCGATCTGGCCGGCGCGCTGGTCGCGCGGCCGCCGGTGGTGGTGCTCGACGAGCCGACCACGGGCCTGGATCCCCGTGGGCGCCTGGACATGTGGCGAGTGATCGGCGAACTGGTCGACGACGGCACGACCGTGCTGCTGACCACCCAGTATCTGGAGGAGGCCGATCTGCTGGCCGACCGGATCACCGTCATCGACCGCGGCCGGGTGATCGCGCGCGGCTCGGCCGACGAGCTCAAGACCGCGATCGGCGGCGACCGCCTCACCGTCACCCTCGCCGCGGGACAGAATCCGAAATCCGCGATGTCGGTGCTGGCCCAGGTGGGCATCGGCGAGCCCGCGCACGAGGTCGGGACCGAGGAGGTGTCGATCGTGGTCGGCGACGGTTCCCGAACCATGGTCGAGGCATTGCGCCGCCTCGACGACGCCGGGGTGTGCGTGGTCGACGCGACCGTGCACCGGCCCAGCCTCGACGAGGTGTTTCTCGCGTTGACCGGCGCCCCGGCCGCGACAGCCGATGAATCCGAAACAGATGAGATCGCAGAGGAGATCATGTCGTGAGTACCGCGCAGGCGGCGGTCGTGAACGAGCCGACCGTGGGAACGGCGGCCGCCGTGGCCCGAATCTCCGCACCGGTGCGGGTGTTTCGGGACAGTGGGATCGTCGCGTATCGGAATCTGCTGACGATTCTGCGTGTTCCGACGCTCCTGGTGACCGCGACCATCCAGCCGCTGATGTTCGTGGGTGTATTCGCCTATATCTTCGCGGAATCGTTGGGCGGCAGCCAATATCGGGAGTTCCTGATCGCGGGGATCTTCACCCAGACCGTCGCGTTCAACGCCGCCTTCACCACCGTCGGGCTGGCCAACGATCTGCAGAAGGGCATCATCGACCGGATGCGCACGCTGCCCATGTCGCGGCTGGCGGTGCTGATGGGCCGCACGCTGTCGGATCTGGTCGTCAACGTGCTGTCGCTGGCGGTGATGGTCGGCTGCGGTTATGTGGTGGGCTGGCGGATCAACGGCGGAATCGCCGATGCCGCAGTGGCATTCGCGGTGATCCTGCTGTTCGCGTTCGCGATGTCGTGGGTGGGCGCGCTGACCGGGCTGCTGTCGCCGACCGTGGAGGTCGCCCAGAGCGCCGGGCTGATCTGGATGTTCCCGCTCACATTCATCTCCTCGGCATTCATCTCCGCCGATTCGCTGCCGGGGCCGCTGCGCGCGATCGCGGAATGGAATCCGATCACCGCGGTATCGGCCGCGGGCCGCAAGCTGTTCGTCAACAACGCCCCACCGACGTTCGCGCCGCCGCACGGCTGGCCGGCCGAACACTGTGTGGAATACGCGGTGTACTGCTCGCTGGCGATTCTGGCGGTCGCGGTGCCGCTGGCGCTGGCGCGGTACCGCAAGGTCGCCAGCCACTAGGCGGGCACGAGAAAGGCCGCATTCACTCTGCGGGGAATGCGGCCTTTCGTCGTGTCTACGCTACACCCGGCCGCGCCGGGTCTTGAGCAGCTCCAGCCGCTCCTGCAGCAGCTCCTCGAGCTCATCCTTGGAGCGGCGCTCGAGCAGCATGTCCCAGTGGGTACGCGGCGGCTTGACCTTCTTGGGCTCCTGGGTGGTGCCCTCGATCAGGATGCCTTCCTGACCGTTGCGGCACAGCCAGGTCGGGGGGATCTCGGCATCGTCGGCGAAGGGAACATCGAACTCCTCGCCGTTGTCGGTCCGGTACCGCGCCACCCGACGCGGCGCCAAGTCGTGGTCGCGGTCGGTCTCGTAGCTCACCGCTCCGAGCCGGCTGCCTCGGAGTACGCGATCTGCCATGGTGTGCGGTCCTCTCTAGCCTGTCGGCAACGCTCTACATGTCCATTAACGCGCCATGCCGTATAACAGTTCCCGGCAACGGTCAACCCCATCATTTTACTCGGTATCTCGCGGCGACGTCGCGCGGCCGGTGGTTTCGTGGTCACGAGCGGGGAAATGTCGGCGCGCCCGGTCGCCGTCGCGGCCCGCGGGCCGTTAAGGTGTCGCCTCATGCCGCGTCGTGTCCTGTCGTCCTGTTCGTGGTGCGGACGAGAGATCGCCGAGTCCGAGATCGGGCGGCGTCGCCGCTACTGCCGGCAGTCCTGCCGCCAGCGTGCCTACGAACACCGGAAGGGCTTGGAGGGCACCGGAATCGCCGAGGACGCGGTGGTCCTGTCCGCCCAGGAGGCCGCCGACCTCGCCGACCGCTGGTTCGCGGCCCGCTGCGCCGCCGAGGATGTCGCCATCGCCGTAGCCGAGGGCGCCGACCCGGGCGAACTGGCCTCTCTCACCGAGAAACTGGTCGCACTGACGAAGGACGCCGAGCGCTTACGCTGAGCTCGGCGTCGTCTCCACTCCGATTCATCCGGTAGGCAGACTGCTCCGTCTCCCCGCGGCCAGGCTGTTGTCTCTCCCTACAACCGATGTGCTCTCGCCTCCAGTCAGGTCGGTCTCTCGTTCTGTCGGGTTGCCGACTCTTCCCGTCAGGCCGGTCCCTTCTCTCTCGGCGTGGCCCTTCCTCTCGTCCTCGGCGTGGCCGCTCCTCTTGTCCTCGGCGTGGCCGTTCCTTTTGTCCCTCGGCCGCGAAGCGGTCGAGGGCCTGGCGGTCATCACGACAACGGTTGTGGCGCCGAGGGTCGCGGCGGCCCACGCTACGAAGGCCAGGGCGGTGCGGGTGTCGGGGTGGATCAGGGGCTGGGCGTGCAGGGCTTGGCGGAGCAGCAGGACGACCAGGACGAAGTAGGCGAGGGCGAAGACGCCGATGAGGCGGGCGCGGACGCGTTCGGTCAGCCAGGGGTGGCGGCGGGCCGACCAGGCCAGGGCGATCGCGGCGAGCAGCAGGATCTGGATGCCGTGCAGGCCGGCGAAATGCGGGACCCGCAGGTCGCCACCGACGGTGCTCCAATGCGTGATCGGCATGCCCGCCAACCCATCACGCTCGACCGCATGTCCGGGCAGCACGGTATGCCCGGCGGCCAGGGTGATCGGCCGACCGGCGGCATCGTGGACCAGCTGCGCACCGGTGCCGCCCATGAGATATCCCAGCGCCATACCGAAGACGGCGATCCCCAGCCCGGCGTGGATGGCCCGGGAGGTGGGGCGGTCGGCCACCCGCTGCCACGAAACGATCACCGCGATCACAAGATTGGCGAGGAACAGCCCGGGAACACCCGAGGCGAACAGCCACTGCCCGATATCGTTGACCTTATCGGCGTGATCGGTGTTGAAGTGGCTGAACGTCCCCCGCGCGGCCTGCAGCACGATGAAACCCACATCGATCACCCCGGTGACCGCGAAGACCGTCCCCAGCCACCACGTGATCCGGGAACCCTTATGCGGCAACGAGACCAACCAGGCCAACGTCGCCGAATAGAGCAGGAACGCGATCGCGAACTTGAACGGCTTGAGCCATACCGACTCCCCGAGCAGTTGGCGATCGTCGACAAGCATTGCGGCCAGGCAGAATACGGCGAGCGCCCCCATCAGCCCGGCCTCGAGGGTCAGCGGGCGATGCCACCGCCGAACGGAGTGTGCAACTGCGGAACTGAACATGGCCCGAACGCTAGGTCCGCCGATCCGGCCCCCACGTCCCGCGCGGGTGGTGACTCGACCTCATACCGTGGGGTCGGCACCACCTACCCGGGTATGAGACGCGATTCAGTCGAAAGGCACGGGCCCCAGGTCGATTCCGCGCGCGAGCAACCACGGCAGGGGATCGAGTTTGGCGCCGCCCTCCTCGGCCCAGACCTCGTAGTGCAGATGCGGACCGGTGGAGAAGCCGCGATTGCCGACGGTGGCGATGATGTCGCCCGCGCGGACCTGCTGGCCGACGGTCGCCAGGATCTCGTTGACGTGTCCGTAGACCCCGATCGTCCCGTCGTCCTGTCGGACCCGTACCCACAGGCCGAAGCCGGAGGCGGGCCCGGCCTCGACGACCACGCCGTCGGTGACGGACGCGATGGGGGTGCCGATCGGATCGCCGAAGTCGATCCCGGCGTGCAACTCGCCCCAGCGCGTACCGAAACCGGAGGTGAGCACGCCCGAGACGGGACGCACGGTGCGGCGGATCTGGCGGGCGGCCTTGGCCATCGGCCAGGGCGCATCGGCGATCGGCGCGGCCTTCGGGGTGATCGGTGCGGTGGCGGGTGCGGCGTCGAGCGTGCGGGCGACGGCGGCCAGGCTGGGCGCCGAGCCGGTGCCGTGCCGATCGGCGGCCCCGAGGGTGCCGATCGAGGCACCGACGACCGCGGTGATCGCCATGGCCCGCGCGGCGCGCCGAGCCCGCCGGGAAGATAACGAAACGGTCACGGGCATGGATGGCAACCTATGACAGCGGTCGGGGCGTTCCGAAATCCTGTCGTGACCGTCACAGGCTCCGGCGCGCTCACGGAAACGCCCGGATCCAGGAACTACACGGAAGTAACTCGCCGTTCACCGGGCGGAGTACCGACCTTCACGAACTTGACCGACCGGTCGGTGCGCCCGCACACTGTTTCAGTGGCGGCTAACGGAGTGCATGCGTTGATCGCGCTCGCCGATCCGACCCGCCGCGCGATCTTCGAGGCCCTGCCGCAGGCACCGCGTTCGGTGGGCGAGCTGGCCGCCACGATCGGAGTCAGCAGCTCGGCGGTCTCCCAGCACCTGCGCGTCCTGCGCGAGGCCCGCCTGGTAATGATGCGCCCCGACGGCAACCGCCGCCTGTACTCCCTGGACCCTCGCGGCCTCGCCGACGCCCGCGATTACCTCGAACAGTTCTGGCCCTCGGCCCTGGCCGCCTACTCCGCGGCCCTCTCACATGCCGAATACACGACCGGACAGCCGCCGCCTGTGCACGATGCCCGGCATGCCGCTGGGTCCGGCGGGGCGGGTCAGCACCGATAACGCCATCGGTGTCGCGGGCAATGCCGCCACGCGCCATCCCTGATGTCGCGTCACACCGAGCGGGTGCGCCGCTGCCCCTGACAAACGATCGAAACCTGTTGCGGAGGGCCGATTCAACCGACGCGCCGAAAGGCCGATCGTCGGCGATCGACCGCCGCACCCGGCCAGGTCCGCTTGCTGAGCTGTTTGTCGACCGCCTCGACCACCTCGTCGACGCCGATCTCGAGCAGACCCGGATCGGTCGTCTCGCCGTGATGATCGCCCGTGCGACCGGTCCACAGCACCACATGCCGATTCAGCAGATGCGGCGGTGGTCCGCCGCGACTGGGCGGGGTGGGCCCGAACAGCAGCACCGTGCGGGTGCCGAACGCGGTCGCCAGATGAGCCACGCCGGTATCGCCGCACACCACCAGCGCGGCCTCGGCGACGGTGGCGGCCACCTCGAGTAAGCTCTGCCGCCCGGCCAGCACCTGCTGGGCGGGCAGTCCGGCGCGCGCGGCGATCGACAGCGCGATCTCACGGTCGAATTCGTCCCCGGTGAGCACGACCTCGCGGCCCTGCACCAGCAGATGCCGCACGACCGCGGCGAATCGCTCGGGCGGCCAGCGCCGCGCGGGCGACCCCGCGCCGACGTGTACCGCCACGCAGTCGCGGTGGCTGGTGGTGGCCACCGGCGGCACCAGGCCGAGATTGCGCCGGTCCGCGGTGATACCGCCGGATTCGAGCAGATGACACCAGCGGTCGACATCGTGCATATCGTGCTGCCAATCCGGCCCGTCCAGATGCGGGAACGCCGGATTGCGATAGGTCAGGATCCGCGCCGGATTCGTCTTGGCCAGTTCCACGATGCCCTCGGCCCCGCCGCTGTGCAGATTCACCGCGAGTGCTGGCGGCTCGCCGTCCCAGCGCATACTCTCCGGATCCGCGGTCGGCACCATTTCATCGATCGACGCGATCAGATCCACGATCGGCTCGAGCCGCAGGGGCGCGGCGAGCGCGATGTGATCGCGTGGTCTGGCCCGGCGCAGCGCGCGTAGAGCCGGGACCGCGGTGAGCAGGTCACCGAGCCCACGTGCGCGCAGCACAAGTACAACCGCCACCCTCTTCTCCTAGCCTCCACCAAGCGACCCACAAGATCCCGACCCACTCGGCCCCCGCACGGCGGTACGGACGAAGAGAGCCATTGAAGAGGACTACCCGGCACGTAGCGGCGTGAAACTCCTCGACCACCGCGATCTCGGGCCGCCTCCGCGACAACCGTGATCTCGGGCCGCCTCCGCCCGGCGTGTGACGTCCGGCACGGCCGCGAGTAGCCTGTCGACGGTCGGGACGTCGAATTGAACTGGAGGATCCCATGATTCGTACCGCTGGGTTCGTCGCTGCTGTGATCGCGGCCGGCGCGTTCGGTGTGCTGGGCGCCGGCGCCGCCCAGGCCGCGACGGGCACCCTGGGCATCAACGGCAAGATCTACGACAACCCGACGGGCTGCGTCGACACCGGCAACTCGTTGCAGACCATCGTCGCCAACAGCACCGACAAGGTGATCGAGGTGCATGCGGGCCGCAGCTGCACCGGTCCGGTGGTCGGCCGGATCGACCCGAACGGGATGACCATGGCACCCAACAGCAGCCTGCTGGTCCTCGAATAACCGACCGGCGATTCCGCTCTGCGCCCCGGGCGTTTGGGCGATCCTGGTAGGCATGGCACCGAATAATGCTTCCAGGCAACGATATTCGCTGATCGTGGCGGCGGTGGTCGTGATCGCGGTCGTGGTGGCGGTGTGGTTGTGGGTGCGCGCGGATCGGCCGCGGGCCGGTTCGGCGACCACACCGTCGAATCCCGCTCCGGCGTCCTCGGATTCGCCCCCTACCACGACCACGCCGCCCGGATTCGCCTATCAGCCGCTGTGGCCGTTCGCCGATACCAAGGCCGCATCGGCATGGGAGGTGGCTTATGGCGAGGGCGGGCTGCAGCCCTGGCATCTCGATCCCGGAATGACCGCGCAGTACTTCGCCCAGCACTATCTGGGTTATGCGGGCATCGACAAGGTGGTGTCGACCTCGGTCCGCGGCGACGAGGCATGGATCGGAGTGGGTTTCGGGCAGCCCGGCGGCGCGACGGTCACCGCCGCGGTGGTGCATCTGGTGCGCTTCGGCCCGCCGCCGGACGCGCCGTGGGAGGTGGTCGGCACCCAGGACAGCACCCTGAGCGTCACCGCCCCGGCCTACGGCGCGGCGGCGAGTTCACCGCTGACCGTGGGCGGGCGCGTCACCGGCGTCGATGAGAATCTGCGGGTGCAAGTGCGCAGCATGGGGCGGCAGCAGCAGCCCGTGGGGGAGGGGCCCGCGATCGCGGGCGGCGGCACGGATGCGCAGTGGTCGACCACGGTCCCCCTCGGCGCGTGCTCGGGCACGCTCACCGTCGCGGTGGCCGCCGGCGGTCATATCGCGGAGGTCGAGCGGTTCGCCATGACGGGCGTGCATTGCTGACGAACCCGCGAATCAGGTTGTGAAGATCTGGGATTCGTCGGCGAAGGATTTGAACTCGAGCGCATTGCCCGCCGGATCGCGGAAGAACATCGTCCACTGCTCGCCGGGCCGGCCCGCGAACCGCAGCGACGGCTCGATCAGGAATTCGACGCCCGCCGCCCGCAACCGTTCGGCGAGCCGATGGAACTCCTCCGATGCCAGCAGTAGGCCGAAATGGGGGATGGGCACCCGGTGTCCGTCGACATCGCTGGTGCCCGCCGCGGCGGACGCGGCGGGTACGAGATGGGTCACCAGCTGATGCCCTCGCAGATTCCAGTCGATCCAGTGATCGGTGCTGCGGCCCTGCTCCAATCCGAGGATCTCGCCGTAGAAGCGGCGGGCCGCAGCGAGATCGTCGACGGGTACGGCCAGGTGCACGGCGGGACGGGACGTCATCGTGAATCCTCCTGCAGCAGTTCGATCGTCTTGGCGATCCGGCGCTCGCGGGTGTCGGCGCGCTTGGCGGCGGTGACGGCCTCGACCTGTTCGCGGCGGCGCGTGAACGACTGCTCGTCGAAGGCGGTCCGCAGCCCCGCGGCCGCCAATGCGGCGGCCAGATCCTGCGGCGGCTCGACGGTCCGCTCCTCGGTATCGCGCGCCACGGTCACCGCGACCGTATCGCCGGGCCCCTTGCCGAGCGCCGTGCGGATGGACTTCAGCATGCCCAGACACGGTCCGTCGCCCATCGAGGCGATGGAGCCGGCGTAGTCGATCCCGTCGAAACTCGCCCGCACCGGAATGCGGCCGCCCCCACCGAGATTCGCGATCACCTCCGCGGGTACGCGCACATACGCCCCGCCGCCCGGGACCGTCTCGATCCTCGCCTCGAATCGCTGCATATCCACCGCCCTCGGCATCGTGTCCGCGCGACATCCGACCGTGCGGGAGTTTACCGGTCCGTCCGCAATGGCCCCCGACGGCACACGGCTGCGGCAAGATTGGTGCATGCGCGAGATCTATCATCGGAAACTCGGTGCGCTGGTGGACATTCTGGCGCGCATGGCGGCCGAGGCCGGTGCGGCGATGCAGCGCGCGACCTTCGCCCTGACCGATGCGGATCTGTGGGCCGCGGAGGAGACCATCAGCCGATACGACCAAGTGGCGAGCCTCGCGCGGGAGGCCGAGGAGCAGGCGTTCAATCTGCTCGTGCTGGAGGCGCCGGTGGCCGGTGAGCTGCGCACCGTGGTCGCCGCCCTGCAGATGGTCGGCGATCTGGATCGGATGGGCGTGCTGGCCACCCATATCGCGACCGCGGCGCGCCGGCGGCATCCGAGTCCGGTCGTCCCGCGCGAACTCGTCGACCACTTCCGGCAGATGGGCCGGATCGCGGTCGATCTCGCCGCCGCCACCCGCGGCGTGCTCGAGACCTGCGATCCCCGCCGCGCCCGCCAACTCGACGCCGACGACGATGCGATGGACGCGCTGTATCGCGACCTGTTCGCGGTTCTGATGAATCCGCGCTGGCCGCACGGCGTGCAGGCCGCCGTCGATATCACGTTGCTGAGCCGCTACTACGAGCGATTCGCCGATCACGCGGTTGCCGTCGGCGCGCGGGTGGTGTTCCTGGCCACCGGCGATATCCGGCTCGATCCGGCTCCGGGTCTGTGACACCGGCGTCGATCCGGTTGCCCATGTTTCGCCCGTCGCGAGGGGGTATCCGGCGAGGCAAGTCACATCCAGGTCGATACGCTGATATGCGCATCAATGCATTGAGTTCGCGAGGGGCGTGTCGGCCGCTGAGCGATCGCCGCCATTTCGAGATCGTCTGCGCCTCAGGCGTTTACCCGGTATTCAGGCCCATCGGATATGCCTCGAGGGTGACCGTAGCGACCGAGGGCAGGACACAGCGGAACTGGACCATCGACCTCGCCCGGGCGTTCGCGATCGCCGTGGTCGTTGTCGTGCACTGGATTTCGGTCCGGGTGACTGTCGCTGGCGGCGCCATTCGCGGCGATCCGAGCCTGCACGGCAGACCTATCTGGGCCCTGAGCTGGGCGCTGCAGGTGATGCCGCTGTTCTTCGTCGCGGGCGGGCTGGCCAATACCCGCATCGTGGACCGCTGGCGGCCGCAGGGCACCGGATATGCCGCATATCTCGGGCCGCGGGTGCGCCGGCTGATCGCGCCGATGATTCCGCTGCTGGCCGTGCTCACCTCGGTGGTGTGGCTGCTGCGGTGGCATTCCGCGGCGATGGCGAAGGCGGCGGCCTATGTGCTGGTGAGCCCGCTGTGGTTTCTCGCGATCTATCTGGTCGCGGTGATCGTGGCGCCCTGGGCGGTGCGGGCGCACGACCGATCCGTCTGGGCGCTGCCGGTGCTGCTGCTGGGTTCCTCGGCGGCGATCGACGGGCTGAAGTTCGCGGGAATCGTCGATGTCGCGCAATGGAATCTGCTGTTCGTCTGGCTGTTCTGCCACCAACTCGGCGTCCTGTACATGCGTGGAACGCTGGCGCGGATATCCCGCGCCGGATTGGCCGCGATCGTGGCGCTCGGCGTCGCGGTGCTGGTGGTGATGGTGTTCGCGGGTCCCTATCCGGCGACCATGTACGGCCTGGCCGATGCCCCGGTATCGAATCTGTACCCCCCGACCACCGCCCTGTCGATCCTCGCGGTGATCCAGGTGGCGGTGCTGGTCGGTATCGACCGGCGCATGGCGGGCCGGGAGCCGCCCCGCTGCGCGCGCCGCGTCGTCGGCTATGTGAGCGCGCATCTGATGACGGTCTATCTCTGGCATATCCCGGTCATGGCCGTGGTCACCTGTGCCGCGCTGCTCGCCCCCGCCCGGCTGCTGCCCCACGATCCGCGCACCTGGTGGCTCACCCGGCCGCTGTGGATCCTGGGCTGCGGCATCGTGCTGCTCGGCGCGGTCCGGGTGCTGAGCCGCTGGGATGTGTTCTGCGCCAAGTATGCCGCCCGCGCGACACCCACGGCCACCGTATCCGGCGCGCTGCTCGCCGCGACGAGCGTATATCTGCTGTGGTGGCAACGCCTTTCGCCGACGGCGGTGTCGGGCCTGGCGATCGTCGGCGTCTTCCTGGCCGGGGCGCTGCTGTCCACGACCCGTCCGGTCGCGCTGCGATCCGAACGGTGACAGCGGGCCTGGCGGAGCGAATCATGGATCGGGTGCTGGGCGAGGCCGCGGGCTGACCGAAGGGGCGACGGGGCGCGCCGCCGCCCCTTCGGTCGCTCGGATTCGGCGGTCAGGCCGAACCCGCGGCCGCGGCGCTGAGCGGCGCGAGCAACGCGCTGCCGGTTCCGGCGATCGTGCTGCCGGTGTCCGCGACCGAGCTTCCGGAATCGAGTACCTGCGCCGCCGTCGCTCCCGCCTTGAGTACCGCGCCGAGATCGGCCAGCAGTGAGCCGAGATCGATTGCCCCGGCGGGGGTTTGGGCGGTGGCGTTCATCGGGGTGTTGGCCGCGGGTGCGGCAGTGTCGTCCGCGCAGTCGGATCCGGAGGTGCTCGCCTGCTCGGCCATCGGCGCAGCGCTGCCGGAACTCAGCGTCCTCGCCACCGACGCGCCCGCGTTCAGGGCCGCGCCCAGGTTGGTCAACAGTGAGCCGAGATCGGCCGGCGCGGAGCCGGTTTGGGCGGCGGTGGTGTCGCGGTTGCGCGGATGGTGGGCCGTATGCGTGCTCGTCCGGCCGGTCGACGCGGCCGCCGGAGTGTCGTCCGGCGCCGGATCGAAGGTGAGCGGAACTCCCGGCCGGTTCGTCTGCCGGTGGTCTGCCGGTGGCGCCTTCGGGAGGGCCGGTGCGGCCGGTTCCATTGCGCCGCTGGGTGTCTGGTCCTCGTCGGGCGCCGCGACGGGCTGTGGATCGCGGGAGGGGGTGACCGGTTCGACGGCCTGTCCCCGGGCGTTGAGATCGGTCCAGGAGGCCGTCAGGGCCGTCGCCTGATTCGCGGGACTCGACCCGTGCTGGGTGGAGATTCCCGCCGTGATCAGCGCGGTCGCCGAGAGCATGGCCAGCCGCATCGAGCAGAGTGGATTCTGTTTTGCCTGGTGCTTGCCCATCAGTTGTTCTTCCTTCGCGAGGAGTCGAGAGAAGCCGGATCGGATGTGCGCATGTCGGTGCCGTGGGAAGGAGGAGCCATGATCGAATACGCCCGGCGCCCTGATGCGCGAACATTTCCGGATGCGGGCCATCGTATCGGGCAGATCGCCTTTCCGCTGCGATTTGCGGCCCAATCGCCACGCATCTCGGTGATAAGGAAACCTGCCGCTGAGTACGTTTTCATGATCGTAGCGAGATGTTGCCCACGGTCATGTCACAGTGCTACTGTTATGTAAACGTAATGCTAACTGGTAAGGGGGCTTTATGCATTCTTCTCCAGCGGTAATCCGGTCATTATCGGTCGGTGCCGGAATAGCCGCATTTGTCGCCTGCGTCACCGTCTGGGCCCCGATGGCTCCCGGTGCTCCCGGGAGTGCGTCGGCGGCCGATCAGGTCATCGGTCTCACCAATGCCCAGCGCGCGAAGGCCGGATGTCCCGCCCTGCGCGCCGAGAGTCATCTCACCCGGGCAGCACAGGCGCATACCACCGATATGGCTGCTCACGGTGTCTTGAGCCATGATTCGGCCGCGGGTGATCCCGGCGCTCGGATCAGGGCGGCAGGCTATTCGGCGCGGGCCTGGGCGGAGAACATCGCCTCGGGCCAATCGGGGCCCGCGCAAGTCGTGGACGCATGGATGCACAGCGCGGGCCACCGCGCCAATATCCTCAATTGCAGTCTCCGAGATATCGGCGTCGGCGTCGCGCAGAGCCGCAACGGCGGGCCGTACTGGACGCAGGACTTCGGCACATCCAGCGGGCGCAGCGCGGCATAGGGCTCGATCAGAACGCATTTGCTCGATAGTCGTAATCATTCCGTAATGGCCGGTCGGATTTGTTTTCGACCCGAATCCCTTGTTGTTGCTGCCGCACATTAAGGATGCTCGAAAGCCATTCGGGCATCCTTTCCGGTCGCCTGCCCGACCGGACGGGTTCCGTGGCGACCGGGTGCATCCGTTGCCGCGGCAGACGACATCCGTAATACGAGTCGGCGCATTGATCGGTTCACGCGCTCGGCCGGATTCTCGGACCTTTGCTGGACGAGGGCGGTGGTGAGGGCGCCGGGGATCCGCCCTCACCACCGGTCCTCGCCCGTAGCCTCGATCCTGTGCATGACGGGAAGGCCTCGAGGCCGCTGGTGTGGTACGCCGCCTACGGCTCGAATCTGTCCGCGCGACGGCTGGCCTACTACATCCAGGGCGGTACTCCGCCCTGGACCGAGCACACCTACCCCGGATTTCGTGACCGCACGCCCCCGGCGCGGACGATGCCGCTGACGCTGCCCGGCACGATCTACTTCGCCTGGCAGAGCCCGGTCTGGGGCGGGGGCGTCGCGTTCTATACCGATCGGCCCCGGGCCGAATGGGCCGGCGGCGCCGCGGCCCGCGGCTATCTCCTCACCCGCGAGCAGTTCGTGGACCTGCTCACCCAGGAGATGTACCGGCTGCCCGGCCGGCTGCCCGCGATCGATATCGATGAGGTGCTGGCGGCGGGCAGGGTCGAGGTGGGGCCGGGCCGGTATGAAACCCTCATCCACGCGGGCGATGTCGACGGATACCCGGTCCTCGTATTCACCTCACCCTGGGATGCGGCGAGTGTGGGCCTGCGCAAACCGTCGTTCGGCTATCTGGGCATGATCGCCGAGGGACTGCGCGAGTCCCACGGCTGGGATGGCGACCGCGTCTTCGGCTATCTGGCGGAACTTCCCGGGGTACGGGACCTTTGGGAACCCGGGGAACTGGACGCGCTCGCGGCGGCGCGCGGATTCGAGAGGTAGGCAGTGGGCATGCGACGAGAACTGACGGCGAAGGGCCGGGCCACCCGGGCCCGCATTGTCGAGGGCGCCGCGGAAGTGTTGCGGGACAAGGGCGTCGCGGCGGCGACGCTGGACGATGTGCTGCTGCGGACCCGGACCAGTAAGAGCCAGCTGTTCCACTACTTCCCCGCAGGCAAGGACGCACTGCTACTCGCGGTCGCTCACTTCGAGGCCGACCGGGTGCTCGAGGATCAGCAACCCCATCTCGGGGCGCTGGATTCGTGGGCGGCCTGGAATCGCTGGCGCGACACCGTGATCGAACGATACGAGGCCCAGGGCGATCAGTGCGCACTGGGTTCGCTGCTGCAGCGGGTCGGCCGCTCGACGCCCGGCGCGCGGGCGGTCGTGGTGGAGATGATGCACCACCGCCGCGGTCATCGCCGGTTAGCTGTGCGCGGACCGCGAGTACGCGCCCTGAAGTACTGCGACGGCACTCGCATGCGTGGCGTGGCTGCGATGCCGTGCGGGGGAGGAGAATTCCGAGGGAATCGGGAGTAGTGGAAGTCGGGGCGAATCGAATGGATGGCTACGATGTCGTGATCGTGGGCGGCGGCACGGCCGGATGTGTACTGGCCGCCCGGCTCTCGGAGAATCCGGATATTTCGACGCTGCTGCTGGAGGCGGGCGCGGCGGAATCGCCCGCCGGAGCGGAGGTTCCGCCCGCCTGGCCGGATCTGCTTGCCTCTCCGGCGAATTGGGGCGATATCGCATTCGGGCCCACGTCCGCCGCGGCCGCGATTCCGGTGGCTCGCGGCCGGGTGCTGGGCGGATCCTCGGCGATCAATGCGATGGTGCACATCCGAGGTCACCGGTCGAGCTACGACCGGTGGCCCGAATTGGGAGCGCGCGGTTGGGGTTTCGACGATCTGCTGCCGTACCTGCGGCGCATCGAGACCGCGCGCGGGCGTGATCCCGCGCTTCGGGGCACGGACGGGCCACTGCTCGTCGGCCCGGCGACCCCGCCCCATCCTGTTCCCGCTGCCTGCCTCGACGCCGCCGAGGAACTCGGATATCGCCGCGCGGGCGATATCAGCGGCGGCCTCGAGGAGGGCTTCGGCTGGGTCGATCTGAATATCGTGGACGGCCGACGGCAGAGCGCCGTGGACGCCTATCTGCGCCCGGCGATGGCGCGGCGCAATCTCCATGTCGTGACCGGCGCGCTGGCCCATCGCGTGCTGATGGACCGCACGCGGTGTGTCGGTGTGGAATACAGCGTGGGCACGACGCTGTCTCGCGCCGCGGCCTCCGCCGAGGTCGTGCTGACCGCGGGCGCGATCGGCACACCGGCGTTGCTGATGCGCTCCGGTATCGGACCCGCGCCCGCCCTGCGCCCGCATGCTGTCGAGGTCGTCGCGGAGCTGCCCGGCGTCGGAGAGAACCTGCAGGACCATCCCTACGCCTTCGTCATCTACCGCCCGGCCCGGCCGCTGCCGCCACCGATGCACAATCACGGCGAGGCGCTGGGCCGGCTGCGCAGCGCACCGGATCTGGACGGCCCCGATCTAGGGATCCTGTTCGTCGACATCCCACTCGCCCCGGGACCGGAATCCGGCTACACGATCGCGGCCGCACTCCTGCGACCCTTCAGCCGCGGCACGGTCCGGCTGGCCGCGGCCGATCCACGGATCGCACCCCGGGTCGACCCGCGCTATCTCGACGACCCCCGGGACGTGCGTGCCTTGGCATCGGGTCTGGCCGTCGCCCGCCGGATCGGACAGGCGAGCGCGCTGGCGCCCTGGCGCGCCGAGGAGGTGCTGCCCGGCCCCGGTGTGAATACCGATGCGGCCCTGCGTGATTACGCCACCGCGACGATGCAGTCCTATTACCATCCGGTGGGCACCTGCCGGATCGGCACGGATGCGCTGTCGGTCGTGGACACCGCGCTGCGCGTGCACGGCATCGACCGGCTGCGGATCGCCGACGCCTCGGTGATGCCGTCGATCGTCTCCGCCAACACCAACGCCACGGTGTACGCCATCGCCGAGCGCGCCGCGCGCCTGATCGCCGGTCAGTCGAGAATCGTTATCGCCCAGGATCGTTCGGATGCGGCGCAACCGCGGTGACCGAGACCGACATCCACGGCCGCAGCGGCAGCGTATCGAGCACATCGGAATACAGGTGGGCCTCGTCGTCGGCGCACCACAGGCCGATGCTGCGCAGCTCGCCGACCGGTCGCCACAATCGGATCAGATGTCCGCGCGCCGCGAGTTCCTTGGCGCGCACGGCCTCGGCCGCGCGCCGGGAATCGACCTCGGCGGGATCGGTGCCCTCGGGAATCGTCGTCCTGATCTCGACCAGATACTCCTGCATCGCCAATCTCCTTGGGGTCGCCCGGGTTATCCCGAACCTACGCCACCGGATCGGTCCGCATACCGAGTTGGGCGCCGACCCCACCTGCAAAAGCTAACTGTTTGCGTTAACATGGTGGGGTGAGCCCGAAACCGATGGTCCGCCCGGGTGGGCGCAGCGCCCGCGTGCAGAGCGCCGTCCACACCGCGGTGCGCGAGCTCGAAGCCGAACGCGGGCGCGACGCCCTGACCGTGCCGATCATCGCGGCCCGGGCGGGAGTCACCCCGTCGACGATCTATCGCCGCTGGGGCGATCTGCAGGAACTGCTGTCCGATGTCGCGGTGCAGCGGCTGCGCCCGGACTCCGATCCGGCCGATCACGGCGACCTGCGCGCCGACCTGACCGCCTGGGCCGAACAGTTCCTCGACGAGATGTCCGCCCCACCCGGTCGCGCCTACATCCGCGACGCGCTGCTCGGCGATCCGGACGGCGGCAACGCGGGCGCCTGTTCGGCCTATGCGATCGAACAGGTCGAGCTGATCCTGGCCCGCGCGGCCGAACGCGGCGAGTCCGGCCCGGACGTCGACGCGATCGTCGATCATGTCGTCGCCCCGATGATGTACCGCATCCAGTTCCGCCCGGAGCCGCTGCCGCCGCGCTACGCGCGGAATCTGGTCGACACCGCCCTCGACCTCGGACCGGACCGGTAATCGGTTGTCCGCCAAGGGCTCTGCCGCCTCATGGGTCGGTGCGGGTCAGGCGCGGTCGGCGATGTTGGGAGACAGAACCTTTGGGCGCGTGTGAGTGACCATCGGGAGGCCTATCGGACTGAGCGGGCGTCTGCCGGGTCGAGCGCAAGCAGTTCTCGCGCAATGCAATCGGCCGCCGCGTGGCAGCCCGTAGCGTGCAGCTGGGTGATCCGGGTTCGTACAGCGTCGATGCCGTACTGGCGGATGATATCGCGCAGGCCGTACCGGACGTACCGTGTCTCTACGGCGCGACGCACTTGTACCGAATGTTGTGGCATTGCTGATGATCCCTCTCATCACGACAACGAAAGCTCCATCCCGCGAACGGGATTCGCTTCCAGGCGTGGGAATCGCTCACCAGCCGGTGCGAGGGAAGCTTAGCACTCCCGACGCCGCGTCTGCCCGATTCCGTTCAGGAGTAGGTGGTGAAGGAAGTGGAGTTGCTGGGCTCTTCGATGGCCAGCACGGCCTCCTGATCGGAGAAGTACTCGATCGCCGACGAGGTGGTCAGCGGCGAGCCCGGGTGCGCGAGCAGCCGATAACCGGCCGCGTGCAGTGCGCCCACCACCGTCACCGCGGATCGGCGTGCCGCCTCGGCGCTGTCCTCGGTGACGCGGGCCTTGCGGATGTGCAGGCAGACCAGGCGTCGCGACCAGGAGCTGTGCAGCGACACCGTCACATCGCCCTCGCCGTCATTGCTGCTGTCGCCGACGGAGACCCCGGCGCTGCGCAGCACCTGCGCGGCCCGCGCGGTCTGCTCGGTCTTGGCCAGGATGTCCAGCGCGACCTCGGCGGGCCAGGCGATGGCAGTACGCCGCACGATCTCGCTGCTGCCCAGCCCCTGCCGCTTGGCCGCATGCATCGACTCGACCATCCGGCGGTTGGCCGCGACGAATTCGGCCACCGCCTCATCCAATTGCACGGCGGCGGTGGACATCCCCTGCACGTATTCCTCGGCCGCCAGTCGCGCCTCGCGCAGCTGAACGAACGGTTGCTCATCGGCCCCCGCGATACTCACACGGGCCGTCGCCGTGCCGAATTCTGTCACGTCGTCATACGCACCCATACTGGCAACTTATGGTCTGAACGGGCCGGATGGGTGGTTGTTTAGGCTGGTCTAAAGGATTCGATGCAGATACCTGGAAACCGCACTCCCACCCGGCGTACCGAGGGTCGGCCGGTGATAACCGAGAGAGTCCCGGCGCTCACATCCGATAACGAAGGCTCAGCTCATACCGCGCGTAGTCACTCGCATGCGTAATCTGCTGGGGAACAAGACAATAGAGGGTGTGGCCTTGACGCGCTCGCTGTGCACGGGCCGCAGCCGCTTGCGTGCGGCGATGATCGCCAGCGCGAGCACCGTTTCGACTGTGCCGAAGGTGTCGCCTATACATCTGCGCGCGCCGCCCCCGAACGCGATGTAGGTGCCCCGCTGTGCGGAGGCACGTTCGGGTAACCAGCGATCCGGGTCGAAGCGGTCGGGCTCGTCGTAGAGATCGCCACGATGATGGATCAGATAGGGGCTGTACAGCATCGTCGTGTCGCGGGGAAGTGTGTAGTCGCCGAGCTGTGTATCGGAGGTCGTGATGCGAGTGGCCATCCAACCCGGCGGCCACAGCCGCAGCGATTCGGTGATGACGCGTTTCGTGAACTCCAATCGGGGCAGGTCGGTGAATTGGGCCGGCCGATTGCCGAGAACCGAGTCCACTTCGGCGTGGAGCCGCTGTTCGATATCCGGATGTGCCGCGAGCAGGTGTAGCGCCCAGGCCAGGGTGGTCGCCGCGGTTTCTCCGCCGGCGAGGAAGATGGTCATGGCCGTGTCGGCGATCTCCGCATCCGTCAGGCCGTGCTTGTCATCGCTGTCCGGGTCGCGGGCGTTCACCAGCGCCGACAGCAGATCGTCGTGCTGTGTGCCGCTGGTGCGTCGCTCGGCGACGATCCCATCTATCGTGTGCCGCAGCCGCGAGCGTGCTCGGTTGTAGCGCAGATTTCCCGGTGTCGGCAGTTGGTTCAGCGGCGGCGGTGTCAGCATGCGGCGATAGGCGCCCGCCAGGACGAGAGCGAGATCGTCGAGCGCCTGTCGCATCATGGCGGGCGGCAAGGTGTCGGAAAACATCGCGGCGGCAAGGATATTCGTGGAGATCGTGGTCAGTTCCGGGAGTATGTCGAGAATCTGGCCGTCGCGCCAGCTGTCGATTGCGGCCTCGAATCGGGTCATCATGATCTGCGCGTAGTCGGGCAGGCGTTGGTGGTGGAAAGCGGGCGCGGCCAACCGGCGTTGCCGCCGATGCTCGCTGTGCGGGCAGCCGCCTATTCCGTCGCCGCCGACGACTTCGCGCAGCCGGTCGTACATCGGGCCGCCCTTGTCGAAGGTCCGATCGTCGCGCAGGACCTGTTCGGTGAGCCCGGGGTCGCAGATCACGACGGCTTGTGCCGGACCCAGGCGGATCTGTACGAGGTCGCCGTGCGCCGGCAGCGTGGTGAAGAATGCCAGTGGCCGCCGAAGCAGCGGTAGCGCGTGGCCGAGGAGGGGGAGTGCGCCCGGTGCGGTCGGGATTCTGGATGCCATGTGATCGCCTCGGCTATCGGTAGCGCCCGGACTGGTGTTCGTACTCGTTGTTGCCGACGATCAGGTCCTTCAGTCCCTGTACGTGGCGTCGCACGGCGTGGCGCTCCCGAGGAGTCAGGGCGTCGTCGAGATCGGGGACGAGTTGTTCGAGGCGTGCGAAGCGCGCGAATCGTTCATCGGAGATTCTGTGCATCTCGCCCAGCGCCTCATCTCTCGAATACTGTTCCTGTTCCTCCAGAATCAGGAGCAGGTTCGCATCGCCATGTCCGCGTTCCTTATCCGCGGAGACCAGATCATTGATCATGCCGAAGTAGTCGGCCACGATCCGGCGCAGATCCACCAGGACCGGGGCGTACCAAATCAGGTCGGGCACTTCGTATCCGCTGATCGGCTCGATCAGGTCGATAATCGGCCCGGTGGACGTGCTCACTCCACGTCTCAGCAGACAGGTCGGCGCATCCAAGATCCTGCGGTGCCGTCGATCGAAGACCTCGCCCAGTTGTGCCTGGAAGTATCCACGCCAATTCTGGCCGGCGCGTTGGCGCCACTGATCGGACATACCTCGGCAACTGCGCTGCCAGAGATCGGCGAACGCCGCGATCACCGGATGCGTCGACGGCCCTGGATCGACACCGTCGAGATCCAGTACCGAGATCAGATCTTGCGTGAACCGGCCCGCGAGTAAGGGGTCTCGGCCCATCTGTCCGTCGAACAGGTCGTCGAAGGGGGCGAAGTACCATCCCATCAGGTCGGCGCCGATCGTGAGGCCCTCGGCGGTGGCGTCCGGCCAGAACCAGGCGGCGACCTCACCCAACTTCCACCGGCGGTATTCGTCGGCGTTGCGTTGCGGGTCATCGACCAGGCCATGATGATTCATCCAGGCAATTGCGTGTTCGATACCGTCGGCACAGTGCGGGCTGATGCGCAACGGCCAGGGGCATCCGAAGTCGACATCCTGGAGATTCCTGGGCTTCCGTGCAGCGGATGAGACCATGATCCAACCTCCGGCTAGGTCTTTTCGCGGTATGATCACGCCTTTCGATGCTAGAGACGCGTCTGCGAATTCCGTGCAACAAAAGTTGGAGCGATTTCCTCGCGGTGATCGAACAGGCTTATGGCACAAGCGGTTACGCCGAGATGGTCGCCCGGTCGGCGGCGGCGCGCCACCGGCGGATGAGCGCGATGTTGAGCGCCGTGAGACCGCCGATGGCGGCCACGGTCAGCACCGTCGACAGCCACACCATGGTGTCGACCGGCAGCTGGTAGATCAGCGCCACCTTCAGCGCGGACTCGGCGAGCAGGCCCACGCCCCACATGACGCTGAGCCGCCGGAACGCCCGCCGCATGCCCGGCCGCGCTCGATAGCGCTCCTCGAACGCGGCGGCCTGATCCGGGGATGCGGCCAGTCCGCGCTGGGCGGCGACGTAGATCAGCGGTTTGCCGATCACGACGCTGCCCAGGAACGCGATCCCGATCAGACTCGTGCCGACGGAATCCTTGGCGAGCATGAACCGGGCGTCGCCGGACAGGAAGGTGAGCCCGAGTCCGACCAGGAATCCCACCAGCATCACCCCCGCGAACAGGTCGATCTTGCGGTTGCGCACGATCTCGGTCAGCAGGACCGCCCCCGACAGCACGGTGCCCGCGCTCAGCGCCACCAGAGTGCTCGCGCCGAGTGCGTGCAGCGCGTAGTAGCCGCCCAGCGGCAGCCCGATATCGCGAATCATCCTGCGGGCGAGGGCACCTCGGTCCATGGTGGGCGCGGCGGCGGTGGCGGTGGTCATCACGATCTCCTGAACTGGGAGCTTCTTGGTCGAATTCCAAGTTATGGCCACCGCGCCGCGCAAGCCCGGATGGTTCGTCACGAACCATCCATGACGGTTGTCATGTGTCGTGCGGTGGCGATCAATCGGCCTCGGCCAGTGCGGCGATCGCCGCGACCTCCCTGCGGATCAGGTGATTATCGTTGCGCAGCAGGTATTGCAGGCAACGGTGCGCGGCGGTGTTGTAGCGGATGTCCTCCGGGGAGATGCTCGCGGCCTTGGACAATGCGAAGGCGGCGGCGACGTCGTCGTCGCGGGCGAGATAGGCGCAGGCGAGGTCGATGTGATATTCGCTGCGGCAGCCGACCGGATACTGCTCGGGTATGTCGAGAGCGGCGGCCAATCGGATCGCTCTTTCCGGATCGTGTTGTGTGAGTGCGATGCGCACTCGCGCGATGCCGAGTTCGATCGGGCCGAAGGCGATCCCGAACTTCTGATGATCGATACCGTTGTCCACCAGATGTTGTGCGATGGCGAGCAATCGCAAGGCCTCGGAGATATCTCGCGCCGAGGCCGCCGAGCGGGCGCCGAGCAGATGAAGCGCACCCCATAGCGTGGCGCGCTCGATATCGGCGGGGGGTTTCTCGCCGATCCGATGGGCCGCCGCGAGCGCGTAGTCGTGGCTCTCGCGCGTATAACACAGTGCGGCCAGCGATTGAGCGACATGCCATGCGCTGGCGGACATTCGGAGCGAGTCGCGCAGGGCGGCGGAGACGGCCATCGAACGGTCGGCGACCGTGGCGGCCAGATTGTGCTCTCCTCGTGCGGTCAGCAGTCGGCGAGCGAGATGATTGGCGTAGACGAGCAATTCACCGGATCGGCGATCCTGCAGATGGCCGTGGGCGGCGCGACACGCGGACAAGATGGGCGGAAGTTCGCGCGCCACGATCGAGAATCGGCGCCGGGACCTCGACCAGGCCTGATCGCAGCGCTTCAATGTCCAGTCCGCCTGTGTGACACCGTAATCCGCGGACGTCCACGGGTGTTCCATGATCGCGCGACGCATATCGTCCAGATCGTCGCCGCGCGTGTCGAGCCGCGAGTCGCCTGCGATCTGCCAGTCGATCAGATCGGTCGGATCCGCGATGGCGAGAACGTCGGCCAGCCGGGTGAGCACTTCGATACTGTCGAGCTTGCGGCGCCCCGATTCCACCAATCGCAACCATTCCGCGCTGCGGCCGACCAGATCGGCGACCACCTTACGCGACAGCCCACGCCTTCTCCGTCTCATCTCCAGCTGTTCGCCGACGGTGAGCCGGCCTGATCCCAACACATCCATGGTTGTATCCGTAAAGTCTGACTGCCCGGGCATACGCGCGCCGACGAACTGGGTTACCACAGAGTTGCTTTGAGCACCAAGCATGGCAGCCGCCGCGCACGGGCAGCGACGATTCGACATCTCGATTCGGTATCGGAGACCCGGTGCCCGGTGACGCCGCCAACCACAGTTGGCACCGTCGCCACTCGGAAACGTTGCATCACAACGGTTTGGCCGCGCCCGGATGCCCGCGCCCTACCGTATGCAACTGCGTAACACCACAGTTCGTGGAGGGAGCCCCGCTATGGCGTCGGCGACGACCGTTACGTCGAGCGACCAGCGTGGCTCCGCCGACACCCTGCTGGCCGATGCGCACCGGCTGGTCGAGCCGGTCCTGCGGGAGGCGGTCCAATCACTGTTGGAACCATCGGGTGCGCGTGCGCGCTGGGCGCACTGTCGACAGGAGCGGATATGGTGACGGTCGCGCGAATGGACACCATCGGGCGTGAATTGGGTCTCGCCTTTCGGGTCGTCAGTGGTAAACCGTTCGGCAGTGATCCGGCGCGCCTGATTGCGACCCGAATCCGATGAGCCCGGATTCCCTGGGCGCCCCGCGATTTCGCGGTGACGGCTCGGCGCATGCGAAGATCGTCCTGGCCGGTGAACATACCGTCGTGCACGGCACATCGGCCGTGGCCGCACCGATTCCGGGGCTGCGTGTCCATGCCCGGGCGCGATCGCTCGCATCCCCCGCCGCCTCGCCACCCGATCCGCCCGACACCGAGCCTACGGTCCTCACGACGCGGCTGCTGCTCGACGATCGGGCCCCGGGCCGCTGCGCGATGCCGAATATCGTTGCCGCGGTGCGCGCCACAGCGCTGTCGCAACACCCTCTCGATGCGCCGATCGAGGTCGAGGTGCGCAGCGCGATACCACCCGCGCGCGGATTGGGATTCAGCGCGGCGTGCGCCGCCGCGGTGGTCACCGCGGTCGCGAATCTGCGGTCCCGGGTGATGGATCCGGACGAGCTGTACGCGGCGGTGCAGACCGGGGAACAGATCGCACACGGTCGCGCCAGCGGAATCGACGCGCGGACCGTCTTGTCCGCCACGCCGATCCGATTCACCCGGGGAGCCGTGGAGCCGCTCCGCCTCGGTGCGGCGTTGCCCTTGGTGATCGCCGACTCGGGGACCCCGGCCGGAACGCGGGAGGCGGTGGACCGTGTACAGGCTGTGCTGTCCGCCGACGCGCGCCGCGCATGCCGACTGCTCGCCCAGGCGAACGAACTGATCGCGACGATCATCGACGACCTGGCCGACGGGCGGGTCGCCGGAGTCGGCGCGGCCTTCCTGCGCTGTCACCGGCTGTTGGCCGATCTCGGTGTCAGCACCCCGGCCCTGGATCGGCTCGTCGACGCGGCCATGGGTGCGGGAGCCCTGGGTGCGAAGCTGACCGGGGGAGGTCTGGGCGGATGCGTCATCGTGGTCGCGGACCCGGATCCCGAGGGGGTCAGGCGAATACGCGATCGGCTCCATGCCGCCGGAGCCGTATGGACCGTGGCCACCGTCGTCGGGAGCGAATCGTGACAGAACCCCACGCGGCGGTGCCCATGGCATGGATCGGGCCCATCCGCCTCAGCGGTAATACCGTCGACGAGGATGTCGAGGCGCCGCTGGCGACCTACGAGACACCCCTGTGGCCGTCGGTGCGACGCGGCGCGCGGATCACCATGGCCACCGAGCGCGGCATCGTCGCCACGCTCATCGACGATCGGATGACCCGATCGGTTCTGTTCGAGGCCGATGACGCGGCCACCGCCTATGCGGTGGCCGCACGCCTGAAACATCAACTCGCCCAACTACAATCGATCGTCTCGCGGTCCAGCGGATACGCCCGGCTACTCGATCTGCACTATCAGATCGCGGGAAATCTGCTGTTCCTCCGTTTCGAATTCACCACCGGCGACGCCGCGGGACACAATATGGCCACCCTCGCGGCGCAATCGCTCACCGACCATCTCCTCGCCACCGAGCCCGGCCTGCGCTACGAGTCGATCTCCGCGAACTACTGCACCGACAAGAAGGCCACCGCGGTCAACGGCATCCTGGGCCGCGGCAAGAATGTCATCACCGAACTGGTCGTGCCCCGGCTCCTGGTCGAGGAGCGCTTGCACACCACCGCCGCGCGGATCACCCGGCTCAACATTCGCAAGAACCTCATCGGAACCCTGCTCGCCGGTGGAATCCGTTCCGCCAACGCCCATTACGCCAACATGCTGCTCGCCTTCTATCTCGCCACCGGACAGGACGCCGCCAATATCGTCGAAGGTTCCCAGGGCATCACCCATACCGAGGATCGCGACGGCGATCTCTACTTCTCCTGCACGCTGCCCAATCTCATCGTCGGCACCATCGGAAACGGTAAGCATCACCCTTTCGTCGAGGACAACCTCACCCGCCTCGGCTGCCGCGAGCACCGCGCCCCCGGGGACAACGCCCGCCGCCTCGCGGTGATCGCCGCCGCGACCGTCGCCTGCGGTGAACTGTCACTGCTGGCGGCGCAGACCAATCCCGGTGAGCTCATGCGGGCGCACACCCGCATCGAACGATCCGGCACCAGCAGAGGAGTTGCGCCATGAGCGGCATCCCATCGGTCGGCATCCACGACATCGCCTTCGCCACCGCGCATTACGTGCTGGACCTCGACGACCTCGCCCGCCACCGCGGCGTCGATCCCGCCAAATACCATGTCGGACTGGGTCAGGACGCCATGAGCGTCCCGGCCGCGGATGAGGACATCGTCACCATGGCCGCCGCGGCGGCGGCGCCGATCCTGCGACGGCACGGTACCGACAACCTGCGCACCGTCCTGCTCGCCACGGAGACCGCCGTCGATCAGTCCAAGGCCGCCGCCCTGTATCTGCATCCGCTGCTCGACCTGCCCTCGACCACTCGTCTCGTCGAGCTCAAGCAGGCATGCTATTCCGGCACCGCCGCACTGCAATTCGCCGCCGGTCTGATCGCCCGCGATCCCGCCGAGCGGGTACTGATCATCACCAGCGATATCGCCCGATACGATCTCGACTCGCCCGGCGAACCCACGCAGGGCGCCGCGGCCGTGGCCATGCTCGTCACCGCGGATCCCGCGATCCTGCAACTGGATTCGGCGTCGGGCCTGTACTGCGAGGATGTCATGGACTTCTGGCGGCCCAACCATCGCAGCACGGCCATCGTCGACGGCGAGCTGTCGGTCCGCACCTATCTCACCGCTACCGGTCGCGCCTGGGCCGACTACCGGATGCGGGGCGGCCGGACCCTCGAGGAGTTCGCGGCATTCTGCTACCACCTGCCGTTCACCACGATGGCCCGCAAGGCCCACCGCAATCTGCTCGGCACCCTCGGCGCGGAATGGGAGCCCGAGCGAATCGAGCGGCTGCTGCGCGACAGCACCCGCTACAACAGGCTCATCGGCAACAGCTATACCGCCTCTTTGTATCTGGGTCTGCTCTCGCTGCTCGATCACGCGCCCGACCTCACCGACCGGGCCGTCGCCCTGTTCAGCTACGGATCCGGTTGTGTCAGCGAGTGTTTCAGCGGCATCGTCCGTCCCGGCTATCGCCAGCACCTGCGGACCGCCGAGAATCGGGACCGGATCGCCGCGCGCACGGCCATGACCTACGGCCGGTACCGCGCCCTGCACGCCGGGCACGACGCCCGATACGGCATCGACCACGTCCTCGACCCGGACACCGGCAGCCCCTACCGTCTGACGGAGATCACCGGCGACAAACGGATCTATCAGAAGGCCTGAACCGCTCCCGGATCTGACGGCCACGGTATGCGGCATCCGATACATTGGCGTATTGAATGTCCGCATACGCAGAGGAGTCCCGGGTGCATCCCTCGTACGGTACGTATCAGAACGAGATCTACCTCGATGGATTGCGCGGGGAGATCCCGAAGTATCCGATCACCTTCGCCGGCCTCGAGGCCGCCGCGGAGCGAGCCCTGCCGCCGTCGGTGTGGTCCTATGTCGCGGGCGGGGCGGGCGATGAGTTCACCCAGCGTGCCAACGTCGACGCCTTCGCCGGGTGGGGGTTGTTCCCGCGCATGCTCGTCGGCGCTGCCGAACGGGATCTGTCGGTGGAACTGTTCGGCACCCGGTGGCCCGCGCCGGTATTCCTCGCGCCGATCGGGGTGATCGGACTGTGCGCGCAGGACGGTCACGGCGATCTGGCCACCGCGCGGGCGGCCGGGCGGCTCGGTGTGCCGATGGTGGCCTCGACGCTGTCGGTCGATCCGCTCGAACAGGTCGGTACGGAACTGGGCGAAGGACTCGGATTCTTCCAGCTCTACACGCCCACCGACCGTGAGCTCGCCGAAAGCCTCGTTCATCGGGCGCAGGCCGCGGGCTATCGGGGCATCGTCGTCACCCTGGACACCTGGATCACCGGTTGGCGACCCCGCGATCTGGCGACCGGTAACTTCCCGCAGCTGCGCGGGCACGCCCTGGCCAACTACTTCAGCGATCCGGTGTTCCGGTCGAGATTGGCGCGCAGTCCGCAGGAGGATCCCGCGACCGCGGTACTCACCTGGGCGAGCCTGTTCGGTAACCCGTTGACCTGGGACGACCTCACCTGGCTGCGGTCGCTGACGACACTGCCGCTGATCCTCAAGGGCATCTGCCATTCCGAGGACGCGCGCCGCGCCCGCGACCATGGCGTCGACGGCCTGTACTGCTCCAATCACGGTGGCCGGCAAGCCAATGGCGGCCTGGCCGCCCTCGACGCACTGCCGGGCGTCGTCGAGGCCGCCGACGGATTGCCGGTGTTGTTCGATTCCGGTGTGCGCTCGGGCGCCGACGTGATCAAGGCCCTGGCGCTGGGCGCCAGTGCCGTCGGCGTCGGGCGGCCCTACGCGTACGGTCTCGCGGTCGGCGGCGAGGACGGGATCGTGCACGTGCTGCGCTCGATCCTGGCCGAGGCCGACCTCATCATGGCCGTCGACGGCTATCCGAGTCTCGCCGACCTGACCCCGAAGGCGTTGCACCGCAACGAGCGCCGGTGATCGGCTCGCCGATTACGGTGTGCTGGAACGGGTTTCGGTCCAGTCGACCATGAGGCGGCGCTCGGCGAACAACCATTCGCCGTTGCGTTTGACGAACTGGTCGAGGTAGCGGATGGCGGCGATCATCAGCGTGCGCCCTCCGGCATCGTCGAGGGACAGATGATGGGCCAGGCAATAGCTTTCGCCGGTCGCGCGATCGCCGTCGAGGGCGATGGTGGACTGCCCGTTGAAGTGGGTGGTGGCGGCGTAGGTGTTCAGATTGTCGAAGACCGGGACGAGCGCGTCGCGGCCGTGCAGATCCTGGGTCGGTTCCGCGGTGGTGGCGTCCATGTACACCAGGAAATGGGTGTCGGGGGTGAACAGCGAGAGCTGCCCCTTGGCGTCGCGGCGGTCGGCGCAGTGCGCGTAGGCGTCGACCAGTGCGCGGATGGCGACGCGGTCGGCGGCTTCCTGGGGCGAGATCGTCGTATGGGAGTTCATGGGTTGCCTTTCGTGCCTGGTGGAGCACTTCATGACAGATCTATCAAAGCACTCGGCAACCCCCGCCGCCGGAATACGCCGCCGGGCAAAACGAATCACGGGCGGCCCGGCGCGGTTTAAGCTGAACGCTGGGCCTGCAGGAGGGCGCGATGGCCGGTAACTCCGGATCTGGTCGGCCCGGCTTGATCGATCGTCGGGCGCTCGTCTCCACGCTGGATCGTGCCGCGGGGCGGAAGGTCACGATGATTTCGGCGCCCGCGGGCAGCGGCAAGACCTCGCTGCTGCGCGCGTGGTCGGCGGGTCCGGGCCGCACCCGCCGCATCGCATCGCTCACCGTGCCTCCCCGCCACCACGACACCCAGCTGTTCTGGCTCGGGCTGCTCGGCGCCGTCCGCGCCGCCGCGGGAACCGTCGATGAGACCGATACTCCCACCGCCACACCGAATTTCGACGGGCGGGCGATGGTGGACAGGATGCTCGCCGAACTCGCCGGGATCGACGGCCCCGTGGTATTCGTCATCGACGATCTGCACGAGCTCGAGGCGCCCGACGCCTTCGAACAGCTCACCGCGCTGCTGACGAACCTGCCGCCCCACGCCCATGCCGTGCTCGCCGCCCGCCGCGATCCGCCGCTACGCCTGCAGCAGCTGCGTCTGGCGGGGGAGTTGGCCGAGATACGCAGTGCCCATATGCGTTTCACCGAATCGGAGACCCGCGAATTCCTCGCCGCATCCGGCCTCTCGCTGCCCGCGGACGCGGCGGCGCTCCTGCACGAACGCACCGAGGGCTGGGCGGCCGGACTGCGGCTGGCCGCGCTGTCGCTGGCCGAACATCCCGATCCGGGGCGGTTCGTGGCCGAATTCTCCGGCACCGACCGGACCGTCGCGGAATATCTGATCGCCGAGATGCTCGAACGGCAGCCCGCCGACGTGCAGCGCCTACTGCTGCGCACCTCGGTGCTGGACCGGGTCAACGGTGAACTGGCGGATCTGCTGACCGAATCGCCCGGGTCGGAACGGATTCTGCTGGAACTCGAGGATGCGAACGCCTTCGTCGTCGCACTCGATCCGCAGCGCACCTGGTTCCGATACCACCACCTGTTCAGCGGACTGCTCCGCCTGGAGCTGCGCCGCACCCTGCCCGGACAGATTCCGATCCTGCACACCCGGGCCGCGCACTGGTTCGCGCGGCACGGACATATCGCCGAGGCCATCGGGCATCTGCAGGCCGCCGGTGCGTGGACCGAGGCGGCGCGGCTGCTGACCGATCACGCGCTGAGCCTGACCCTCGACGGTCAGGCGGGGACCATTCGCGCACTGCTGCGGTCGTTTCCGAACGGATGTGGCTCCGATGCCCCGGAGTTGGCGCTCGTCTACGCGATCGCCGACCTCGACCAGCTGCGGCTGGACCAGGCGGCCGCGCATCTGCGGATCGTGCGGGCCCATGCGGCGACGACGCCGCCGCAGCGCCGCCATCGGCTGGAGCTGGCGGTGACCGCGCTGGAGTTGCTGCTGGCCCGGCTGCACGGACATTTCGACGGCGTCTTCGAACAGGTGGGTTCGCTGCTCTCGGCGATCACCGGTCCGTCCACCGCCGATGTCGCGCTGGGCAACGATCTGCGGGCGGTCGCCCTGCTGAATCTCGGTGTGACCGAAGCCTGGTCGCTGCGCCTGCGCGACAGTGAACGGCATCTGCTGGAGGGTGCGGCGCTGGCCCAGGAGATCGGCCGCCCCTATCTGGAAGTCGCCTGCCGCGCTCAGCTCGGCTTCTCCTCGACCGGGGCGTCGTTCACGCTGGCCCGCGAACGATGCCGGGCCGCACTGGCTTCGGCCGCCCGGCACGGCTGGGACGACCAACCGGTCATCGCCCCGGCACTGGCGACGCTGGCGGGCGTGCAGGTCTGGACCGGCGAATTCGACGAGGGCCAGCGCTGGCTCGACCGCGCGCGGCGGGCCACCCAGGCCGGAAGCGAACCGGGAATCCGGCTGCTGCTGCATCTGACGGCCGGGATGCTCTCGGCCGCGCGTGGGCAGCAGCGCCGCGCGCTCGCGGAATTCCAAGCCGCCGGACAGGTGGAGGCGGGCATGTTCGGCGAACACGCGCTGGGTGCGCGGGTCGCGGGCTGCGTCGTGGCCACCCAGGCCCGGCTCGGCATGCCCGCCGCGGCGCGCTCGACGCTGGCCACGATCACCGAAAAGCGTTCGGCGACAGGCGAAATCCGCACCGCCGTCGCCGCGATCCACCTGGCCGACGACGATCCGGCCGCCGCGCGACGGGCGCTGCGCGACGTCCTCGACGGCACCGCCGAGGTCAACCACGACTTCACCCGTATCGAGGCCCACCTGCTCGACGCGCTCGCAGGCCGGGCACTCGGGGATGACCGCGCCGCCGTCGCCGCCCTCGAACGGGCGCTCGAACTCGCCGAACCGGAGCGACTGATCCTGCCGTTCGCCTTGACCGGCGCCGGGGAACTGCTGAAATCGCTGCCGCGCCAAGACACCGCACATGCCGCACTCATCGCCGATATCCTCGACGCCGTCCGCGGCGACACACCGTCCCGCGCCGCCGCCCGCCCCGCCGAAAGCCTCAGCCCCACCGAACTGCGACTGCTGCGCTACCTACCGACGAATCTCACCCGACCGGAGATCGCCCAGGAACTCTCGGTCTCGGTCAACACCGTCAACACCCACATCCGCAACATCTACGCCAAGCTGGGCGCCACCGATCGCTCCACGGCCGTGCAGCGCGGCCGCGAACTGCGTCTGCTCGGTGGTACCGGCATCACCACCCGCGGCCCTTCCGAACTGCGGATTCGTGGGTAGCGCCCGGCTGTTTCACGGATACAGCACGACGACGTCGGCGACGCAGGCCGGGCGCACGCCGCCGTCGATCTCGTAGGTGAGACCGAAGACCGCCTCTACCCCGGATGTCTTCTGCTGGGCGGCATTCAGGGTCACCACGGCCCGGATCTTCGATCCCACCGGCACCGGGGCGGGAAAGCGAACCTTGTTCAGGCCGTAGTTCAATGCCGCGGTGGCCTCGCGGATCTCGAGCACGTCCGCGATGATCACCGGGGCCAACGACAGCGTGAGATAGCCGTGCGCGATGGTGCCGCGGAACGGTCCGGCCGCGGCGCGGCGCGGATCGGTATGTATCCACTGATGATCGCCGGTGGCCTCGGCGAACAGGTCCACCTGCGGCTGGGTGATCTCGATCCAGGCGGTCGTGCCGAGCCGGCGCCCGGCCAGACCGATGAGATCGGCGGGAGTGTCGAGTGTGGTTGTCATGACGGGCCTTTCGATGCTCCGCTACTCCTGGAATTCGGGGAAATCCGGTCGCCGCACCGTGCGCCGCAGGATCTTGCCGGTCGGGCCCTTGGGCAGGTGATCGGCGAGCCAGATCCGGCGTGGGTACTTGTAGGCGGCGATGCGGTCCTTGACGAAGCGGCGCAGCTCGTCGAGATCGGCTGTGGCGCCGGGCTTCAGCACCACGGCTGCGCCGATCTCCTCGCCGAGCTGCGCGTGCGGCAGCCCGACGACGGCGGCCTCGGCGACCGAGGGATGTTGGTACAGCACCTCTTCGACCTCGCGCGGATAGACGTTGTAGCCGCCGCGGATGATCAGTTCCTTCTTGCGGTCGATGATGAAGTAGTAGCCGTCGGCGTCGCGGCGGGCGATATCGCCGGTGGCGAACCAGCCGTCGCGGATCGCGGCCTCGGTGGCCTCGGACTGATTCCAGTAGCCCTTCATGACATTCGGGCCCCGCACCTGGAACTCGCCGGGTTCGCCGTCGGGCGTCTGGTGCCCGTTCTCGTCCACCAGCCGCATCCGCACACCCTCGACCGGTGTGCCGATCGAACCCGGTTTACGGTGTGCCCCGGGGTGATTGAACGATACGACCGGTGAGGTCTCCGACAGGCCGTACCCTTCGAGGATCTCGGCGTCGAAGGCCTTCTCGAAATCGTGCAGCACCTGCACCGGCAGCGCCGATCCGCCGGAGACGCAGGTGCGCAGGGTGGCGGTGGCCTGCGGCGGGAACCGGTCGGCCACGCCCAGCAGTGCCGAATACATCGTCGGCACACCCTCGAACACGGTGACGCCGTCGCGGCGGATGATCTCGAGCGCGGCGGCGGGGTCGAAGCGGGGGAGCAGGGTCAGCGTCGCCCCCACGGCCACCGCGGCATTCATACCGCAGGTCATGCCGAACACGTGGAACAGCGGCAGGCAGCCGAGCACGACATCGGCGGGCGTCAGACGCAGCAGGGTGCGCGCGGTGATCTCCTGATTGCCGTTCAGGGAGCCGTGGGTCAGTTCCGCGCCCTTGGGCCGGCCGGTGGTGCCGGAGGTGTGCAGGATGACCGCGGTATCGGAGTCGGCGCGTTCGACCGGCGGCCCGAACGGCTCCGAATCCGCTGTCAGCGTGGCCAATTCGGCGTCGTCGACGATCCAGCACCGGGCCCCGGCCGTCGCGGCGGCCTGGGTGGCCGCCTCGGCGAAGGCGGGGGTGCCGAGCAGGGCGCGGGCGTCGGTATTGGTGAGATAGAACGCGGCCTCGCGGGCATGCATGAGCGGGTTCATCGGCACCACGATCGCGCCCAGTCGCAGTATCCCGTAGTAGGCGACCGGGACCGCGCTCGTATTCGGCAGCATCAACCCCACCCGATCGCCGGGCCCGATGCCCGCGGCGGCGAGGAAGGTGGCGAATCGTGCCGCGGCGGAATCCAATTCGGCATAGGTGAGGGTGCTGCGGTCGACGCGGGTGGCGATCCGGTCCGGCCGCCGCTGGGCGCTGATCGCGAGGTTGAGGGCGAGATTCGGCACTGGAGGCCCCTTTCGACAGTGCGTCACCGATCTGTCCATCCTTCGCCGGTCCAAGATCGGAGTCGATGTCGCGGTGGACAATCCGGCCGCCGCGACGGTGTCGCGGCGAACAGTCACAGCAGGCGCCGGTGTACCTCGAAGGCGAAGCAGAGTTCGGCGAGATCGCGTGGTCGTGACAGCGATCGGCCGGTGCGTTCCTCGATCCGGTGCAGCCGGTAGCGCACCGTATTGGGATGGCAGAACAGCAGTTCGCCCGCGGCGCGCAGCGACCCGTCGGTCTCGACCCAGATCCGGAACGTCTCGAACAGCAGCTCCCGTTCCTCATCGGCGAGTTCGGTGAACGAGTCGAGCAGCGGCGCAACGAGTTTGGTGGTGACTTCCGGGTCGCAGACCGCGGCGCTGCCGAGGATCGAGCCGTCGAACACCGTGACGCGGGCATCCGGATCCGCGTGCCCGCGCAGGGCGATGCGGGCGTAGCGCAGCGCGCGGGCGGTGTCGCCCAGATCGTCGAAGCGCGGGCTCACCCCGATCCGGGTGGTCGCGGTCCGCGACAGCAGGGCCAGCAGGGCGTCCCACTGCGCCCCGCCGCGGACGCTCGCCAGGCCGATGCTCAGCTCGGGTAGCTGCCACCAGACCGAGAAGATGTCCAGGCTGCGCAGTTTGGGCCCGATCCGTGGCAGCGCCTGCGCACCGAGGGCGGGCGCCTGCGCGGCGATCGCGGCATAGGGGCCGGTGGCGGGCAGGCCCAGGCAGTCGGCGGCCTCCCGCACACTCCACCGATCGAACAGCTTCCCGTGCAACAGGGCGTCGAGCAGTTCGATACGCGCGCCCGTCCGATCCGAGGACAGGTCCGCCGGAACGAGTGTGCGCATCTCGAGCAGATCCAGGCCGAGGGTCTCGATCTCGGCGAGCGCGCCGAACAGCGCCGACCGGTCCGGCAGCAGACCGGTGAGTACCGTATCGGGACCCTGCGGGCCCGCGACCATGCCCGGAAACGCCGCCAGGGCGAGGGGGCCCAGGTGGCCGCTCACCCGGAACATGATCAGGTGCGGGTCGTCGCCCATCGGGTCAGTGTGGTGGGCGATCCGGTGAGGTGGCATCACCGGAATCCGGTGAGCGTCCGGATTCTGTTGTGCGGCAACGGGACTTGACCACCGCGGTATCGCGTATTCACCGGAATCAGGTGACGACGTCTCACCTGACCCGCCGCGACCCTGACTGGAGTGCGACGGGGAGGGCACCGGAAAATCACCAGCGGCAGGGAGATGTGGGATATGGACAACGAGCAGATCATCCGCAACGCCTATCGGATCGCGGAGGTGAAGGATCTCGACGGCTGGCTCGCCGGATTCACCGAGGACGGCACCTTCACCGACGAATCCATCGGCGTCACCTATCGCGGTGCGGACCGGGCGTGGCCCGTCGAGAACTTCGGGCGCGCGTTTCCGGATATGCATCGCGAGCTGTACCGGGTCTATGTCCGCGGCGATATCGTGGTCGTCCAATTGGCGCTGCAGGGCACCCATCGCGGGCCGCTGAGCATGCCGACGGGCACCATCGAACCGACCGGCCGACGGATGGACGCGCCGTGCTGCGATGTTTTCGAACTGGAGAACGGTAAGATCAAGCGGTTCGACTGCTATCCGTCGGGCACGGTGATGCTCACCCAGCTCGGGCTGCTGGGCGATGTCGACGCCGCGACGGGCAGGTGAGCGATGGATATCGTGCTCACCGGCTCGACCGGATATGTCGGATCGCATGTGCTGGCGGCGCTGACCGGGGCGGGACACACCGTGACGGCGGTTGTCCGTAGCGAGGAGGCCGCCGCGAAGGTCAAGTCCGACAAGGTGAATGCCGTCATCGGCGCGGTCACCGACGAACCGTTTCTCGTCGAGCTGCTGCGCCGGGCCGACGGCGCGATCCACGCGGCCACGACCGGCGACCAGACGGCGGCCGCCTTCGACGCGGCCGTTGTGCGGGCCGCGGACCGGGCCTACCGTGATAGCGGAAAGCTCTATGTGCACACCGCCGGTCTGTGGGAGTGGGGTTCGAATCCGGTTGTCGTCGAGGACGATCCGTTCGACCCACCCGCGCTCGTCGCCTGGCGTCCCGCGGTCACCGAGGAGGCGCTGGCCATACCCGGCGCGCGGGTCTCGGTCATCTGCTCGGCGGTCGTCTACGGAGACGGTGGCGGACTCGCGAATCTGGTGGCGGGCGCCGCGCGCGACAGCGCGGGGCGGCTGACCACGATCGGCTCCGGTCGCCAGCACTGGGGCACGATCCACGCCGCGGATCTGGCCGCGCTGTATCTTCGTGTGCTCGAAACACCCACCGCGCATGGGCGTTTCATCGCCGCCAGCGGTGCCAGCCCGACGGTCCGCGAGATGTCCGAGGCCGCCGCGCGCGCGGCGGGCGCGCCCGGCGTGATCACCGAAACCGACGACGCGGTCCGCGACCGGCTCGGCCCGTACCTGGCCGAGGCCCTGCTGCTCGACCAGCAGGCGACCGCGGCGAAGGCCCGCACCGAACTCGGCTGGGCTCCCTCCGGACCCGGTCTGCTCGAAGAACTGGAATACGGCAGCTACACCCACCACCGGGAGTAAGCAATGAGCGAGGCATCCACCGTTCGGACAGTGACCTACGATCTGCTGCGCGACCTCGGGCTCACCACGGTCTTCGGAAATCCGGGGTCGACCGAGGAGCCCTTCCTGCAGGAGTTCCCCGACGATTTCACCTATATCCTTGCGCTGCAAGAGGCTTCGGTGATCGCGATGGCCGACGCCTTCGCTCAGGTCACCCGGCGCCCCGCACTGGTCAATGTGCATTCCTCGGCCGGTCTGGGCAATGCCCTGGGGAATCTGGTGGCGGCCTATCACGGGCATACGCCCCTGATCGTCACCTCCGGTCAGCAGCATCGGGAGCTGGTGATCGGCGAGCCCTACCTCAGTAACCGTGAGGCCACGACGTTTCCGCGGCCGTGGGTGAAATGGTCCTATGAGCCCGCCCGCGCCGAGGACGTCCCCGAGGCGTTCATGAAGGCCTATGCGATGGCGCTGCAGCCGCCGGCCGGACCGGTGTACCTGTCGGTTCCGCTCGACGATTGGCAGCGCCCGCTGACCGGTCCCGCCCGGATCCGAACGGTGAGCGATCATGTCGCGCCCGATCCGAAGCGGCTGCGGGAGTTCGCCGATCGTCTCTCCGCCAGCCGGCGCCCCGCGCTGATCTTCGGCCCGGAGGTGGACCGCAGCGGCGGATGGGACGGCGCGGTCGCGCTCGCCGAGAAGCTGCGCGCGGCCGTCTACGGGGCGCCGCTGGGGGACCGCGTCTCCTTCCCCGAGGACCACCCGTTGTTCGGAGGGCCGCTGGGCATGTCGATGAAGACCATCTCCGATCGGCTGACCGGACACGATCTGGTCGCCGTGATCGGCGCGGAGGTGTTCCGGTACTACCCCTACGTCGCGGGTCCGATCCTGCCCGAGGGGACCGAACTGATCCAGATCACCTCCGATCCCGACATCGCCGCGGGAGCGCGCGTCGGCGACAGCGTCCTGGGCGACCCCGCGGCGGCGATCGAGCTGCTGCTGGAGACGGTCGCGCAGGGTTCCGCCCGCACCGCCCCGCAGCCGATGGCACGCACCGAGACACTGCCCGAGGTGCCGAACAGCCCGCTCACTCCGCCGGAGGTCTACGCCACCCTGAGCAGGCTCCGGCCCGCCGACGCCGTCATCGTCAACGAATCGACCTCCACCATGGCGCAGCAGCTCGAATGGCTGCCCACCGTGCGGACCGGATCGTTCTTCGCCACGGCCAGCGGTGGTATCGGCTGGGGCACTCCGGCCGCGGTCGGGGTCGCCCTGGGTGACCGGCATCGGGGTGTGACCCGGTCGGTCGTCGGATTGATCGGCGACGGTTCCTTCCAGTATTCCGTGCAGGCCATTTGGACTGCGGCACAGCACAATCTGCCGATCACCTATGTGGTCATGCGCAACGAGGAGTACTCCATCCTCAAATCCTTCGCGCAGCTGGAGCGCACGCCGGGTGTGCCCGGCCTGGACCTGCCGGGGCTCGATATCGCCGCGGTGGCACGCGGATTCGGTTGCCGCGCCGTCGATGTGAAGACGACCGAGGATCTGGAGCGGGAGTTCCGCTCGGCGCTGACCGCCGGTGTACCCACCGTCATCGTCGTTCCCACGCAGCCACAGAAGGCCATGTTGTGAGCGCGAACGCGGTGCGGCGGATGCGGTGATCCCGCGGCGGTAGGTTGGAGGGATGATGGCGGCGCCGTGCGCCGCCATCATCGTCATCATCGAGAGGGAGGCAGCGCCGTGCGCGTGGTGATCTTGGGGCCCAACGGTTCCGGTAAGGGTACTCAGGCGAAACTGCTCACCGACGAACTCCGGGTACCGCACATCTCCACGGGCGAGCTGTTCCGTGCGGTCGTGCGGGCCGCCACCCCCGTGGGATTGGCGGCCAAGGCCAAGGTCCAGGCCGGTGAGCTGGTGCCCGATGAGCTCGTCCTGACGATCCTCGGCGACCGCCTCGACGAACCCGACGCGGCCCGGGGCTACATCCTCGACGGCTACCCGCGCACCCTCGACCAGGCCGTCGCCCTGGACCGGTTGCTCGCCGACTCCGGCCGCACACTGGACCGCGCGATCGAGCTGACCGTGCCCGACGAGGTGATCCTCGAACGCTGCCGGATCCGTTACGCCGAACAGCATCGCGCCGATGACGATCCCGAGGTGGTTCGCGGCCGATTGGCGCTGTACCGCAAGCATATTCCCGCGATCGTCGACCGCTACGCCAGCCGCGACGTACTGACCACGATCGACGGAACGGGTGAACCCGCCGCCGTATTCGACCGCGTCCTCGGCGCGCTGCCGAACTGATCCGGCGCGGTGCCGGACACGGTCGGCCGTTCGGGGGACGGCGGGCGGCGTGCGAGTGCACGCTTGGCACATGACACTGCACACCGCCCCGGTTCGACTGGGAGTCAACGTATTCACAGCGCCCGAGAAGGCGCTGGTCGGTGAACGTCCGAAACCCTTCGGCCCACCCCTGAGCTTCGACGCGGCAACCTCGACATTGATCTACGGCGAGTACGACGCGGTGCTCGTCGATGCGCTGCATACGGTGGCCGAGGCGACCGCGCTGGCCGATTGGGTGGCCCTGCATCACCGGAACCTGACCACCATCTACATCACCCACGCCCATCAGGATCACTTCTACGGCCTGCCCGTTCTGCTCGACCGGTTCCCGGACGCGCACGCGATCGCCACGCCCCGGACCGTCGAGCTGATCGAGCGGACCGATCCCGCGCTGACGCGGTTCATGGCGGGCTTGCTGCCCGGTCAGTCGGCCGCGAAAATCACCGTGCCCGAGCCGTATTCGAAGGACGCCTTCACCCTCGAGGGGTATGAGCTGCGGATCATCGAACAGGGCCGGACCGATGTCGAGCACAGCAGCTCACTGCACGTCCCCGCCATCGACCTCGTGGTCGCGGGCGATGTGCTCTACAACAAGTGCCACATGTACGTCGGCGACACCACCCCCGAGAGCCGCGAGAACTGGATCGCCGCCTTGGATCGGCTGGCGGCGCTGCGGCCGAAACTCGCCATCGCGGGTCATAAGAAGACCGGCGCGCCCGATACGCCGGAGACCATCGAGGAGTCGCAGCGGTATCTGCGCGACTTCGGCCGGCTGCGCGAGACCTCGCTGTCGGAGGAGGAACTGTTCGACGAGATGGGCAGGCTGTACCCGGACTGGGTCAGCCACCAATCCTGGCTGATGTTCGGTTTCTCCTGATCACACCGACGACTCGGTGCCACCCGCACCGCCGACGGCCTCTACACTTTCCGTCACGGCCCCACCGGCCTGACACTGATGTTCCACCACCTGTTCGGGCCGAATGCTCAAGGGCCCAAGCCGCTTGGCAGCAGTGGCCCACCGAGCTGCTCGGCTGACGGTCCCGAGAACTCCGTACCGGATATCCGAGGAGACCCGCATGCGCACCCTGATCAGCACCGCCTTCATCTCCCTCGACGGCGTCGTGGAGGGCCCGGGCGGCGAACCCGGCTACCACAATTCCGGATGGACGTTCAAGAACATCGAATTCCTGCCCGAGGCATTCGATATCAAGGGGCGCGAGCAGGAGGAATCCACCGCGATCCTGATGGGCCGGCTCAGCTATGCGGCCTTCAGTCCGGTGTGGCCGGATATGGCGGAGTTCGCGGGATACAAGACGATGCCGAAGTACGTCGTCTCCACCACCCTCACCGACGGCGATCTGGTCTCCAACTGGGGTGCGACCACGATTCTGCGCTCGCTCGACGACGTCGCCGCCCTGAAGCAGACCGACGGCGGCCCGATCATCATCCACGGCAGCGCCACACTGAATCGGAGCCTGTCCGACGCGGGCCTGATCGACCGCTACCACCTGCTCGTATTCCCGCTGCTGCTCGGCGCGGGCAAGCGCCTGTTCAGCACCACCGACAAGGACACCCAGCAGCTGAGGCTCGTCGAATCCGAGGCATACGCCAACGGCTTGCAGAAGAACGTCTTCGACGTCGTTCACTGACGGTTCAGTCACCGAGTCCTCGGGCGTGTTCCCAGGTGAGGGTGGTCGGGTCCGCGATCGGGTTGGTGGCGATGGTGAACGTTCCCCGTTGCGGTGCGACATCCGGGTCGTCGGGATTGGTCAGCTGCTGGAGGAACGTCCCGGCGGGGCGGTCGAATCGCAGCTCGTGGTGTACCGCTTTGCCGTTCCAGTCGGTCGAGGGCAAGGAGATGAAGTCGATCCCGTAGTGGTCGGCGTCGAAGTCGCCGCGGGTGATCACGTAGGCGCCGTAATGGTTTTCGCCGGGAGACAGGATCGCGTACAGCCCGTTGTCGTAGTACAGCAGCGTCGCGTCCGGGAACGGCTTGCGATCGTAGAGATCCTGATACCGCAGCCGCATCAGTGTCGTCGGCGCGCCGAAGCGGACGGTGACGGAGGGAGCCTGGGGTTCTAGGGGACTCATGGCGTCCATTGTGCCGCCCCGTCAGGGTTGCGTAATGAGCGGCCGGGTCGCGGTATAGGTTCCGTCAAACTGCGGATCGTGCTCTGGCCGAACGCATTCCGTTCATGTGATCGTCGTCGGGCGGTGATGTGAGGAGGGTGCGGGTGGTACAGCGTGTCGAGGTGCGGTCCGATGAGCTGCGTCGGGCCGCCGAGCTGATGGCGCAGATCGGTGCTGCGTTGGATTCCGCGCACACCGGCCTGGGCCGAATCCTGACCGCGGCCGGAACACCGTGGTCGGACGACGGTTACGGCAGCACGTTCTACGGCGGTGACGGCAAGAATCCCGGCTACGGCGCCGGCCGCGACAGTGTGCTGAAGGGGCTCGGTGATCTGGTCACCACCGTGAGCGGGTATTCGACCAATATGCGTACGGCCGCGGACGATCTCGACGGCGCCGATGACTACTCGGCCGCCACGCTGACGCGGCGATAAGCCGCGCGGTGTCGATCTACCTGCCGCCCGAACTGCAATGGCTCGGCTGGATCGCGGGCTCGGCCTGGCCGCAGGGCGACGAGGATCAGATGTGGGCGCTGGCCCAGGACTGGTTCACGACCGCCGCGACCGTGAAGGAACAGTTGCGGCCCTTGGACGCGGTGATCACCACGGCGAACGAGGCTTATACGCAGGGGTCCGGGAGCGCGGCGATCGATGCGGCACTGCGCAAGCTGGTCGAGGGCGACGGCTCGATCGCCCAGATGGCCGCGATGCTCGGCGATATGGGCGATGCCGCGCAATCCATGGGCACCGAGATCCAGTACATGAAGATCATGATCATCTGCACGCTGGCCGAGCTGGCGTTCGAGATCCTCCTCGCCTGGATCTTCCCGCCGACCGCGCCCGCGGCGGAGGCGGCCGCCGTGGCGACCGCGCGCGCGATTCTGCAAGCGGCGTACAAGTATTCGCTGGGCGCCATCGAGAAGGGCCTGGCGAAACTGATCGGCACGCGGCTGGCCAACTTCCTGGTGCGGCACATGATGGTGAGCACCGTGCTGGGCACCGGACAGGACCTGTTGATCCAGGGCATCCAGGTGGGCCAGGGTCATCGCAAGGGGATAGACGGGACCCAGCTCGCGGTGACGGCGGCCGGCGCCGCCGCGGCCGGGGCACTGGGCGCGAGCCCGCTCGGCAATGCCATGGAAACGGGATTGACCAAGCTGTTCACCAAGATCCACGTGCCCGAAACCGGCTGGAAGGGCTTCGCCGCGGAGTCCGGTAAAGGCCTGCTGTCGGGCGCGTGGTCGGGGATGGTCGGCGGCACCGCGGGCTGGCTCGCGGGCGCGGCGGCCTACTCCGCGGCCACCGGCACCAATCTGGCGTCGAATCTGCAGGGCAGCTGGGGTTTTCAGACCATGACCTCCGGGGTGGTCGGCGGTGGCGCGGCCGGATTCTCGAAGGGCGCGGCGAACTTCCACAGCGCCGGCGGTTTTCGGGGCGGATCCGACGCCTTCAGCAGAACCAGCACCACACACACCGATGGCAGCGCCGAGGTACCGTCCGACACCCGGCCGCGCAGCGAGGTCACCTCGGATAACGCGAGTGTGCACGATGTTCCGGCGAACGATCATGTGCAGGACCAGATTTCGACGCACGGCGACCCGCCCCCGCATCACCCCTTGTTCGACGAGCCGAACCCCTGGGCATCCCCGGTGGAGCCGATCCGGCCGAGGCCGGTGGTGGATGTGCCGGTCGAACCGAATCCGTGGGTGTCGCACGCGGAGCCGCCGGGGCAGAGTCGCCCGCAGGTGGACCTGCCGGTCGAGCCGAACCCGTGGGCAGCGCCGATCGAAGCGAGTGGGCCGCCCGTCCTGGTGAACAGGCCGGTGGTGGAGATTCCGGAAGAGCCGAATCCCTGGGCGTCGTCGGCCGATTTGAGAAGTCCGACGAACAGGCCGGTGGCGGACTTGCCGGTCGAGCCGAACCCCTGGGTATCCGAATGGGAACACGATGTGACGCCCTCGAATTCGAACGAGCCGCCTATCGACGACACGGCGACAACCGGTTCCGGCGAGACGCACGACTCGGGTTCGCACCACGCACCGGAACCGACGCCCTGGGGGACCGGCTGGGAACTGCCCGGCACCTCCCGCTTCTTCCCGGCCCCGGACGTCGACGACCAGTACACCGAGCCGGATGTGCCCGACATTCCGTTCTGGATAGCACCAGACGGCGGCAGCGGCCGGACCACCGAGTAGCGGGCCGCTCAGTCGTCGGTGTCGAGCAGGGCCAGTAGCCCGCGCAGGGTCTCGCGCTGATCGGGGGACAGGGCCGAGAACAGTTCCTCGGCCGCGGCGCGGCGGGCCTGTGCCATCTGGGTGAGCACCGCGCGGCCCGCCTCGGTCGGAATCACCAGCAGCGCACGGCGATTGGCCGGATCGGTGGTGCGGGTCACCAGTCCCGCGGCGGTCAGGGCGTCGACGACCGTGGTGGCCGAGCGGGGCACGATGCCGAGCCGCTCGGCCAGGGCCGACATATGCGGCGGCTCGGATTCGCGGCCGATGATCCGCAGGGCGCGCGCCTGGGCGGGGGTCAGGCCCAGCGGTGCCAGGCGAGTCACCTGATTGCGGCGGATCCGCTTGGCCGTGCGCAGGAACAGGTCGGGGAGATCGGTGTCGAGTGCGGCCGCCATGATCCTGAGCATAGCTCATTGTCACGGGAACAATTATGAGTCAAGCTCAGTTACAGCGGGTAGCTCACACCTCAGGAGGCGCCTGTGACCGAAAGTCCACAACCGCGCCGGATCCTCCGGCTCTTCCGGCCCTATCGCGGGCGACTGTCCCTGGTCGCCGCGCTGGTCGGCCTGTCCTCGATCGCCGCGCTGGCCTCGCCGTTCATGGTGCGTGCCATCTTCGACGACGCCCTGCCGCACGGCCGCACCGGACTGTTGACGCTGCTGGCCGCGGGCATGATCGCCGTGGTCGCGTTGAACAGCGTCTTCGGCGTGCTGCAGACCTATATCTCCACCGCCGTCGGCCAGGACGTCATGCACGATCTGCGGTCGGCGGTGTACGCGCGGCTGCAATCCATGCCGCTGTCCTTCTTCACCACTACTCGCACCGGCGAGGTGCAATCACGCATCGCCAACGATATCGGCGGCATGCAGTCCACCGTCACCTCGACCGCCACCTCGCTGGTCTCGAACCTCACCTCCGTCGTCGCGGCCGTCATCGCGATGTTCGCGCTGGATTGGCGGCTGACCCTGGTGTCGCTGATCATGCTGCCGCTGTTCGTCTGGATCAGCCGCCGCGTCGGCGACGAGCGCCGCCGGATCACCGTGCAGCGGCAACACAAGCTCGCGGGCATGTCGGCCATCGTCGAGGAATCGCTGTCGGTCAGCGGAATTCTGCTGGGCCGCACCATGGGTCGCGCACCGGCGCTGATCGACGAATTCGCCCGGGAGTCGCGCGGGCTGGTGGATCTGGAGATCCGCTCGAATATGGCCGGGCGCTGGCGTCAGTCCACGATCCAGATCGTCATGGCGGCCATGCCCGCGGTGATCTACTGGGTGGCGGGATTGACTGTCGCCGTGGGACATCCGCTGGTGACGATCGGCACGCTGGTGGCCTTCACCACCCTGCAGACGAGCCTGCTGCGTCCGGCGGTCATGCTGTTGTCCACCGGCGTGGATATGCAGAGTTCGATGGCGCTGTTCGGCCGGATCTTCGAATATCTGGATCTGCGACCGGATATCGAGGAACCCGACCACCCCGTGCCGCTGCCGGTCGCCGCGGTCGACGGTGCGGTGCGTTTCGATCACGTCGGATTCGCCTACGCACCGGGCGAGCGAGATGTCCTGCGCGACATCGATATCACCGTTCCCGCCGGGACCAGCCTGGCGATCGTCGGCGAAACCGGTTCGGGCAAGACGACACTCGGATACCTCGTGGCGCGGCTGTACGACACCACCTCGGGGCGGGTGACCATCGACGGAATCGACGTGCGTGACGTGTCGTTCGCCGATCTGTCCGCCGCCGTCGGCGTCGTTTCGCAGGAGACCTATCTGTTCCACTCCTCGGTCGCCGACAATCTGCGGTTCGCCAAACCCGATGCCACGGAAGAGGAATTGCATGCGGCCGCGCGGGCCGCGCGCATCCACGACCACATCATGAGCCTGCCCGCCGGTTACGACACCCTCGTCGGCGAGCGCGGCTACCGATTCTCCGGCGGCGAGAAGCAGCGCCTGGCGGTGGCGCGCGCCATTCTGCGCAATCCGCCGATCATGGTGCTGGACGAGGCGACCAGCGCCCTGGACACCCGCACCGAGCGTGAGGTACAGGACGCCCTGGACGCCCTCTCGGCCGGGCGCACCACCATCACCATCGCCCACCGGTTGTCCACGATCCGCGCCGCCGACCAGATCGTCGTCCTGGACTCCGGTCGCATCGTCGAGCGCGGCACCCATCGCGAACTGCTGGCGGCGGACGGCTACTACGCCGGACTGATCGCCCGCGACGAGGCCCCCGCCGAGATGGCCTCGTAACGGCTGTGCGGCAACCTAGCTCGGCACGCGGGTGAATCCGCCGAGATGTTCGGGGAAGACGGTGACCGGCACGCCCGCACCCGCCGCCTCCGCGAGCATCGCGAGGATCGCCTCGGTGGGCCGACCGTAGATCCGGATTCTCGTCGTCGCCTCCAGGGTCTCCCGGTAGGACAGGTCGGAGCGCTCGGCGAGCACCCGCATGTGATGTTCGAAGGAGTCGGTATCCGGGTGGATCTGGACGAACTCCACCTCGGTGCCGTCCTCGCTGCGGTATTCGTGGAAGCCGATCGTGCGCGGTTCGTTCTCGTCGACGAACCGCGCCCAGCCCGGGGCGCGATGCCGTTCGTCGGCGAGTTTGCCCGGGCGGACCTTGTTGGCGGCGATGAAGATGAACGGTTCGGACATACCCCGGACTATAACGGTCCACTGGACTCCTAACAAGAGTCCAGTGGACCGTTATAGTTGCATCGTGGAGTCCGAACCAGCGGCGACCTTCCAGCGCGCCCGCAGACCCGAGCAGCGCGAGCTGCGTCGACAGGCCATTCTCGATGCGGCACAACAACTTCTGAGCGAGCTTCCGGCGGCCGATATCAGCCTGCGGGAGATCGCGCGCAGGCTGGGCGGCTCGAAATCGGGGATCGTGCGGTACTACGAGACGCGCGAGGCGCTGTTCCTCGAAGTGTTGCAGCGCGCGATGCGGGAATGGCTGGACGACCTCGAGCACCGCCTGTCCGCGGCGGCCGATCCGCTCACCGCTCGCGCGGTCGCCGGGGTCTGGGCCACCTCACTGGCCGAGCGTCCGCTGCTGGCCGAGCTGTGGAGCATGCTCCCGGGGGTGCTCGAGCGCAACGTCTCGGCGGAGTCGATCCGTGAGTTCAAGCTCGCCAACCGCCGCACCCTGCTCCGGCTGGCCGAGATGATCGCGGCGCGTCTACCCGGGCTGAGTGCCTCGGCCGCCGAGGAGCTCGTCAACGCCTCGGTCCCGCTCCTCGTCGGACTCTGGCCCTTCGCCAATCCCACCCCCACGGTCCGCGCGGCCATCGCCGATCCCCGCCTGACGGCCTCACGGATCGACTTCGCCCAAACGTTCGGTCGCACACTGGAAATGCTCATCGCGGGTCTGCTCGAGCTCACCCGCGACTGATGCGGTCGGGTCCGGTGTGGACGATCGGCAGTGAGCGACAACGAACGGCACGTGGTGCGAGGTCGCACCACGTGCCGAATTGTGTTGGGGGACCGCGGGTCTCAGGCCACCGAGGAGGTCGCTCGGATGATGAGGTGTTCGACCAGGGTCATGAGGACCGTTTTGCAGGAGGCGCGGTCGCGGGCGTCGCAGAGGACGACCGGGGTGTGCGGGTCCAGGTCGAGGGCGTCGCGGACCTCGTCGGTGGTGTAGACCGGCGCGTTGTCGAAGCAGTTGACCGCGACCGCGAAGGACAGGCCGCGGCGTTCGAAGAAGTCGATGGCGGCGAAGGAGTTCTCGAGACGACGAGTGTCGGCGATCACCACCGCGCCGAGGGCGCCGCGGGCCAATTCGTCCCACAGGAACCAGAATCGGTCCTGTCCGGGGGTGCCGAACAGGTAGAGCACCAAGTTCTCATCGATGGTGATGCGGCCGAAATCCAGGGCCACCGTGGTGGTCGTCTTGCCCTCCACGCCGGACAGATCGTCGACGCCGGTGGACAGTTCGGTGATCAGCTCCTCGGTGCGCAACGGCGCGATCTCACTGATGGAGGAGACCATCGTGGTCTTGCCGACACCGAATCCGCCGGCAATGAGAATCTTCACCGAGGCGGCCAGGGTTGCCGCAGAAGTCGTTTCAGACACGGTTGTTCTACAGCTTTCGGATTCCGTCGAGCACAGCTCGCAACAGGGTCAGGTCGCCGGGGCCGTCGGTGCGCAACGGTGCCCGGAAGATCAGATGCCCCTCGCTGATCAGATCACCGACGAGGATCTTCGTCACGGCGAGGGGCAGTTTCAGGGTGGCGGACACCTCGGCCACCGATTGCGGGACCCGGCACAGGTGCACGATCTCCGCGTACTCCGGTTCCACGCGCCGCAATGTGGGGGCCGGATGCGAGGTCACCACGAGGGTGAGCATGTCCAGGTCGTGTCCCGCACCCATCGTGCGGCCACCCGTCACGGCGTACGGGCGAACCAGCGGGCCCGCCTGATCGTCGAACCAGGGTTGACCGAAACGAGTCATGACAATCGGTGCTCCACCTGTGTAGCCAGACCGTGCCGGGGATCGGTCGACAGGTAGCTGCCGACTCGCTGCACGGTCAGATTCATTTCATACGCAACCATACCGAGGTTCGCGTTTTCGTTCGCCTGCAACGCGATACACGCGTTGTCCCCGGCCGCGGTGACGAACAGGACCGCACGATCCAGCTCGATCACCGCCTGTCGCACGCCGCCGCCGTCGAAACGGCTACCGGCGCTGCGCGCCAACCCGTACAGCGTCGCCGACATGGCGCCGAAATGCTCGGCGTCCTCACGGCTCATCGTGGTGGATCGCCCCAGCAGCAGCCCGTCGGTCGAGTGCACCACGGCGTAGCGCACACCCGCCAGGCGGTCGACCAGATCGTCGAGCAGCCAGTTGAGATCACCTGCGTTGGAAGAGGTCACCTTCGCCTTCCTGTTCATCCGGTGTGGTGGCGTTATGGGACTCCGGTTGGGACCGGCGCCCTTGCCGGGTGCCATTCTCGATGGCGGACATCAGATCTCGCGCCTGTTCGGCCGAACGTGGGCGCTGCGCCGTGGATTCCGCCGCGGGCTGCTGATCCTGCGCCAATTCCGGGGCCAGGCTGGCCTGGCGGCGGCGCCGGGGCAGCGGCGGGCGGGCATCGTCGCCGGCGTAGGACGGACGCTCCTCGGTGGCGCGATGGCGCGGCTCTGGAGTACGGGGTTCGGGAGTGCGCGGCTCGGGGTTTCGCGGTTCGGGCCGATACTGTTCGGGACCGCGCGGTTCGGGTATGTAGCGCGGCGGCTCCGGCCGCGGCACGGGCCGCGGCGGTTCGGGTTCCGGATCCGGTTCCCGCGGCGGCAGTGTCGCCAAAGCCGTTGGCGCGGGCAGCGATTGGTAGACCGGGCCGGCCGGAATCTGACCGGTGGCCGGCGGCTCCGGACGCCGAGCCGGCGTGCGATCGGGCAGATGATCGGCCATCGGCGCATCGGTGGTGATGAGCGCGCTGGGGATCAGCACGATCGCGCGGACCCCGCCGTAATCGGATTCGGCCAGCCGCACCGTGATGCCGTGCCGCACGCCCAGCTGGGCGACGACGAACAGGCCCAGGCGCGAATCCGCCGACAGCGTCGCGACGCCGAAATCCGGTGGGTTGCGCAGCATTTCGTTGGCGCGCTCGAGGTCGGCGACCGGCATACCCATGCCCTGATCGCTGATCTCGACGACCACACCCTTGCCGACGATGTTGCCGGTGACCTCCACCCGCGACTGCGGCGGGGAGAAGGTGGTGGCGTTGTCGACCAGTTCGGCGAGCAGGTGGATGAGGTCGGCGACCACGATACCGACGACGAACACCTGCGGCATCCGGGCCGTGCGCACCCGCGCGTAGTCGAGGGTCTCGCCGACGGAGCTGCGGACCAGCTCCACCAACGGCACCGGCCGCCGCCACTGTCGGCCCGGCTGACCGCCACCGAGAATGATCAGATTCTCGGCGTTGCGGCGCTCGCGGGTAGCGAGGTGGTCGAGCTTGAAGAAGATCTCCAGCAGCGCCGGATCCTCCTGCCGCTGCTCGGCCTCGTCGAGGATCTCGAGCTGGCGGTGCACCACCATCTGGCTGCGGTGGGCGATGTTGAGGAAGACCGCGCGCACACCCTCGCGGGTGCGGGCCTCGGTGACCGCGGCCGCGATGGCGGCGGTCTGGGCCTGGTTGAACGCCTTGGCCACCGAACCGATCTCGTCGTGGCCGAAATCCAGGTGTGCCGCTTCGGTTTCCGGATCGATGTCCTCACCCTCGCCGAGGCGGCGCATGGTCTCGGGCAGTCGCTTCTCGGCGAGGGCCAGGGTCTCGGTGCGCAGCCGCTTGAGGCGGCCGATCAGCCGGTTGGCCAGCCACAGCGAGAGCACGAACGCCAGCACCGACAGTGCGAGCACGCCCGCGCCCGCCCACAGCGCGTTGCGCGCGGTGCGGTCGCCGTCGACGACGGCGACGTGGTTGGCGGTGTCGTTCTGGACCTGCCACACCTCGAGCAGTTGCCGGTTGACCTGATCGGCGGCGGCACGCCATTCGGCGGTGCCGATCGGGGGCGTCGGCGCTGCCGCCGGGGTGCCCACACCGGTGGTGCCCGTGGTCGTGGTGCCCGTCGTGGCGGGCTTGTTCGCCGCCGCCGCCGGCGGACGGATGATGAAGTCCTCCATCGTCGCCAGCTGCTGCCAGGCCGGGGAGTCGGTGACGGTCTTGATGCGCTGACCCTGATCGCCGCCGAGATCGCCTGCCAGCAGCGGCAATTCGGTGCGGTAGTAGCCGACCAGATTGCGGTACTCCGCCTGCAGCGGACCGGGCAGACCGGCCGGGCTGAGGGCCGCCGCGGTGAGCGCGGCGACACGAGAGTTGGCATCCATGGCGCGCAGTTCGCGCAGTGAATGGGCCAGCTCGTTGGCGACCTTGGCATCCGGTGCCGTCTTGGCGGTGATATCGGTGCCGAGCTCGACGCCGTTGAGGATCGCGGTGTACGCGCCGTAGGTGTCCGGAATCGGCAGTACGCCCGCGTCGACCGCGCCGCGCAACTGCGGCAGCTGCTTCTTCAGCGTATCGAAACCACCGAGGTCGGGGCCCATCTTGTCGGAGTCGGACTCCTGGATGGCACTCTCGATGCCCGCCATATCGCGCAGCGCGTTGTCCATGCGCTGCCGTGCGGCGCCCAGGGCCACCGGATCGGCTTCGCCGGACAGCGCCCACAACGACAGCAGCCGCTCCTGCTCCACCGACGCGATCAGCTCGCGGGTGTGTTTATTGGCGCCCTCCAGGATGGACGCCCAATGCTTGGCATGCTGTCCTTCCCGCACCAAGACGCCCGCCGCGCCCACACCGATCACGAGCAGTGCGAGGCTCGGGACAAGTGCGATCGCGAGAATGCGGGCCCTAATACCTAGCCTCGCTCTCAGCATCGGCACAAAATATCTGCTGAACGTACGGTTTGCCACTCGGTCCCATTGAGCGAGACTGGATTTGACACCGGACCAGCAATCATTCTTCGCTGAACTATCCGTCGGCGGGTTTGCTGGCCGAGGCCACTGCCGACGGTCGCGGGGATGCGCGGGGTCGGCGTAGTGATGCCGCCGGGCGCGGAGGCGGCGGGCCGTATCTCGTTACCGCGGCTCATGATTCGACGATATCGACCCGCGCCGCGAGGGCGATGTCGCCGATCGGAATCGCGCTCGGCGGGTTCGACGGAAGGAGCCATTCGGGCGGGGGCGAAGAGTTTGCTGGCGGCCTCGGCGGGCATCCGCACTGTGGTGTAGTCGGCACCCGCGAGGTATCTGCTATTTCTCGTAATTCGGGCCCCGGGCGATCCGGATTCGCTCTCGACAAGGACCACGCGGTGCGGAAGCGGATTCCCTCCCGCGCTCGGCGACGCACCGCCGATTGCCGTCCAGGATGATCGCCAGGTCAGCGGGAGTTCAGACCTCATCCGGCACGGCGGCGATGTTCATATACGCATTCCGTCCACCGGCGACCGACCCGCTCACAGTCGGGGGTCCAAATCGGTCGGCGCCCGGGGTAGATTGGTGTATCTCACGGTTACTCACAAGTAGGAGGCGACGATGCCGGTGCCGGAAGCCGCGGTGTTCGAGCGACTGCGGGGGTTCGCTGCGGTCCAGGACGGCCAGGAGCATGCGAGCCGCACGATCAACGAGGTCTTCACCGGGCGGGCCCTCGGTGAGGTGCCGGTCGGGACGGCCACGGATGTGACCGCCGCCTTCGCCAGAGCCCGTGCGGCGCAACCGGAGTGGGGCGCACGGTCGGCGCGGGAGCGCGCCGAGGTGTTCGAGCGCTATCGGGCGCTGATCGTGGACAACCGCGAATACCTCATGGACGTCATCCAAGCCGAGACCGGTAAGGCGCGGTGGGCGGCGCAGGAGGAGGTCATGGGACTGATCTTCGCCGCCCGCTACTTCGCCCGCGTCACCCCGCAGCTCCTGTCCCCGCACAAGGTGGCCGGCGCGTTCCCGATCCTCAACCGGGCCGCGGTGCGCAGCCAGCCCAAGGGTGTCGTCGGGGTGATCGCCCCGTGGAACTATCCGATGCTGTTGTCGATCGGTGATTCGATTCCGGCGCTGCTGGCGGGTAATGCCGTGGTGGTCAAGCCGGACAGCCAGACGCCGTATTCGTCGCTGGCCCATGTCGAGCTGCTGTGGCAGGCGGGGTTGCCGAAGGATCTGCTGCAGGTGGTGCCGGGTCCGGGCGGTGTCGTCGGCACGGCCATCGTGCAGGCCTGCGACTACATGATGTTCACCGGCTCCTCCGCGACCGGCCGCACCCTGGCCGAACAGTGCGGTCGTCGGCTGATCGGCTTCTCCGCCGAGCTCGGCGGCAAGAATCCGATGATCGTCACCCGCGGCGCGAATCTGGACAAGGCCGCCAAGGCCGCGGTGCGCGCGTGTTTCTCCAACGCCGGGCAGCTGTGCATCTCGATCGAGCGGCTGTATGTGGAGCGGGCCGTGGCCGATGCGTTCACCGAGAAGTTCGTCAAGGTGGTCAAAGCCGCGAAACTCGGTGTGGCCTACGACTATTCGGCCGATATCGGCAGCCTGATCTCCGAGGCGCAGCTCGAGACCGTCACCAAACATGTCGCCGATGCCACCTCCAAGGGCGCCAAGGTGCTCGCGGGCGGTAACGCGCGACCGGATATCGGCCCGCTGTTCTTCGAGCCGACCGTGCTGTCGGAGGTGACCGACGAGATGGAATGCGGCCGCGACGAGACCTTCGGCCCGCTGGTGTCCATCTATCCGGTCGCCGATGTCGAGGAGGCCATCACCCGCGCCAACGACACCGCATACGGGCTCAACGCCAGCGTCTGGGCCGGGAGCAAGGCCGAGGGCGAGCGCATCGCCGAACGCCTGCACGCCGGAACCGTCTGTGTCGACGAGGGTTACGCACCGGCCTGGGGCAGCACGGGCGCCCCGATGGGCGGCATGGGCATCTCCGGTGTCGGCCGCCGCCACGGTCCGGACGGTCTGCTGAAGTTCACCGAACCGCAGACCGTGGTCGTCACGCGCTTCCTGAATCTCGATGCGCCGTGGGGCATTCCGCAGGACAAGTGGCAGCCGCTCCTGATGGCGATCACCCGCGGCATGCGATTCCTGCCGGGGCGCTGAGCAGGGTCAGCGACCGAAGCGAGCGTTCACCCAGGCGAGCGTGTCGCCGAAGGAGGCGCCCAGCACGCCGCGGATCAGCAGGGGCAGGAACGAGGCGAGCGAACATCGGCGACTCTGGTCGTCCCGTGCGCCCAGGAGATCAGCGGCCATCCGCCTTGGGGCGCTGGACCTTCCGGGACGGCGAGTGTGCCCGAGACCGCCACCGGAGTGCCGTGCGTATCCACCGAGCGGTACAGCACGAGTCGATTGCGCGTACCGGGGATCCCGGGATCACCGGTCACCGGCCGCGTCCGGATCGCCGAACCGTGCGCGCCGGGAATCGAATCGGCTGGCGCGGAATAGAATTCGAGCCCATCCGGCGTATCGGCCGCCGCCCGCGCGAGCCCGGGAACGACCGCGACCGCCAGCACCGCCGCGATCCCCGCGACCGGCCCCCGCACCCATCCGATCCTCGTCCTCGACACCATGCGCGCACCTCCGACTCACCAGATACCGCCGATCTCCGACGGTACAAGAACACCGCCGCGCCCGTGTGGTGAGTCAGCGACCGTAGGTGGCGGTCAGGGCGCCCTGGGCGATCGCGTTCTGCTCGATGGTGATTCGCGCCCGATCGGGTGGGGTTTCCGGCGGCAGGGATACCCGGTGGGAGAGGGCGTAGACGGTGAATCGGTAGTGGTGGACGCCGGTGCCCGGGGGCGGGCAGGGGGCGTAGTAGGCGATGCGGTCGGTGCTGTTGCGCAGGACCGTGCCGCCGTCGGGGGCGCCACCCTCGGGGATGTCGGTGGTGGTGGCGGGTATATCGATGACGACCCAGTGGGTGAACAGTCCACCCGGGGCATCCGGATCGTCGACGATGAGCGCGAATCGGGCGGTCTCCGGGGGCGTGGTCCACGACAGCGGGAGCGTCTGACCCGCGTTCACGCAGGTGTATTCGTCGGCGAGCCGGGCGCCGTCGGCGACCGCGCTGCTGGTCACCCGGATCTGGTGTGTCGCAGGGGGTTCGGCCGCGCCGGAGGTTGTGGCGCGGGAGGGGGTGGAACCGGAATCGGCACACCCCGCCGCGGCGATGAGCATCACCACCGCGGCGGTGACCAGACGCACCCGAGGGACGGACATGGTTCGAGGCTAGCGGCCGCGGGAGTCCCGCGGAAACCGGCCTCAGCCCCCTGGATCCGCACCCGTGCGCGGCGGATGCGCGTCGAGTCGATCGACCTCGTCGTCGGTGAGCAGCCGCGAGCGGATCAGGAATCGCACACCCTCGGGCGCCTCGAGCGAAAAGCCGCTGCCGCGGCCGGGAACCACGTCCACCGTGAGATGGGTGTGCCGCCAGTATTCGAACTGATCCGCGCTCATCCAGAACGGCGTCTCGTCCGGCAGATCACCCAGCAGCACATCGGCCGCACCGACCCGGAATTCGCCGCGCGGATAACACATCGGCGAGCTGCCGTCGCAGCATCCGCCGGATTGATGGAACATCACCGGCCCGTGCCGTTCGACGATCTGGCCGAGCAGCCGGGCGGCGTCCTCGGTGATGCCTACCCGGCCACAAGCGGGCCGGGTCCCGTCTGTAGAGGAAGGCACGGGCCGGGTCCCGTCTGTAGAGGGAGACATCAGAACAATCCGAGCTTCTGCGGTGAGTAGCTGACCAACAGATTCTTGGTCTGCTGGTAGTGATCGAGCATCATGGCGTGATTCTCGCGGCCGATGCCGGACTTCTTGTAACCACCGAAGGCGGCATGCGCGGGATAGAGGTGAAAGCAATTGGTCCACACCCGACCGGCCTTGATCGCCCTGCCCATCCGATAGGCGGTGTTCATATCCCGGGTCCATACGCCCGCGCCGAGCCCGTAGAGGGTGTCGTTGGCGATCGTCAATGCCTCGTCCACGTTGTCGAACTTGGTCACCGACACCACCGGTCCGAAGATCTCCTCCTGGAAGATGCGCATATCGTTGCGCCCTTCGAAGATCGTGGGCTCGATGTAGTAGCCGTTGGGGAATTCGTCGACCTTGCGCATCGCACCGCCGGTGAGGATCTTCGCGCCCTCCTTACGACCGATATCGATATAGGACATGATCTTCTCGTACTGATCGTTGCTGGCCTGCGCGCCGATCATGGTGGCGGTATCGAGCGGATTTCCGCCGACGATGGCTCGAGTGCGCTCGATGCAGCGGGCCATGAAATCGTCGTAGATCGACGAATGGATCAGTGCGCGTGAGGGACACGTGCACACCTCGCCCTGATTCAGCGCGAACATCACGAAACCCTCCACCGCCTTGTCGAGGAATTCGTCGTCGGCGGCGGTCACATCGGACAGGAAGATGTTGGGGCTCTTACCGCCCAGTTCCAGCGTGACCGGGATGATGTTCTCGCTGGCGTACTGCATGATCAGCCGCCCGGTGGTGGTCTCGCCGGTGAAGGCGACCTTGGCCACCCGCGGGCTGGACGCCAGCGGTTTACCGGCCTCGACCCCGAACCCGTTGACCACGTTGACGACTCCGGCCGGGAGCAGATCGGCGATCAGTTCCATCACCAGCAGCAGCGAGGCCGGTGTCTGCTCGGCGGGTTTGATCACCACGCAGTTGCCCGCCGCCAGCGCGGGTGCGAGCTTCCAGGTCGCCATCAGGATCGGGAAGTTCCACGGAATGATCTGCCCGACCACGCCCAGCGGCTCGTGGAAGTGATAGGCGACGGTATCGGCATCGATCTGGGAGATGCCGCCCTCCTGCGCGCGGATCACACCGGCGAAGTAGCGGAAATGGTCCGCCGCCCACGGAATATCGGCCGCGAGGGCCTCACGCACCGGCTTGCCGTTCTCCCAGGTCTCGGCGACGGACAGACGCTCGAGATTGGCCTCGATCCGATCGGCGATCTTGTTGAGGAGATTGGCCCGCTCGGTGGCCGAGGTCGCGCCCCAGGCGTCGGCGGCCGCATGCGCGGCGTCGAGCGCGAGGTCGATATCGGCCGCGGTGGATCGGGCGACCTCGCAGAAGGTTTCGCCGTCGACGGGGGAGGGATTCTCGAAGTATCTGCCCTCGACGGGGGCCTTCCAGTCGCCGCCGATGAAGTTGTCGTAGCGCCGGGCGAATTCGACGATGCTGCCGTCGGTACCGGGTTTGGCGTAGATCATGGCTGACTCCCGTTCGAGGATCCGTGGTGACGGGCGTCACTATGGACCGATCGGGTTGGCGGCGGGTTGGCGGCTCAGCGCAGGGCGCTGTGCAGCCGCGCGGCCACCAGGGCGCGGCGCGGATCATCGGGCGCGAGCAGGCGTAACGCGCGCTCGTGGACCTCGGTGTCAGCGGGGCAGCGGGCCCCGAATTCGACCAGCTGCGTGGGGTTCGCGCGGCTCAGGACGGCGGTGCGCAGGCCGACCATCAGATACTCCCGCCATTCGACGATGCCCGGGGTATCCGAATCCGGCAGCAGCGGGCCGCGATACAGCCGCAGCGCGGTCGCGACGTCCCCGGCCGCGATCGCCGCGAGCAGTTCCACCGCATCGCAGGAGATCGGCCGGGTCAGCAGATAGTGGCGGCTGGTGATATCGCCGCCGGTGGCGCGGCGCAGGTGGGATACATCGGCCTTGAGGGTGGCCGCCGAGACCGGGCGGTCGCCGTAGACCGCGGCCTGTAACCGCTGCGGGGTGTAGCCGTCGGGTTCCAGCGCGAGCAGGGTGAGGATCTCGATCTGCCTGGGCCGCAGGCGAATCGGGACGCCGCGGCGGATGAGGGTTGCCGCGCCGAGACAGTCCAGACGCAGTTCGGTCGCGCCGCCGCAGGGTTCGGCGGGCAGCCGCGATTCGATCGCCGAGACCAGCGCCCGCACGGTGGACATCGCCAGCGGATGCGAGCGGTCCCAGGTGGTCGACAGGTCCAGCACGCCCAGCTGCCGCCCGTCGGGGGCGTGGATGGGCGCGCAATAGCACACCCAGCCGTGCAGGGCGGCGACCAGATGTTCGGCCGAGAACACCATGCTCGGTTCGCCGGTGCGCAGGGCCAGCGATAACGCGTTGGTGCCCATATGCGTTTCGTCCCAGCGACCGCCGGGCGCGAAGTTGACCGCCTCCGCGCGCCGGCGCATCACCCGGCCGCCACACGACCACAGGATGGTGCCCCGCTCATCGGTGACCGCGGCGACGAATCCGGAATCATCGGTGATGGACCGCAATTCGTCGGCCAGTTCGGTGATCGGACCGCGCAGCGGCGAATGTGCCCAGCGCGCACCGATTTCGGCGTCGTCGGCGGGTGCGGCGACGCAGCCCGGATCGACGGTCGGCAGCGAGCGCTGCCACGATTGCACGACCTCGGTGCGCAACAGGGTGTCGCCGGGCAGGGCGGCATGCGTGGCCGCCCAACGGGCCCATTCCTGTTCCAGCGCGGCCCGCCGCTGGGACAGGGTGCGAATCTGCGGCATCGCAATCAACCTAGTAGTCCGGGAAGTCCCTGCGCTTCTCCATCATTGCCTACCCGCCGGTCGCGCGGGGCCGATTCCCGCGGGCTGGGCGCGGGCCACTGGCGCGGTCGAGGAGATACCTCCTTCAGCGGCGGCGCAGCGCCGGGTCGAGCAGGGCGGGCGGGGTGTCGGACTTCTCGTCTGGGGCGAGGTCGGTGCCGGGCGCGACGATGGCGTCGATCGCATCGAGCACATCGGCGGTGAGCACGGTGTCCGCCGCGGCGAGCTGAGAGTTCAGGTGATCGAGTGTGCGGGGACCGATGATCGCGCTGGTGACGCCCGGATGCGCGGTGACGAATCCGAGTGCGAGCTGGATCATCGTCAGCCCGGCCTGCTCGGCGACCTTGGCCAGCCGCTCGACCGCGTCGAGCCGGGCCCGGTTGGCCGCGATCGTGGTATCGAAGCGCGCCGGCATGAGTTTCGAACGGCTGGTGGTGATTTCGCGGCCTTCGCGCACCGCGCCCGACAGCCAGCCCGAGGCCAGCGGGCTCCAGGCGAGCACGCCGAGCCCGTACTGCTCGGTCACGGGCAGGACGTGAGTTTCGATGCCGCGCTGCAGGATCGAATAGCTGGGCTGTTCGGTGACGTACCGGCTCAGGTGTTGTTCGCGGGCGGCCCACTGGGCCGCCACGATGCGGTACGCCGGGAAGGTCGAGGAGCCGAAGTAGCGGATCTTGCCGGCGCGCTGCAGATCGGTCAGCGCCGAGAGCGTCTCCTCGTCGCTGGTGGTCGGGTCCCACCGATGGATCTGATAGAGATCGACATGGTCGACATCGAGGCGACGCAGGCTGTTGTCGAGTTCGGTGATCAGCCAGCGGCGCGAACTGCCCTGATGATTGCGTTCCTCGCCCATCGGCAGGGTCGCCTTGGTGGCCAGCACGATATCGTCGCGGCGCCCGGCGATGGCCTTGCCGACGATCTCCTCGGATTCACCGTTGCTGTATCGGTCGGCGGTATCGATCAGATTGATGCCCGCCTCCAGGGCGGCATCGACGATGGCGGTGGCCTCGTCCTGGGTGGTGTGGCCGAGGGCGCCGAAGTTCATCGCGCCGAGTACGAGGGAGCTGACCTGAACTCCGGTGCGGCCCAAGGTGCGGTAATGCATGAGGTGTATCTCTCCAGTGCGGCGGTGCGTGAATTGCCCTGTGCGGCTTGGTTGTCGGGCGTCCGCTCCGGAGCACAGTCAAACGGAACGTCGCTCCGATAACGATACGGAGCGACGTTCCGTTTGGCAAGGGCTCTCCGCTACGGCCTACTTGTTGAAGAAGATCCCCGCGATATCGGCGTTCTTGATCGGAGTGTCGGCATTGCGCTGGGTGCCGCACAGGAAATCGACCGCGACCATGGTCGCGTCGACGGTGGTGCCCGCGGGTTCGTGCTGATCGTTGGTCTGCTGTTTGACGAACTTGGTGACCGTCATCCGCTTAGTGTCCTGGTCCTGCTTGACGTATTCGCTGCACGGGGTGTCGCCGCCCTTGTTCAGCGCGCGCTGGACATCGGTGCAGCCGGCGAGAAGCGTTGCGGCGACGGCCAATCCGGCAGCGGTCGCGGCGGGCCAGCGGGTGGGCGTCATCGAAGCGTCTCCTCGTGGATCCGGATGCCGGGCCGATCCCGGCAGTCCGTGCCGCCAGCCTAGAGGGTCGGCGCGGGTGGACACCTCCAGGGAAACCCTGACATAGCCAGTCTGCATGATTGTGATGTGCATCACAATTGCGCCCGCATTTCCCGGGGTCGCTCTGGCACAGTGATCGACATGTCTGATGCCCCTGCCGATCCGATCCGCGTCCGCGGCGCTCGTGAGCACAACCTGCGCAACGTCTCCCTCGATATTCCGAAGAACAAGATCACCGTGTTCACGGGTGTATCCGGTTCGGGCAAATCCTCGATCGTGTTCGACACCATCGCGGTGGAATCGCAACGGCAGCTGTATGCGACGCTGCCACCGTTCGTGGTGAACTTCCTGCCGCGCTACGAACGCCCGCATGCCGAGGCCATCGATAATCTCGCCGCGGCGGTCATCATCGATCAGCAACCGGTCGGCGGCGGCCCGCGGTCCACGGTCGGCACCATGACCGATATCTATTCGATGATCCGAGCGCTGTTCGCCCGCTTCGGATCCGATTCCACCGGATTGGTCTACGACTATTCGTTCAACACCCCGCAGGGCATGTGCGCCGAATGCGACGGGCTCGGCGTGACATTGCGGGTGGCCGAGGATCGAATCCTGGACCGCTCGAAATCGCTGGGCGAGGGCGCGATTCTGCTGCCCGGTCATACCGTCGGCAGCTTCGACTGGCAGCTGTATGCCAATTCAGGGCGTTTCGATATCGAGAAGAAACTCGCGGAATACAGCCCCGAGGAATGGCGGGAATTGCTGCACGGCAGCGGCGGAACCGTGGAGGTGACCTTCGCCAAGGGCACCGTCAAGGCGAATTACGAAGGGCTGGTGGACAAGTTCACCCGCACCCGGGTCAAACGCGATACCAGTGGCCTGTCGGAGAAGACCCGCGAACAGGTACAGCGCTTCCTCACCGAGGGCGTCTGCCCGGCCTGCGCGGGCGCCCGGCTCAAACCCGAGGCCTTGGCGACCCGCATCGGCGGCCGCAATATCGCCGAATGGACGCGGCTGCAGATCACCGATCTGATCGCGGTCGTCGCCGAGATCGACGATCCGGCCGCGCGCGGGCTGGCCGAGGCCACCCGCACGGCCCTGGCCCGGGTCGCCGATATCGGACTGGGCTATCTGAGCCTGGACCGTGCGACCTCGACACTGTCCGGCGGTGAGGGCCAGCGGCTGAAGATGATCACGCATCTGGGTTCGACGCTGGTCGGAATGACCTACATCTTCGACGAACCCAGCGTCGGACTGCATCCCCGCGATGTCGGGCGGCTCAATACGATGCTGACGGCGCTGCGGGACAAGGGGAATACCGTGCTGGTCGTCGAGCACGACCCCGATGTCATCCAGATCGCCGACCATATCGTCGATGTCGGACCGCGCGCGGGCACGCACGGCGGCGAGATCGTGTTCACCGGAACCTTCGACGAGCTGTGCCGCGCCGACACACCCACCGGTCACGGGCTGCGCCGGCCATTCCGGGTGAAGGACCGCTTTCGTAGCGGCACGGGTGAATTGGTGATCTCCGGCGCGAGCGCGCACAACCTGAAGAATGTCACGGTCGCGATTCCCACCGGCGTGCTGACCGCCGTCACGGGCGTGGCCGGATCCGGTAAATCCAGCCTGATCCGCGACGAATTCGTGCCGCGCCATCCCGAGGCGATCTTCGTCGACCAATCCGCGATCGCCGCCTCCTCACGCTCGACCCCGGCCACCTACCTCGGCCTGATGGACACCATTCGCAAGCTGTTCGCCAAGGCGAGCGGACAGCCCGCCGGGCTGTTCAGCTTCAATTCCGCGGGCGCGTGCCCGGCCTGCGAGGGCCGCGGGGTGATCATCACCGAGATCGCCTATATGGATCCGGTGACCACGCACTGCGAATCGTGTGAGGGACGCCGCTTCTCCGAACAGGTGCTGGCACATCGGTTGCGCGGCAAGTCGATCGCCGACGTGCTCGAGCTGCCCGCCGAACAGGCCGTGGAGTTCTTCGCGGAGCGGGCGCTGCATGCCAAGCTGCGGACCATGATCGAGGTCGGCCTGCCGTATCTGACGCTGGGCCAGGCCATGAGCACCCTGTCCGGCGGCGAGCGCCAGCGCATCAAACTCGCCACCCAGCTGCAGCGCACCGGTTCGGTGTATGTCCTGGACGAGCCCACCACCGGCCTGCACATGTCCGATGTGGACACCCTGCTGGCCCTTTTGGACGCACTGGTCGATCGCGGCAATACGGTCATCGTCATCGAACACAACCTCGATGTGGTCGCCCACGCCGATTGGGTGATCGACCTCGGGCCCGACGGCGGTAAGAACGGTGGTGAGATCGTCTGCACCGGTACGCCCGCCGCACTGCTCACCCACCCCACCTCCCTCACAGGTCTGTATCTGCGAAAGTACAAGGCGGCCGGATAGGGTCGGGCCCATGAGTGCGGCGGAAGCGATCTCGTCGGTGACCGATCGATTGACCCAGGTCTCGGCGCAGCCGCCGATGTGGGTGGTGCTCGCGACGGCGGGTGTGGCGCTGGTGGCCGTGGCGTACACCCCGCTGTGGCGGATCCTGCGGACCGTGGTGACGATCGCGCACGAGACCGGACATGCGGTGGTGGCGGTGCTGACCGGGCGCACGCTGCGCAGTATCCGATTGCATTCGGACACCTCGGGGGTGACGGTCTCGCGCGGAAAGCCCTACGGGCTGGGCATGATTCTGACCACCATGGCCGGATATCCGGCACCCTCGGCGCTGGGTCTGGGCTGTGCGGCGCTGCTGGCCGCGGGCCGGCTGACCGTGATGCTGTGGGTCGTGGTGGTGGCGCTGGTGGCCCTGCTGGTGATGGTGCGCAACCTGTTCGGATTGCTGGCGGTGGTGTGCTCCGGCGCGGTGGTGTTCGGGGTGTCGTGGTTCGGCACGGCCGTGCAGCAGAGCGTCTTCGGCTATGCGGTGGCCTGGTTCCTGCTGTTCGGTGGGTTGCGCACGATCGCGGAATTGCAGCGCGTGCATATGCGCGGCGACGGCTCCGACGCCGATCAGCTGGCCTATCTCACCCGTGTGCCGGGTCTGTTCTGGGTGCTGCTGTTCGGTGCGGGGGCGCTGGCCGCCCTGGTGTTCGGCGGGCGGCTACTGGTCGGGTTCTGGCCTGCGCTGGGCAGCGCCTGAGGGCGCTCAGGCGCGCTGCATACCGCTGGCGCAGGCCCGCCATTCTCGGGCCTCGCTCGGATTGCCCCGGCGCTCGAGCACTTCGGCGAGCCCGGCCATCGCGCGCACATCGCCGCTGTCGGCCGCGGCGCGCCACCAGTGTTCGGCCTCGTACAGTTCGCCGCGGCGATAGCGGACCACGCCGAGGTCGTAGGCGGCGCCCGCATGTCCGAAATCGGCGGCCTGGGTCCACAGCACGCAGGCCTGTTCCAGATCCCCGCGCCCGTGCATCGCGACCCCGAGGTCGTAGAGCGCACCGCGATAACGGCTTTCGTCGGTGGGGGAGGCGGTGACCTCGACCTGGACCACCAGTTCGGCGAAGTCGGCCGGCCCGATGCCGGTGCTGCAGTGCAGCATCGGCGCGTGCCCGGGCGTGCTGTCGATGAGCATGCCGTAGTTACCGGTCCAGGATTCGGTGGCGCCGGCGGTGTCCATCCACACCGGGGTCAGGGTGACCGACGCGTCCGGTCCGGCCGCCTGCACCTCCAGCTCGATGCCCGGGGCCATGGCGTCGGTCCACACATCGACCCCGTGCAGCCGCCGCCCGCCGAGGGCGACATGCCCGCCCAGCACCGACAGCCCGATTCCCAAGCCCAGCAAGCCCTCCGGCGGCGCGGCCGAACACAGGCGCAGCGAGATCATGGTCGGATCCGGTCCCAGCGGCGCACAGTACATCGGATAGACCGCGTCACCGCGCCAGTCGACCGGTTCGGCGCTGACATAGCGCTCGGCCAGCGGCACGAGCGTCTCGTCCTGCACGCCGTACGGGGACGTGCCGGTCATCGTGCCCGCCTTTCGCCGCGGCTGTCGGGAAGGATTCGGCCATACGGTAGTACTCGCGGCGCGGAAAAACCGCTGAACGAACGGGTATTTGCCAGGAAATACGGACGGTGAACCCGCACACCGGAATTCGGTCGACCGATTTGCACCCGATGCCGGATTGCCGCGGCCGCCGGTGTGGCAATCCGTGCAAGGAGGGTGCAAGGGGCACGCAATCGGCCCCCGGCACAGTCGAGTCATGACCGAGACATTCGATGTGGTGGTGGCCGGGGCCGGACCGGTGGGACTGATGCTCGCCTGCGAGCTGCGGCTGGCGGGGGTGGACGTGCTGGTGGTCGAGCGGCTGCGCGAACCCGATCAGACGCTCAAGGCCGGGGGCATCAATGTGTCCGCCGCGGAAGCCTTCTACCGGCGCGGGCTGCTGCCCGAGGTCGAGCGCCATTCGTCTCTGCGGGTGGCGCAGGTCGCCGATTCCCTGAAGGCCGCGGTCGATCCCGCCGGGCTGGGTAAGAAGAAGGGACCGGTCGGACATTTCGCCGGGATCTTCGTGGACGGCGAGCTGATCGAGCGGGGTCCCGACTCCGCCGATCGGGGTCCGGTCGACCACGCCATCTTCATCACCCAGCAGGACATCGAGTCGATCCTGGCGGCCCGCGCGGCGGAACTGGATGTCCGGGTGCGGCGCGGGACCGAGCTCACCGGATTCACCGACGACAGCGACTGCGTCACGATCTGGCTGGGCGACACCGTGATCCGCGCCGGCTGGCTGGTCGGCTGTGACGGCGGCCGCAGCATCGTGCGCAAGCTCGCCGGATTCGAGTTCCCGGGCGTGGAACCGCTGATCACCGGGCATCAGGCCGTGGTGGAGATGTCCGGCGCGGAGAACCTGCCGGGCGGCTGGCACACCACCGACATCGGCATCTACGCCCACGGCCCGACGCCGGGCCGGATCCTGACCGTCGAACTCGACGGCCCGCCCGCCGATCGCGACGCCCCGATCACCGCCGCCGAACTGCAGGCGAGCCTGCGCAACGTCTCGGGCGTTCCGGTCGAGATCACCGCGGTGCGTTCGGCGACCCGCTTCACCGACAACACCCGCCAGGCCACCGACTACCGCCGGGGTCGCGTGCTGCTCGCGGGTGATTCGGCCCACGTGCACTCACCCTTCGGCGGACAGGGTCTCAACCTCGGCATCGGCGATGCGATGAATCTGGGCTGGAAGCTGGCCGCGGTCGTCGCGGGCCGGGCCCCGGCCGGACTGCTGGATTCCTATACCGCCGAACGGCATCCGATCGGTGCGTGGGTGCTGGAATGGACCCGGGCCCAGGTGGCGATCATGCGGACCGATGCGCACAGCCGCGCGATGCGCCGGGTGACCGAACAGCTGCTGGCCACCCGTGACGGCGCGAACATGGTCCACCAGAAGCTCGGCGGGATGCTGCATCGCTACGACCTCGGCGACGGTCACCCGCTGACCGGCGCGTCCGCCCCGGATATCGAGCTGTCCGACGGCACCCGGCTCGGCGAACATCTCGTCGACGGCCGGGCGGTGCTGGTGGATCTGGCCGATTCGGCCGCGCTGCGCGAATGCGCCGAGCCCTGGTCGGACCGGGTCCGCACGCTCACCGCGAAATCCTTTCAGCCGCGCGATCTCTCGGCATTGCTGCTCCGCCCCGACGCCATCGTGGCCTGGGCGGCGGATACGGGGGAGACCGCCGGACTCGGGGACGCGCTGCGCCGCTGGTTCGGTGACCCGGCCTGACCGATATCCGAGTGGCCGGACCGACGCGGGGTCGGTCCGGCCATTGGCGTCTATTCGCCGCGTCCGGCCATGAAGCGCGGCGTATCGTCCGCTCGATGATCCGCCCGCGGGTCCGCCCGCCCGAGGAATTCGGGCATATCGGCCGATATAAATCGGATTACTTTTCTCGATTTGCAAAACCGGAGTAATTCTCTCCGCTCTCCGCGGGCCGGGTTTGCAACAAGGTGCACAGGTTCGACCTGGGTGGTTGGTGGAACAACACCATTGTGAGTTGTACCGTCAACCGGTGTGGTCGGACCTTTTGTGTACCCTGAGTCATATCCTTGACTAGCGAGTCTCGGAAAAGTGTCGTTCACGCGCTATTTACATACTCGACAGATACTTCTACTCGGAAGTACTGTGATGGTGAACACGCTTTTCACTCGCTCGTACCCTGTCGTACAGTGAACCTGTCGCCACCGGACTCTCGAGGTCGCCCCCGACCGACCCCTCGAAACAGCAGGTGGCGGACCGCCGGTCAGCGCTGACTCGCAATCCCCGACAAAAACTTTCAGCGCATATTCTTGCGTGCTCGCTTCATCGCACGCGCAGGCATTGCAAGGTCCAATGAGGGAACAATGGAATACACGATCCTTTCGCATTTCGATATCCGGCCCGGAACCCTCACGCTGTGGAGCGCGGTCCGCGCACCCGGCACCGAATGGAAAGCGGACGAACGCCCGCTGACGTGCGTCCACGAGAACTACCATCGCAATTTCGACGCCACCGATCCGCGCCCCGGCCGCGGCCGCTGGATCGGCACGATCTTCGAGATGGACGCCCCCTTCGACGCCCGTTCCGTGCGTGATCTGGTGTGGGCGTGGCATGCCCGCCACGAGGGACTGCGCACCACCGTCGCACCCACCGAATCCGGCATCGGCCGCCTGACCTGCGCGGCGCTGGACGTGGACATCGTGCACGAGCGGGTGTCCGAGGTCAGTGCCTCGGCCGAACTCAACGACTACCTGCGCGACACGCTGGAAGAGCGGCTCTCGCCGCTGGTCTGGCCGCACGTGGTGATCGCCACGGTCGAACACCGCGATACCCACAACTTCACCGTGCTGGTCGGCGCCGACCATTCGGTGATGGACGCCTACAGCCAGGTGCTCATCGTCACCGAACTGCGTGCCCTGTATCGCGCGCTGCTCGACGGCACCAGCTTGCCGCATTCCGACACCTTCGCCAGCCCGGCCGATTACGCGCTGGTGGAACGCCAGGCCGCGGCCGCACTGACCACGGAGTGCGCGCCCACCGAGGTGTGGCGCAACTTCTTGTCGGCCTCCGAGGGCCGGTTCCCCCGGTTCGCGCCGCCGATCGCGGCGGTCGAGGACACCGCGGGCCAGCCGCAGACCAGTGTGTCGCGGTGGCTGCTCACCGACGCCGAGATCGGGGCCACCGAGGAGGCCGCCTCGGCACTGGGCCACCGGCCCACCACCGCGGTCTTCGCGGCGCTGGCCCTGGCGTCGTGCCGACTGTCGGGCACCGCGGAATTCCGCACGATCATGCCGGTGGCCACCCGCCCGCACAAGTGCTGGGCCGAGTCGATGGGCTGGTTCGTCAACATCGTCCCGCTGGCGATCCCGGTCCCCGGCGGCGCGAACTACCGCGACGCGCTCGTCGCCACCGACGGCGCGCTGCGCGCGGCCAAGCCGGCCACGCTGGCCCCCGCCGACCGCATCTTCGAACTGCTCGAGGTGCGGGACCGGCCGCGGTTCGCGGTGTCGTATGTCGATATCCGTCGCCTGCCCGACAACGAGATCATCGCGGGTCTGCGCGGGCGCGCGCTGCGGGCGGACTCCTATTCCACCGATGAGGTGTACTTCTGGGTCGTGCGCGCGGCCGAGGGGCTCAACATCTCGGCGCGGTTCCCGGCCGGCTATTCCGCCGCCGTGCTGCAGCGCTTCATCGATGAATTCACCGCCATCCTGCGGGAATTCGGCGAGGCCGCCACGGCCGAGCTCGCGCCCGCGCTGATGGTGGTGGCCAGCCAAGGGGCGGCCTGATGCGTACCGGGGGATCGGACGAGACGCTGCGGGTGAGCGCACGGCCGATCGTGGTGCGGCCCACTGCCGCGGCCCGGATCGCGGCGGTCGGCGCGGTGGCCTCCCCGGTGCCGCCCGGATTTCTGCAGTTGGATCATCTGCGCGCCGCCGTCGGCGATCCCGAACACGCGCCATATCTCGGTGTGGTGACCCATGTTTCGGGCCCGCTGGACCTCACCGCGGTGGTGGACGCGGTCACCGAATTCGTGCGCGCCCACGACGGTCTGCGCACCTGGTTCGAGCCCGCCGAGGACGGATTCGTGCGGCATGTGGTCGATCCGGCCACGGTCGAATTCGAGGCGACCGCGCTCGACGGCGACGCCGAGGGTGATGGGTGGACGGATGTGCTGCGGCACTACTTCGAACGCGCCGCCTCGCCGTTCGATTGGCCGCCCGCGGCCTTCGCGGCCGTACCGGGCACCGACGGATTCGCGCTGGTGTTCATCGCCGATCATGCGCTCAGCGACGGCATGTCGCAGGCGCTCGCGGCGCTGGAACTGTCCGAGCGGTATCAGGCGGCGGTCTCCGATCGCCCGCCGCGCTGGCCCGCGCCCGGCGGATCCAATGTCGACTACGCCGCCTGCGAATACGACCGCGCCACGGACGCACTCGCCGACGAGCTGTATCCGCACTGGGATCGGGCGCTGGCCGAGACGGACTATCGGATACCGGTGTCGGTGCTGGACCTGGGCACCGAACCGGGACGGCGGTATCCCCGCCGCATCCGCAGCCGTATCCTGCTCGACGGCGAGCTCGCCCGCGGTTTCGATGCGGTGCTGGAGAATTCGGGCACATCGCTGTCGGCGGCGTTGTTCACCGCGCTCGCGCTCACCGATTACGAGCTGACCGGACGCGACCGGTACTGGACCCTCAACGTGGTCGGCACCCGCTTCGGGGAGCGCTTCGCCACCGGACAGGGCTGGTACTGCAACTTCGTCCCGGTCTCCTTCGCCGTGGCGGGCACACCGGATTTCACCGGTGTGCTGCCCGCGGCCAAGGCGGCGCTGGACCGGGGCCGGCTGATGTCGCGACTGCCCGCGCAGGGCGCGATCGCGCGGGTGCTGCGGTCCGGCCGCGGCGCCGAATTGATCACGCGGGAACCGAGTTTCGTCACCCTGCTGGATCTGCGGCGCGCCTCCGCGCAGCAGGCGCCGGGCGCGGACACCCGGATTTTCACCGCCGACGGCACCACCTCCACGCTGTCGATCTGGTTGGGGCGCAACGATACCGAGTACTTCGTGAGCATCGGCGCTCCGGATGTGCCGGTGGCCTGGGAACGGCTGAGCGGCTATGCCGAGCGGCTGCGCGCCACCCTGGTCGAGATCGCCACGACCGGCAACTATCGACCCGGCCGCGCGCTGACGCGCGGAGTGGGCGTATGAGGGCCCTGCTGGCCTTCGGGGGTAGTCGCGGTGACGCGCAACCGGGCGTGCTGCTCGCCCGCGAGCTGACCCGCCGCGGCCACGAGGTGACACTGGCGGTATCACCGAATCTCGTGGATTTCGCCACCGAATACGGTGTTCCCGCAAGGCCGTTCGGTCTGGACACCGACACATTGCTGCGCGCTCAGCTGCAACGCCGCGGCCGGGGCGGGCCGCGCGCCCGGTTGCGGGCGCTGCGCGAACTCAACCGCCAGGGCTTCGGCGAGGCGGCGCGGGATCTGCTGCCGCTGGCCGATGGTGCCGATGTGGTGATCGGCGCCATGGCCAATGAGGAGGTCGCCGAGGGCGTGGCCGCCGCCGTGCGCGCACCGTTCGCGGCGATGCACTACTTCCCGATCCGGCCCAGCCGCTCGGTGCCGATCGTGCCCGCCCCGTTCGGCACGCGCCTGCCCGGATCGCTCAACCGGGCGGGCTGGCGGGCAGTCGCCCGCGCCCGCACCTGGGCGCTGGCCCCCGACGTCGCCGAATTACGCAGGACGACACTGGGACTCGGATGTCCGGCCCGGATCGCCATCCAGGCCTACGATGAGCGGCTGTTCGGCGGGCTCGATACCGAATGGGGCGTGGACCACCCGTTCGTCGGCTTCCTGGTTCCGCCCGCGGTGACCGACCGGATCGACGCGCGGCTGTCGGATTGGCTGGCCGCCGGGGGACCGCCGGTCTATGCCGGATTCGGCTCCATGCCCGTCGGCGACGGCGCGGCCACGATCGAGTTGTTGCGTGCGGCCTGCCGCCGCCTGGGCCGTCGACTGCTGTTCGTGACCGGCTCGAACGCGGTCGAGACCGGATTCACCGCTGAGCTCGCGATCGTGCGGTCGGTCGATCACTCGACCGTACTGCCGCGCTGCGCGGTGGCCATCCACCACGGCGGCGCGGGCACCACCGCCGCGGCGCTGCGGGCCGGGGTGCCGCAGGTGGTGTGCTCGTTCCTGGCCGACCAGCCGTATTGGGGACAGCGGCTTCAACAGCTGGAAGTCGGTGCGGCGCTGCCGTTTTCGCGACTGACGGCGGCACGGCTGGAGCGGGCGCTGCTGCGCGCCGACAGCGAGATCGTCGCCCGGCGCGCCGCCGGCTTCGCCGCCGAATTCCGCCACGACGGCGTGGCCCGCACCGCCGATATCGTCGCGATGCTCGGCGCGGGCCTGCGCCCGGCGGTGCCGTTCACCGTGGACAGGAGGTTCTCGTGACCACCGAAACAGCCATCGAGGCACGGGGTTTGGGGAGGTCCTTCGGCTCCTTCACCGCCGTCGACGAGATCGATCTGCACGTCCCGAGCGGGACGGTGTTCGCGCTGCTGGGTCCCAACGGCGCGGGCAAGACCACGACCGTGCGCCTGCTGTCCACCCTGCTGCGTCCCACCCGCGGCAGCGCCCTGATCTTCGGCCACGACGTGGCGCGCGACGCGACGGCCGTGCGCTCGATGATCGGACTGACCGGGCAGTACGCCTCGGTCGATGAGAATCTGTCCGCGGAGGAGAATCTGCGCATCTTCGGCCAGCTGCTGGGTCTGTCGCGCCGCGCCGCCTTCCGCCGCGCCGAGGAACTGCTCGACCAGTTCGAACTGACCGCGGCCGCCCGGCGCCCGGCCGGCACCCTGTCCGGCGGCATGCGCCGGCGACTCGACCTGGCGGCGACGCTGATCACGTTGCCGCCCTTGATCTTTCTCGACGAGCCGACCACCGGACTGGACCCGCACACCCGCCGCCAGATGTGGGATACGGTCCGCACATTGGTCGCGGGCGGGGTCACGATCCTGCTGACCACCCAGTATCTGGAGGAGGCCGATGTACTGGCCGACCGGATCGCGGTGATCGATCGCGGCGTCATCGTCGCCGAGGGCACCGCTGATGAATTGAAATCCTCGGTGGGCGAGGAGGTTCTGCGCCTCGAGCTCGCCGATCCCGCGCGACTGCTCGCCGCGATGACGATCGCCGAACGGGTCACCGGCGCCACCGCACGGGTCGCGCCCGAGGGCGGCACGCTGTCGGTGCCGCTGACCGATATCGACGGGGCCACCAAGGTTCTCGAGGAACTGCGCCGCGCCGGGGTGCGGCTGCGCAGATTCGGGGTGGACCGGCCCGACCTCTACGAGGTGTTCCTCGCCCTGACCGGCGGCATCGATCACGAGGGGGTGGCGTGATGGCGACGGTGACCCTGGATCCGCCACGGGCACAACGCATCGATCGCCGCCCGCGGATCACCCGCATCGGACCGGCCACGGCCGCACGGCAATCGATGATCATGGCGCTGCGTGGACTGCTGACCTTCAAACGCAGCCCGCAGCTGCTCTACGACGCCGCACTGCTGCCGATCGTAGGACCGGTGTTGTTCGGCAACATCTTCGGCACCGCCATCGCGGGCAGCGTGCACGCCTATCTGCCCACCCTCATCCCCGGTGTGCTGGTGCAGATCGTGCTGACCGCCTCGGTCGCCACGGGTGTGCAACTGTGCGAGGACATTCGCTCGGGTGTGCAGGATCGGTTCGCGGCCATGCCGATGGCGCGCCTCGCGCCGATCGTCGGCGCGCTGACCGCCGCGGTCACCCGCTACGCCATTGCCGCGACGACGGTCGTAGTCGTCGGCTTCGCGATGGGATACCGGCCCGCGCATCCGCTCGGACTGATCGGCGGGGCGGTGCTGGTGGTGTGCGTGACCGCGGCGTTGAGCTGGATCTTCGCCGCGGTCGGGGTCTCGCTGTCGAAACCCTCCGCGGTACAGGGCATGTCGGCGCTGATCGTGATGCTGTTCACCTTCGCCTCCAATGCCCTGGTGCCCGCCGCGGCCATGCCGGCCTGGCTGCGGCACGTCTCCGATATCAACCCGGTCTCGCATCTGGTGTCGGCGGTGCGCACCCTCGCCGACGACGGCCGCTTCGGATCCGATGCCGCGTGGTCGGTGCTGGGCGCGCTGGTGGTCGCGCTGGTATTCGCGCCGATCACGACGCGGGCGCTGCGATCCCGCTGAATTGCTTGGAAAGGTACGTGGCGCAATGGCTGTCAATCGACTCACCGCTGACGACGATCTGTTCTGGAAGGTGCACCGGCTGTTCGGCTCGGTGCTGGTGAACCAGCTGGCCTGGCGTTTCGACCAGCCGCTGGATCGGGCCGTGCTGGAGGCGTTCCACGCGCAGCTGGCACAGGGATTCCTGGCCCGGCGCGTGGTGCCGACCCGGATGCCGTTCGCGCGGCCGTACTGGGCGGCGGCGACGGCGTCGATTCCGCTGGACTGGCAGGACGATCCGGTGCCCGCCGAGGCCATCGTGGATTGGCTGTCGGCGCAGACCGATGCCGGATTCGATCCGGCGGTCGGGCGGCTGTGGCGGCTGTCGGCCGCGCCGAGCGCCGGCGGCACGCTGCTGTCGCTGGTCACCTCGCACGTCGGGGCCGACGGTGGCGCGGTCATCTTCGCCGTCCAGGACGCGCTGGCGCGCATCGCCCAGGGCGCGCCCGCCGCCCGCGCCGACGGCAGCGGGCGACTGGTCGGCGAGGTGCCGGTGCGCGGGCGCTGGCGGACGGATCTGGCAGATGCCGCCGGACAGTTGCGGGCGATCGCGGTCGGGATCGGCAAGGCCTATCGGGCCCGCGATATCGCCGAACCGGCCCGCCAGGACCGCCCGCAGGAGCCGCGCCTGGATCTGCCGGAGCAGTTTCAGCCCACCGAAATGGTGGTGAACGTGCCTCTGGCGCAATGGAATTCGGTAGCCGCCGCATATTCGGGCACCGCCAACGGGCTGATGCTGGGCACCGCGGTCGGCGTGCTGGGGCGCTGCGGGCGCATCGACGACGGACACGAGGTGCGGGTCGATATTCCGCGTTCGCTGCGCGGGCCCGACGATCCGCGCGGCAACGCCACCACCGGCGTGCCGATCAGCGTGCCCTATCGCAAGGGTGAACTCGCCGACCTCGGCCACATCCGGGCCGCGACGAAGAAGGCCATCTCCTCCTACGGCGATCCCGCGACCACCCCGGCGGTGCAGCATCTGCAGCCGGTGCAGATGGTGATCCCGGATTTCGTGGCGCGCCGATTCGTGCGGACCTCCAAGGCGCCGATCTGCCTGTGCACCAACCTCGGTGAGACCGCGCAGTCGGTGGCGACGCTGGACGGCGTCGCGGCGGCCGCGGTGCTGATGCGGCCGGTGATCCGGGCCGCGGACACCGAATTCTTCCGCACCACCGAGGTGGGGCTGAACATGTCGTGGTCCAGCGACGGCGAGACCGTCACGCTCGCGGTGACCGCCGCCGATCCCGACCGCTTCCCGACCCGCGAGGCGCTGCGCGGCTACGTGGAGGAGGAGTTCGCGGTGTGGGGTCTTACGCCGAGCTTCTGGTAGTCAGCACGTCGCGGGCGACGCGGGCCGATCCGCGAACCGGTCGGCCAGCCAGGGCTTCCAGCCGTCCCCGCCCGCGGTGAAACCGCCGTGGTCGCCCGGAAGGACGGTGTCGCGCACCGGAATTCCGAGGCGGCACATCTCGGCCACCGCGGCGTTCGACCAGGCCGTATTCACCAGGACGTCGTGGTCGGCGCGCAGGACGAGCGTCGGGACGGCGGTCGCGCGGCGAGGGAGATTCGTGGCGGAGATGTAATCGGTGAAGGTCGCGCGGGCGCTGTCGTCGACGAAGCGGACCTGATCCGGGGTCGCCGTCGTGCCCACGTTGACGTCGGCCTGGGTCAGCTGGCCCGTGCAGTTGTCGGCCAGGCGCGGTGCGGCGGCGAGCAGATTGCCGTGCAGGACACGGTCGTCGGTGTACTCGGGGTGGTGGTAACGCAGGCCCGCCAGGATGTACGGCAGCACCAGGTACTGGTCGCGGCTGAGGGCGCCCGCGTCGATCTGCGTCCCCACGTCCAGCCGCAGGGCGGGGTTGACTAGGACGGTGCCGACGATATTCAGTTCGGGCGCATAGTCTTTCGCGGTCTCCGACGCCCACTCCGCGGCCCGGCCGCCCTGCGAGATGCCGTACAGCACCGTCCGATCGCCCAGCGGCAGCCCGGCCCGGTACGCCGCGCGGACCGCGTCGAGCACATCGTGGCCCAGCGCCGGACCATCCAGATACGGCGAGGTCCCCGGCCCGTCGAGGCCCTGATAGTTCGTCATCACCACCGCGGTGTGCTCGGCCAGCAACTGCGCCACGGCGTCGGCGCTCTGGAACAGGTCGGGGGAGTCGGTCGGGGCACACTGCCGCGCCACGCCGGAGGTGCCATGTGCGAAAGCCACTACCGGCCAGCCCTTTTCGGGCGCCGGGCCGGTGGGCAGGAAGACCGCGCCGGACACCTCGATCGGCGAATCGTCGGGTGCGGTGGACAGGTAGCGCAGATAGGTCGCCTGCCCGGCCGCGGACAGCGTCGGATCGGTCAGGGCCAGCGGCCGCTGCGCGAGCAGGTCGCCGGGCCTGCGCGGCGGCGTCGGCTCGGCGGAGGATCCGCATCCGGCCGCGAGCGCGGCGATCAGCGCGATCCCGATCAGATTCCCTCGCAGCCGCATACCGACTCCTTTCGCCACCGACCGGTCCGATTCTTCCATCCGGCACTGCGTCCTGTCGCCGTACTCGCCCACGCCGACCGCCTCGGCACGAATCCCGCTCGGTATCTCGGCTTCGCGGGACCGGAGTGGCCCGGCGAGTTCGGAGATGGTCGCGAGGTTCACCGAGGCGGTCGTGGTGCTCGGCGATCAGCGCAGGGCCGGGATCACCTCGCGTTCGAACAACTCGATGCCGGAGGTGTCGTAGGCGGCCTCGGGGAAGTTGGTGATCGCGTAGCCGAGGCCGAGATCGCGCAGGCGCGTGAGCCTTTCGACGATCTGCGCGGGCGTGCCGACGCCCTGGGAGGCGCGGAACATATCGTCGACGAACGACTTCGCCGGATCGACCCCGGCGACGGCGGTCAGACGGTCCTGCAGCGCGGCCAGCCGATCCTCGACCTCGGCCTCGGTGGCGGCGATGACCACGTTGAAGTTGGCGCTGCGGACGATCGCGTCGAAATCGGTGCCGAGTTCGACGCAATGCTCGCGCAGAATGTCGGACTTGCGCACGAACTCATCCGGTTGGCCGGTGAAGTTCGTGTATCGCGCGTACTGCGCCGCGATCCGCAGCGTCTTGCGCTCGCCGCCGCCGGCGACCCAGATCGGAATGCCGCCCTCCTGCAACGGAAGTGGGCGCACGATCGCACCGTCGAGCTGATAGTACTTCCCGTCGAGCGTGGCCTCACCGGTGGTCCAGGCCTGACGGAAGATCTGCACGCCCTCGTCGAGGCGCCCCAAACGCTCACCGGCCGAAGGGAATCCGTACCCGTAGGCCCGCCACTCGTGTTCGTACCAGCCCGCGCCGATGCCCATCTCCACCCGACCGCCGGAGATGATGTCGGTCGTGGCCGCCACCTTCGCGAGATAGGCCGGATTGCGGTAGGCCATCGCGGTACACATCTGCCCCAGCCGCACCCGCGAGGTGGTCGCCGCGAATGCCGCCATCAGCGTCCACGCCTCGTGGGTGGCCTCCTCGGTGGGCACCGGAACGGTGTGGAAGTGGTCGTAGACCCACAGCGACTCCCACGCGTCGTTCGCGTCGGCCCGCTGCGCCAGATCACGCATCACCGCCCACTGCGCCGACGGGTCGATGCCGACCAGGTCGAGCCGCCACCCCTGCGGGATGAATATGCCGAAGCGCACTTCGTCTCCTTCTACGTCATTCGAGTCGGACCGCGGTCGATTTCACCACGGCACCGGAACCCACTGTCGCGGCCGATCGGCCGGTCGGCAACCGTTCCGACCACCAAGATCGCCCGCGTCGCCCGCCGATGAGCCCGGCAAATCACCCGCATACCGGGCGCCCCATCCGGGTCCCGTGCTCGCGACCTCGGTTTTTCTTGCGGCGTGTCGAACCGCAACCCGCGCTTCGGCGATGTTCAATCGGTGCCGTTGAGGTTCCAGCGAACGAGTGAAAGGTTGTAGACATGGCACTTCCCACCATGACCGCCGAGCAACGCTCAGCAGCGCTGGCCAAGGCGGCCGCGGTCCGCAAGGCCCGGTCGGAACTGATCGAGCAGGTCCGCAAGGGCAAGGTCTCGATGGCCGAAGTGCTCAAGCGCGCCGATAAGGAAGACCTGGTCAAGAAGACCAAGGTCGCGGCCGTCATCAAGGCGCTCCCGGGCATCGGGCCGGTCAAGGCCGCCAAGCTCATGGACGAGGCCGACATCCCCGTCGACCGCCGCATCGGCGGCCTGGGCTCCCGTCAGCGGGCCGCCCTGCTCGAGGCCCTGAAGAACTGACGCTGTTTGCTGGCGGCGCTCAGCAAACACGCCCGCAGACCACCACGTACCCCCGTGATTTGGCCCTCGCGGACGGATCCGATAACCTTGCTGAGCACCACCGGTCCGGGTGGCGGAATGGCAGACGCGCTAGCTTGAGGTGCTAGTGCCCGATAAGGGCGTGGGGGTTCAAGTCCCCCTCCGGACACAGACACTACGCACACGGGGGCAGCTTCAGCTGTCACCGTGTGATTTCTGTGGTTGTAGGTCAGTTTCAGTCCGAGTTCTCGGTAGATCTCCAGCTTGTCGGCTGGGTCAGCGCGTTTCAGTACTGTCAGCAGTCCGCCCAGGGATCCAACGAGTTCCTGGATCTCGTTGCGGGTCATGCGGGTGTGGACTGCGGACTGTGTTTCGAGCGCGGCGATCTGGCTGATGGCTGATTCGCGCTGTTGTTGTACCTCTCGGGTCCAACCGGCAACGAGGGCTGGGTCTGCGCCGGCTTCCAATGCTGCTCGGTGACGGGCGAGTTTGCGGTCGTATTCGGCGAGCGAGCGTCGTGCGGAGTCGAGTGCGGGGGCGTTGTCGTGTTGTGCGGCTTGGAGAGTCGAGAGTGTGTGGTCGATTCTGTCGGGGTGGAATACGTCGGCTAGCCAGACGTCGATGGGGCCGATGAGGCGGTCTTCTCGTACGTAGACTGTCACGGGGTGGTCGATGTCGTTGGCGGTGGCGTACTCGGAGGGGTATCGGCAATGGTAGTGCGGGGTGCCGTGGTTCCAGTTGCCTTGCATTCGGCGTCCGCACGTTTCGTGGAAGACAAGACTTTTGAACGCGTAGCTATGCTGTCGACGGGTGGTTGTGCGTCCGGTGGATTTCGGCCCTTGCGAGGATAGACGTTGCTGGGTCTGCTCGAAGGTGTGTCTGGTGACGAGTGGTTCGTGGGCCCGGTGATCGGAAAACAGCCAGTCGCCCTTGGGGTTCCACCTCAGTCTGGTCTGGTGTCCGAGTGCGACGTTGTCGACATCGATGAGTGACTCTTGTTTTCGCTGGCGGTTCCACACTTGATATCCGGTGTAGCGGGGGTTTCCGAGGATTGCGCGTACCGCGCTTTTGGACCAGGCGACGCCGCTGCGGTGCGGGTTACGTGCTCGGTCGTGGGCTGAAGGGCACGCGATACCGGCTTGTGTGAGTCGTTGTGCGATCGCGTAAATCCCGACGCCGGTCAGGTATTCGGTGAAGATCCGTTTCACGATCGGTGCGGTGGTGGGGTCGGGTTCGAGTGCGTGTAGACGCTTACCGTCGGCGGCTTTGCCTGGGTGGGGGTGGGGTCCGGCGTCGGTGAGTCGGTATCCGTAGGGTGGGCGGCCGCCGAGGTAGCGGCCCTCGACTTGGGCTTGGGCGGCCATCGCGGCGCGGACGCGGATCCTGATTCGATTGCGTTCGCCCTTCGACATTCCACCGAACACGGACATGATCAGGTCGTGCGCTTCGGATTCGGGATCGATCGGGCCGCCGACTTCTGGGACCCAAAGTTGCACGCCGTAGTGTACGAAGACTGGGAAGGTCAGCCCGAATTGGTTGCCGTAGAAGGCGCGTTGCGGTTCGCCGATGACGACAGCGTCGAAACCTCGGCTGGGTTCTTTCAGATGTTCGAGCAGTTGCGAGGCCTGTGGTCTGCGCTTCCAGGGGATAGAGCGTGACTGGCCTGCGTCGAAGAACTCGGTCACGATCTCGCCGTGGGCGGCTATCAGGGACCGCGCGCGTGCGAGCTGCCAATTTCGCGATGATTCGGGGTCTTGCTGATCCTCGGTCGAGACCCGTCCGGCGAATGCGAATCTGATCATGCAGCCTCCTGCTCGTTGTTATGGTCGTTGGCCTGGGTATCGGCGACGTGGCGGATCAGCCGCATCAGCGCGGCTGCCGCCGGTGGTGTCAGTCTCGGTGGCTTACCAGGCGGGATCACTGTGAGATGGTCGTCGATTGAACGGTTGGTTGCGTGCTGTTGTTGGTCGGCATGTTCCCAGTACATGTCATCGGATAGCGAGTCGGCAACATTCGGTATCGACGTGGAATTCCGCTCTCCCGGAGCGGATTCGAGGTCTCCTGTTCGGTTGGGATTCGCTGTCGTGTCGTTCATCGGCCCTCCACAGATCGTGTCAGCGACCGCCCGGTGGCAGGGCGGCAATGTGCCTTCACCTATAGACACCGGAATCTGACCCCCGAATTCGATGCCAGCCCGAGATTTTTGTGACCGAATCTCGATACCTATCACTGTCCTCGACAGCCCGGCATCGCTCCTGCCTGTCCGATCGGCATTGTCGCCCTGCCGACGGAGCGGTCGCAGGTTCGTGCCTCCGGCCGGGCGCATCGAACATGGGAACAGCGATGAACTGCGGTTATCACGCGGTCAGCTGGTTATCGAAGTCGGGTTTCAATTGTGACAGCTGGTGGACCTAATGCGAAGTTATTCGAACCAGGGCACCCTTACTGCCGCGCTGGAGGCGCTCTGGCAAAGAACTGCGGCTGACGTAGGAAAGGTGGAGGGAGGGGCGCGGTGTCGACGCCGCGTGCGGTGCGGGGGCGTCTAACGGAGGAGCATCGGGCAGCGATTGTTGCCCACTATGAGGCGGGTAGCACCGTCAATCAGCTTGTTGTTGAACATCGGTTGGGTTGGGGAACGGTTCTTGGCATCCTTCGCGCCGGGGGAGCGGCCGTGCGCTCGCCGCGTCGATTGTCCGAGGAGGAGACCGACGAGGCGGTGGCCGGGTATCAGGGCGGGGAGTCTCTTGCCCGGGTTGGAGCGCGTTTCGGTGTTGTGGCGGACACGATAAGTGCTGTCTTAGCGCGGCGGGGGATTCCTCGACGGGACCCTCAAGGCAAGCCGAGGTAGCCCTCCGCGTGTCTTCTCGATGGTCGGAGCCCAGGCCAGTGCGCTGAGCTATCCGCCGAGCAGGAATCCGCAGGCGCAGGCGGTGATTTCGACTGCGGTCGACATTGGTCGCGGTTGCGATGTAGCACTGCGGGTTCGGTGCTGGTGAGCAGATGATGAGGCATGGTCATTCGCGCGTTCCCTACGGCCGCGCGAACCGGCCCGGATCGGAGCCGGTCCCTTACCCGTGGCGGTTCAGCACGGCAGCAGCGTTGGTGATCTCGCAGTCCAGTTTGTGCCACTGCTCCAGTAACCGTCGCCTCCGGATGGGGAGATCAGTATTACTGCCAGGACCTTGACCGGGGTGTGCGGCGGCCAGGGTCACCGTGCCGCGCCGACGCCCGCCAACTTGTGGGACGGCCTGAGCCTGTATGTCAATGACTGGCGGCGTACCGTTGCGGGCGGAAAGACCAACTCGGGGGTCTCCATTTGGTGGAAAACCAACAGCCAGCGCACTCGACGAGAACTCGGTTCAACCATGGAGCTCGCGACCGTCGCCGCGATCACGACGGGAATCACGGTGGTATCGGCAGCCGCGGCCAAGGTCGCGATCTGCATCTACGCCCTCAAAGGTGTACCTCTGCGCGACCGTTCAGAAGTCATTCGCGCCCTGGCCCGCCTGCTCTGCGGTGACGATCGGTCGCAGCGCCGGCGCACGCGCAGAGCCCGTGACTCGGATCCCGCGCGGGGCCGCAGCGATGCGCGGAATCAGGGACGTCCTGCGATTATCCGAACCGCCCGATCGGGAAGGTAAGGCCCGCTGACCCCGTCACCTGGCGAGCGGTGGTTCGGCGCCGGGAAGGTCGTCCGCCATGCGGTTGGAGGTTGTGGCAATCGGCTGGCGATCCATGGGGAGGGTCCTGTGTGGCCGCATCTTCGGCGGTGGTTGCGGTCGGTGTGGTCCCGAGGCTGCGGCCTCTCCGCAACCCCTATCGCATCGGGAAGAGCTTCTCGATACAGATGTACGAGAGTTATTGCGAGTCAACCAATTTCGCAGTCTTCACGGCGAGGTGTCGATCTGTTGGATTGCATCTTCGCTGTGATGCTGAAAGCCCAGCGTGACGGCCTATCGGTCGTGCTGCACCTCCGCTGTATCGAGGACGAAGTAATGGCATCGAGATCAGCTCGTGGACTGATGCGACCTTGCCGGCGGCGAGTCCCTGGGTGGCGGGTGCCCCTAGGC